>JAZDFO010000066.1:0-33486 GCA_043807785.1 Microcaldota archaeon | reverse complement strand
CCCAATATTGAATTTGGCTTGTGCGTAATCAAGAAACCCGAACGAAAATACTAATTGCAAATCGGATGCACCAGCGGGGACAAGAAAAGCTAGCTTTCCTCGGATTTTATCGCCGGGTTGAAGTTTTCCATCCACTTGCTGTTGCAAACCTATATACCCCATGAAATCAACATCATAATTGTAGCCTTGAGACGTGTCTTTGACCTTAAATTGCGTTATTGAACTTATTGATGTTGGTTCTTGGTCAATATTTTCTATTAAAACATCAACAATGGCAAAAATTTTACCCGGTTTGGCTGTTGCCGATAGAAATTGATTGTCACTTGGAATCTGATTTAAATATTGAACGGAATTAAGAGTTATTTTCAATTTACCATCGGTAAGGGTTTCTCCAATATTTCCTACTTTAACTGTTTTAACTTCCGGGGTAGGAGCGGGGGGCCTAGGGGACGATGAGGATGGGCTAACTGGATTTGGCACAATTAAAATAAATGATTTAGAGGAATCAAGGGGGTCATAGTATTCTAATTGGGAAATCGTACTGGTTTTTGGTACTTCGAACCAAGAAAATATTGTCTTTTCTTCAGTTGGTCTAACTTTAACCGGGTCAGGTAATATAGATAACTGCGTTGCTTGTGTGACATAGGATTATATTCTTTTCCTGAGTAATCAACGCTATGACTTTTTCTGACGGTCGAACCCTATCACACGAAGTACTTGAACATTACCGCCTACGGACCATTGCTTTGCACGAAAAAGGAGAACCCGTCAATCAAATCGCCGAATACTTCGGTATCCATCGAGGAAGCGTATCCCGATGGATCACCACCTACAACCGTCAAGGCAAAACCGCTCTGAAAAGTAAAAAAGCATCCGGCCCAAAAACCAAAATTCCAGACGAAGACGTTCCCGCCGTATTGGCGATGCTTGAAAAAGACGCGATGCAATACGGTTTTGAAACGCCCCTTTGGACATGCCAACGTCTGCGCATCATGCTCAAACGCAATTGGAACGTGAGTTTGCATTCAACCAACGTCATGCGTTTACTCAACCGGTGGAAAATTACTCCGCAAAAACCGAGACGTCAAGCCATCGAGCGCGACGATGCTGAAGTTAAAAAATGGCTTGGCGAGCAATGGCCATTGATTCTGGAACACGTCAAAAAGTGGCGTGCGATTCTGTATTTTCAAGATGAGGCGGGCGTTTCACTAACGCCCGTCATGGGGCGCACGTGGGCGCCCCGAGGAAAAACTCCGGTTGTTCGGGTGACCGGTCACAAAGGGGGTGTGACCGTTACCTCGGCGATCAGCCCTTCCGGACGCATGTTGTTTCGACTTGAAAAAGTGCGAGTGAATGCGTTGAAACATATCGAATTTTTAGAACAGATACTTCGGCATCATCCGCTTCGTAAAATTATCGTGATAGAAGATAGCGCGCCTGTGCACAAGGCGAAGTTGGTGAACGAATTTGTTGCGAAAAACGGAACTCGTCTTGCGATTTATCGGATTCCATCGTACTCGCCAGAATTGAATCCAGACGAGCATGTGTGGGAATATTTGAAGGGTTTCAAGTTGAAAAGTCATCAGGCGCAAACTAAAGAAGAGCTTCGTCATTTGGTGTTGCGCAAGATGCAGGGGATTCAGCGCAAGCGTGGTTTGGTAAACTCTTTTTTTGTGGACACGTATGTCACCTAAACCGCGCAGTTATCTATAAATGCCGATGGCCAGCAGCGCCCAGTCTGCGTAATATAGCTCCGCGTGTCCTCTCATGAACTGCACCGGTTGGTGAAACGGTAAAGAAAAGCGTTTGTGCGCCCCCGTGCTTTTATGGGTTGCTGTTTGCGGCAAAAGCTTCCGGAGGGGGTCGCACCAGAATAACGAGTTTAAACGCCGCCTGACGCGAAATGCAATCCGGCGCCGGCTACGGCAACCCACATGCCGGTTGGGTCGCCGCCCAAGAACATGATGGCGCCTACTGCCATCAACGCGGTGTCGGCATGCATCATGGAATAGCTTCCTTTCATGGTCATCACCAGGTAAATCGGAAGCCTCCGGAGGGGGTCGCACCCTCGACCTCCTGTTTTCCTTCCCATCGCGCGGAACCGGGGCGCGGCGGGTTACAAGACAGGCGCTCTGCTGCTGAGCTACGGAGGCGTTGTAAAAAGAAATGGTGTTTATTGTTTTTAATGCGTTGTGAACAGAGATGGCGGGGCATTTTTAAATTCAGTGGTGGTTAATTGTTCCCTCCGTCGTTGGAGGGGTGTGGGATTCTTGTCCAAGAAAATCGCGTTAAGCTACGTTTTCCTGTTGCTCGGCACGGCGTTTATGGCGCTTGCGGCAAGCCAGTACAACCAGATGCAAATCACTTCCGCGCAGTCGGAAATCAGCAAGCCGCTGCTCGACGCGCAGATTACGGCAAGCGAGGAACAGGCGCGCTCCATGGGCCAGGCCGAGGCCGACATTTCCGCCAGCTCGGCGCAGGCGCGACAGATTGTGAACGACAGCATATCCAAGATAGCCAACGCCTTCATGCAGACGATTTACGTTGATTTCGTGCTCGGGCTGGTCCTGTTGGCCGCCGGCGTGCTCCTGTTCGGCCGCGAGCGCTGACCGTTTTCCGCGTTTCTTTCCTTTTTTTCCCGCCAGCGGGGCGTTTTTATTTTTAACAATCCCCAGCTTTTCCAATGGATTCCAACAAGGAGCTTGCTCTGGCGCAAATCTACGCGCGGCTCAAGAAAAATCCCGGGATGCCGCCGCGCGAGCTTGAGCGCCTCAAGATGTCGGCGTGCAGCGCAAACGGGCTTTCCGGCGTTGTGAAGAACCCGGACATCCTCGAATTCGTCGAGAAAATGGAGGGTGGCATTTCCGAAGACTGGCGCAGGCTCCTTAAAATCAAGGACGTGCGCTCGCTTTCGGGCATCAGCAACATCGCCATCATGACTGTGCCGATGCCGTGCCCGGGGAAGTGCATTTACTGCCCCGGCGGCGTCGAGGCCGGCTCGCCAAAGGCGTACACTGGAAAGGAGCCGGCAGCGCGCCGCGCGTCGCAAAACGATTATGATTCCTTTAGGCAGGTCAACGCCCGCTTGCGCCAGTTCGAGCTCATCGGCCATGTCACTGGAAAGTGCGAGGTAATCGTGCAGGGCGGGACCTTCAATTCCGCGCCGGCGGAGTATACTGATAAATTCATCAAAGGCATTTACGACGCCCTCAACGGCGTGCCATCCGCCTCCATCCAGGCCGCGCAGGAGCTCAACGAGTCTGCCAAGCACCGCATGATCGGGCTTACCTTGGAGACGCGGCCCGACTATTGTTCGCCTTCCCAGATTTCGGCGATGCTCGATTACGGCATGACGCGCGTGGAAATCGGCGTCCAGTCGCTGTCGGAGGCGGTGATGAAAAAGAGCGGCCGCGGGCACACCGTTGCGGACGTTATTGGCGCCACCGCGAGGCTCAAGGACTCTTTCGTCAAGGTCTGCTACCATATGATGCCCGGGCTTTTTGCAAACCCGCAAGAGGACGTCGAGGACTTTAAGCGCCTTTTTACCGGCGGCGATTTCCAGCCCGACATGCTCAAGATTTACCCGACTCTGGTCATGCCCAACACCCCGCTTTACCAGTTGTGGCGGCGCGGCGAATACAAGCCTTATGATTCCGAGACCGCCGCCGGCGTAATCGCAGAGTGCAAGCGCTTCGTGCCGGAGTGGTGCCGCATCATGCGCGTCAACCGCGACATTCCCGTCAACCTCATCGCCGACGGCGTGGAGAAAAGCAACCTGCGGGAGCTGATTGCCATAAAGATGCGCAAAAACGGCGTTGAATGCCGCTGCATCCGGTGCAGGGAGGCCGGAATCCGGCAGCTCAAGCGTGGCACGCGCGTCGACTGGGAAAATGTGCGCATGGTTCGCAGGGATTACGCCGCCAGCGGTGGGCAAGAGGTGTTCTTGAGCTTCGAGGAAACTGGCATCGGTGCTCTGCTTGGCTTTTTGCGCCTTCGGATTCCCGGCGAAACTCGTTTTCGGCCCGAGATTGCGCCCAATACGGCCGGCGTTCGCGAACTGCATGTCTACGGCGAGCAACTCCGCGTCGGCGAAAAGGATGGTTCCAACAAGCTGGATTCCATGCAGCACGGCGGCTTGGGCAGCCAGCTGCTGGCGGAGGCGGAACGGGTTTCCCGCGAGGAATTCGGCGCGAACAAGCTGCTGGTCATCTCCGGCGTGGGGGTGCGCAACTACTACCGTGCGCTTGGCTACGCACGCGACGGCATTTATATGGGAAAGCAGTTGTCCTAGCGGTGGCTTTCTTCCATGCACGCGACCAACAAGGACATTCTCGAGTTTTTTTTCGACGGCCGCAACCGCGGCGTGCATCGCGTGCGGCGCGGGGACGCCAAGTTCGCCGGCTACGCGCGGCTGTTTGAGCCCGGCGAGTTTTTCCGCGGGTCCAAGTCGGCGTCCGAACGCGGCTGGTTTTACTCCTACGTCCACGGCGAGGGCACGCAGGCATTTGCTGCGCTGGCCTTCGACGAGAGGCAGTGCCGGCTGTTCAACGAACTGCGCGCGGGGGGAAAGTCGTTTTTGTTCGGCGAAGGCACTTGCGCGGCGCGTTTTGCCGACGGCAAGGCTTCGGTGAAGGACGCCGAGCGCGAGGCCGTGCTTGAATTCAACGGCCTGGAATATTCGCTTGCAATTTCGGTGCCGCGCGGGAGCGGGAAACTCGTGTTCAAGTATTCATTCCGCAAAATCCCGAAAATCGGGAACTACCGCTGCGTGTTCAACGTGTTCGGCCGCATACTCTGCACCTGGGTGCTCAACCCGCTTTCCGGCTCCCTCGAGATTTCCGCCGAAGGCGACGTGTCTTCAATGAACCTGCCGCCGCAGGTCGCCGAGCTTGTCGGCGCGCGCATCGAAGGCCAGTACGGCTACACCGAGGGCGTGCGCGTTGCGCTGCCGATTGTTTCGTCGGGGTGGAATTGGAATGTCGCGCTCTGCCAGCCGGTTTCCGGCAAAGGCAATGCAAAATTTGTCGGTTTGATGCAGTTTTTTGTCGACATCAACGGGAGAAGGGTGCCGGTGAACTACCAGCTCTATTGGACGGACTGGAAGAGCGGCAAATTCGAGATTTACGGGGACGCGAATGGAAGGGTGAGCTTCAAGTCAAGGCTTCCCACTGCCAGCGCGGCGTCTGCTGACGGCAGGTTCAAGGTCCGCGTGCGCGCGCGGCACAAGCCGGCGAAAAGGGTTATTAAGGGTGCGGCGCTCTTAACCCATTTTGGCCTTCCGAGCGCGGACATTGATTATGCATCGTTTGCAAACGAGCTTTCCGCCAGGATCGGGCGAAGGAAATATTCGGGGAAGGGGACTTCGGAAATAACCGGCCTGAAAAAGCTCTCGTACTGGGTTTGATTGCCGCAAAATCGTTTTTTGGGGTGCATGGCTTTGGGAGACTTCATGGAGGATTCCATTGAGGCAGTCAGGTTCGGCTTCTCCTGGCTGGCGGACTCAAAAGCATGGCTCTATGCAGCCGCGTTTTTCGCCATCAACCTAATAGTTTCGCTGTTCATACTGAGCATGATGTTCTCGCTTTTCCCCGGGTTTGCCAACTCCCCTGACAGCTGGGCCAAGGGCGACGCCTCCCAATGGTTTCGCGCGAATCCCGCGCTGCTGCTCATCCCGGCATTTTTGAAGATCATCACTGGTTTTGTATTCATCGGCATAGTTTCCTGGATTGCCTCATCCATAGTCTCGGCGTATGTTCGCAAGCACGCGATGGCGAAGGCAGGCCTCAAGACAATCGCGTTGGGCTTCAATTCCGTTGCAAGGTTTGCCCTGCTTTCCCTGCTCGTCTTAATCGCCGTCATGTTCAACTGGATGAGCATGCCGCTGTTGATGCTTTCGCTTGCCTTCTGGGGCGCGCTGTTTTTGTCCCCGTTCATTGGCGCCGGAGCGGCATTGCTGTTTGTTATTCTAATCCCGGCATACTTCGTCTCAATGATTTACTCGTCCGTGCGCTTTAGCCAGGCGATGCCGGCGTTCCTCAACGAAGACCTCTCGATGTCGGACTCCCTGCGCGTTTCATGGAAGCTCACCCAAGGCCGTGCGCTCGGCGTTTTCGCAAGGCTCTTCGTTTCCATGCTCATCTGCGCAATAGCCGTGTCGCTGGCATTCGCCATACCCAACGGCATCATTTCGCTCTTTCCGCAAACCCGGGCACTGGCGATTGCATCAAACGTGCTTTCTGCCGCTTCATCCGCGTTGATGGCGCTCGCGTTCGCATTCGCCCACACCAGCATTTACGCATCAATTCTTGAAAAGGCGGGAGTGCTCAAGGACAACTTGGCGTCTGCGCCCAAGCCGCTTGCGATTCCGGCAAAGGCGTTTTCCAATGCGCCAAAGGAGGCTGCCACTGGCCGAAAGTCCGGGGTTGCTGCCAGAAAGCCCCCGGGTTCAATCCAGGCAAAGTCGAGGTCGAAGAAATCATGAGGTTCGTATATCTTGTCGAAGGCAAGGACTACGGGAAGCTCAAAGACGCGCTCGCCGCGGACCCGTACGCCGGCGATTCCTTCGTCAAAACGGGTTATGTGTTGCGCGAGAGCAAGCCCATGGGCCTAAAGGGAGGCAATTACGTCGTTTACTTCAAGACCGCCGATGATGTGGTTGCCGGCAAGCTCAAGGCAAGGCTGGCCGCGCTGGAGACCGCCAAGGAACTATCCGGAGATGAAGCGGACTCAATTTCGGCGAAAATCGAGGCGGAACAGGACGCTGCGACCGCAGGCTTTGGAAGCATCTTCGGCTGACGGCAGCAACGTAGTGCCATTCAATTAAGCCAATTCTTTATAAGCAATTAATATCCAACCAAACCAGGGGAGATTCGCATGGCGGAAAAAGTGTTGCTAGTGGGCTTGGGCTCGACCGCGCGCGCCGACTGCCTTGCAGATGCGATTGCAAAGAGCGCCGGCGCCGAGCTTTACGCGTACCTGTCGCACAACAACCCCGGCGTTTTGGCAAAGGCCAAGAAAGTGCAGGTCGGGCGGCTTGAGGATTTGGCTGCGCTTGCGAAATTTGCCAAGGAAACCGGCGCAAGCATTGCGGTCATGAGCCCCGAGGCCGCGCTTGCCGTCGGGGCCGTCGACGCGCTGGAGGAAATGGGCGTCGCCTGTTTTGGGCCGTCCAAGTCGCTGGCACGCCTCGAGACCAGCAAGTCATTTACCCGCGGGCTGATGCAAAAATACGGAATCGAGGGCAACCCCGAGCACAAGTCCTTCGATTCCGAATCCGGCTTGCGCGACTACCTTCTGAGCATGAACAGCTTTGTCATCAAGCCCGACGGCCTTTCCGGCGGCAAGGGAGTCAAGCTGCTTGGCGAGCACCTCAAGGGAATCGACGATTCCATGGAGTATTGCCGTGAAATCCTCGCATCCGGCGGCAGGGTAATCGTCGAGGAAAAGCTCGAGGGAGAGGAATTCTCGCTGCAGTTCATTACCGACGGCAAGACTGTCGTGCCATGCCCGGCGGTCCAGGACCACAAGCGCGCGTATGAAGGCGACGTCGGCCAGAATACCGGCGGCATGGGCTCGTATTCCGCCGCCAACGGCCTTTTGCCGTTCGTTTCCAAGGAAGACGTCGCCGACGCGAAGGAAATCACGGAACGCCTTGCTGCTGCGCTTTACAATGAAACCGGGCAATATTACAAGGGAGTCATGTACGGCGGGTTCATGGTCACTGCCTCGGGCGTCAAGCTCATTGAATACAACGCGCGCTTTGGCGACCCCGAGATAATGAACGTCCTGCCACTGCTTGAAAACGATTTCGTTGAAGTCTGCCGAGCTGTTGCAAGCCAGAAGCTCTCGACGCTTAAGCTCTCGTTTGCCCCGATGGCATCCGTATGCAAGTACGCCGTCCCCCAGGGCTATCCCGAGAATCCGAAAAAGAACGGCTCGACCATAGACTTGGCTGCGCTGGAAGCCTTTTCGAAGGCCAATTCCGGCGTAAAATACTACCTTGGCTCGGTGGAATCCACGGCGCAAAAGAACGTCTATTCAATGGGCACTTCGCGCGCGGTCGCCTGCGTGGGCTTCGCTTCCACAATCGAGGCAGCGGAAAAGCTCGCTGAAGAGGCGGTATGCAAGATTGCCGGGCCCGTGCGCCACCGCAAGGACATCGGCACCAATGCTTTGGTTCAAAAGCGCGTCGCGCACGTCAACTCGCTCAAGAACGGCAACGGCAAAGCGAAGAGAAACAGCGTTTCCGAGGAATAAGCTTTTCCGCCGCTATTGCGGCTATCCTATTTTAGGGTAGTGTTGCCGTTGAATCTACGGCTGCGTCCATTCAATCTCGTAGCATTCGACACCTCTGGGGGAAGACTCCCCCCCGCTCGAAGACCACCAGTCTTCGGCGCCCCGGAGACGCGAAGTCTCCGCGGACGCGTGTCGCCCCTCCCCCCTCTTACCCTAGGGTTGCGTCCATTCAATCTCGTAGTATTCGTACTTGCTTTTCGGGAGCTCGACGCGCTTGACGCGGTAGTGTGTGATGCTGGGTTTCCCTGTCGCAGATTGAGAGCATCAGGTCGAGGCCGAGGTGCTTGGCGTTGTCGATTGCGCAGGCGAGCTCTTCGCAAGTTGGTTTTCCTTGGCAGGCTTTGCCCGGTAACTGCCCTGCCCGCCTATTTTATCCTGGCGATTCCGGGCACGCGGTCGAAGGCGTGGTCGGTCGATGCCATCTGCCCTCCCTTCTCCAGGCAAACCGCGGCGTGGACGGCGTCGAATATTCCCAGCCCGTATTTTTTCCTCAATTCGAGGCTCTTGGCGAACTGTTTTTCCGTAAATTCGGCAATGTCAATCCCGGGCACGAGCCTGCGGACCCACCGGTCAATTTCCATGCTTTTCTCGTCCCCGAGCTCGCGCTTGACGACGATTTCGAGCTCGAGGAGGGAAACGCAGGACGTTACCTTGGCGCCCGCCGTTGCAGTAATCCTTTCGGCGTATTCTTTGTGGAAGTCCTTTTCCTTCACCAGCGCGTAAAGCACGTCTACGTCCAGATACATGCGGCTCACCTGGACTTGATTTCGGCGTAGGCGTATTCCTCGGCCTTCGCGTGCAGCCTGCTATGCACCAGCCCGAGCTCCTCGCCGTAATGCAAAAGCGCCATGCGCAGCGCTTCAGACTTCGTCTTGGCATACCCTTGCTTGACCAGGGCGGTCAGGACATCCTCAAGCACGCCCCGGAATTCAACAGTCAGAACCGACATCCCTTATCACCCGTTATACCGCAATCGCCTCGAAACCGGCATAGTGATTTAATGGCAAATCACTATTTATTCTTTTCGGAGGCGGCCTTTTTTTCAGCCTGCTCGCAAGCAGTTTTACGGGGGATTGCACTTCCTTCCTGTGGTAATGGCCAATGCAGTTCCCGTCACGGCTGCGTCCATTCAATCTCGTAGTATTCGTACTTGCTTTTCGGGAGCTCGACGCGCTTGACGCGGTAGTGCGTTATCGAGGTCTCGCGGTCGCAGATTGAAAGCATGAGGTCGAGCCCTAAGTTCTTGGCGTTGTCGATTGCGCCGGCGAGCTCTTCGCCGCCGATTTCCTCCTCTTCGCTCAACGCAAGCATTGCGTATTTCGGAGTGTCCTCTTTCGGGTTCTCTATCAGGCCGCCTTTCTTGCGGTGGTAGAGCAGAAAATCAGCGCTTGCGCCTTCAGTTGGCTTTTTGGCGCCCGGAATCGCCAAAATGAACGTCTTTTTCACTCCGTGCGCGACGCGGATTGCGCGCGCCCACTCGCTGATGAGCATCTTGCTTTCCCTGGGGAAGACCTGTATCACGTGCTTGCTGTGCATCCACTCGTCGTTGGCGAGCGCCGGCGACGCACCAGGGAAGTAGAGCCTAAAGTGCGTGCCGAACTTGAACCCGGTCTTGAGCACGAAGGCGCGCAGCCTCCAGTCCTCGTAGACTTCGTAGAGCGCGGGGAAGTCCGCGCGCCGGCGCAGGCATTCCTTGAGGAGCTTCTTTTCGATGATATTGGTTTTGAGCCCTGCGTGGCGCATCAAAAACAGTGTCTCGTATGCGTCGAGCTTGAGGAACCGGCCGTGCTTTTTGGCCTTGTAGGTGCCGAATTGCCCGAACCATCCTTGTTCGTAGAGCCTGCGGCCTTCCTCGTCGTCGTCAATTACCGCCATGAGGTCGTCGGTGAAGAATAGCGCGCGGGCCTTGACTTGCTCAAAGCGGGTTTCCTTCGACGGGTATTTCGATACGGGGCTGCGGCCGTAGTCTCCGTGCGCTTCGGCAATCGAGCGTGCAATGAGCCCGCGGTCGCGCCAGTCGCGGTAGCAGTAGTACCTTGCGAGGAATTTCTTGGCCTTGGAGAACTTGCGCGCGACTTCGTTGAAGGACGCGTCGCGCTTGCCGCGCCTGCAGGTGGCGTTGCGCACGTCAATGAGGTAGAGCGCCTCTTCGGGCATGAGTATGAGCTGGGCCTTGCTTTGCGGGTTTTCGCTGCCGAAATATCCCTTGTCGAGCGCTTGAACTGAGATGAGGTCCCGCACTATTATTCGGTCTTCGTCAAGCTCGAATTCAACGCCCAATCCATTTCACCCAAAACAGCCAATCAGAGCCAGTCGCAGGCATCCATTAGGCAATCCGCCCGTTTCGGCAAATTGCCGTTTCGCTGCGTTTTGTTGTTCTGGCGTCCTTCGCTTTTATCCCTTGCGCTTGGCGCGCTTTGGGGCGCGGCGGAATTCGCTTTTGGCCTCGTGCTCGACTTCCTTTGCCACGCGGCGCACTCCGAGGATGAACTCGCCTTCAAACACGGCGCTAAGGCACACTATGCCGAATATCGCGCCTATCATGAACCAGGAAAAGTACCTTTCGCCGAGGAACCCGCCGATTTCGGGGATGAAGATGTTGTACCTCCAGAACAGGAAGTTGTAGATTAGCGCCACTGCGGCTGCAGAGAACAGTGCGGCGGTAATCCTCCATTGCAGGTGGTACCATGAGGCGCGCGTCTGGTGCGCGGCGTGGTATGCCTTCAGGAAATTGCGGACCCTTCCCATGTCAATCTCACCTTGTGTTTCATCTTTTTTTAAGGAACGGCAAAAACATCGGCAGCAGGTAAAGCACTCCCGAGAATATGAGCGTGTACCCGACCAGGCCAATGGAGCCAAGCAGTGGGTATTGGATCACCAGGTAGTAGACGAGGATCGCGCCGATGACGATTACCAGCAGCGGCGAGAACGCCAAATGCTCGCGCACCCAATTGTAATAGAAATACCCCAGGATGAACAGCCACAGCCACCACAGGTAGCCGGCGTATTCGATGATTTCCGCGATTCCCGCGGCGCTTATGGTCGTCATTGCTGCGGCCTCATGTAGTATTGAATGTTTTTCTGGTACGCCGCCTGCTTTTGCTGGTGCTTTTCCAGGAATTGAACTTCGCTGTCGTCGAGCTCGTGGCCTTCCATGAGCTTCTTCTCGATTTTCTGCATATGCTGCTGTTCGGCCATTTCTGCATGCTCCAATTCCACCCCGAAAATCCTCAAAAGCGGGTACACTCCGAACTGGATGAGCATCTGCAGGTGCGTTCCCATCATGATGAACGCCGCGAAGAAAACGACGAGAACCGTCGTCGGCAGCGGGTTGAGCACGGTGAAATAAGCGGCAACGATTGACGCCAGCCCGAATAGGATTTGCGAATCCCGGAACGTGATGTATAATTGGAAGAGGATGTAGGTAAACGTGAGTATCTGGATGATGAACGAAAAGTCGTCGAAGAACGTGAAAATGCTTGCTGCATGCAGCACGGCAACTGCCATGAATCTTGCACCGCGGCGCGCTATTTAACCCTTGCCTTGGAGAGCATTTCCTCGGCCAGCGCCATGCCTTCCTTGGCTTTTTGGGGGGTGGCCGCCTCGGAGTTTATCCTCACTTTCGTTTCCGTGGTGGAAGCGCGCAATAATATCGTGAAATCCTCGAACACAGCCTTAACCCCGTCAATGGTGACGACGCTCGCCGGCGCGTGCCTTTCGGCCAGTTCCCTGATTTTGCCGAAGTCGGCTCTGCAGAAGACCTCCTTTTTCAGCGTCGTGTTGCGGAATCGGGCGGCGTATTGCGCAAGCTCTCCGGGCCTTGTTTGCGAAAGCAGGGCGGAAAAGTAGATGCCGTCCGAATTTGGCGCGTGCGCGGGCAGCGCGTAGTGGCCGGAGCGTTCGGCGGAAAACGCAGCGCGCTTATCCAGCGCCATCCGCAGGACATTGGCGTCGCCGACCTTGGACGTGTGCACGCAAAACCCGTCGTCCTCGATTGCCTCGAAGACTTCCTGCCGACAGTCGATGCTCAGCACGACGCCGTCGCCTTTTGAAAGCAGCGATTGCGCGGCATAGGCTGCAGTTACGTCTCCCTCCATGACTGTGCCGCAGTCGCAGAGCATGACGCGGTCCCCGTCGCCGTCGAATGCGAATCCGAGGGCCTTCTCTTTCGCCGTGATTTCCTTGAGCCTGCCGAGCGTCGAATCCTTCGGCTCCGGGTCGCGCCTTTCAAACAACGGGTCGGGAGTGCCGTTGATGTGCCGGGGAAACAGGTGCGCAAGCGCGCATACCGCGCCGCCGCCCAAATCAAAAACCCCGCCTTCGATTTCCGGGATGCTCTCCTCGTATTCTAGCATCCCTTCCGTCCTTGCCTGTGGCAGGGGCAGAAGCTGGCTTTGCTGCATTGCAATGGAATCATACTTGCGCTTTAACTGCGCCATCTGGCTTTCGTCGGCATAAGTATTTTTGGCGAAGAACTTGGCGCCGTTGTATCCGCGCGGGTTGTGGCTTGCCGTAAGCGACATTCCCGAGCTTTTGGCTAGGAATGCTATTGCCGGCGAGGGCGCAAAGCCGATGAAAGTCTCTTTCCTGCGGTATCCGGCGAGGAACGCCTGCAAAAGCTTTTCGTTGTGCGGCCTGTAGTCCATGCCGACTACCAGTCCCTCGAACATTTCGGCGGCAGCGCTGCCCAACCGCATGAAATTCTCTGGCGTGACCTCCGCCCCGTACTTTCCCCTGATGTCGAGTTCGCGGAACATGTGCACTCACTTCTATTTTTTTACGCATAGTCTGCGAGGCTGAACTGCTTTTTCGTGTCGCCTTCGAAGATGTTGGCAATCTCCTTCTCTATCAGGAGCAGCCTCTGCTTGAGGTAGAGCGGGAGGTCGAACCTCTCGGCCAGTTCCTTTGATATCGCGAGGTATTTTTTAATGCCGCCCTTGTTGATGGTCAGCAAAAGCTTGCCCCCGCACTTGGTGCACTTGCCCAAAAGCGGCACGCGCCGGAACTTTCGCCCGCAGTCTACGCACCGGAACTGCTGCTTGGAGAACTTGTGGAGGTTGCCGTAAAGGTCGGGCAGAAAGTGCGAGAGGATGATTTTCTCCGCCGCGTTTTGCGAGTCCACCGCGCGAATCCTGGTCATGAGCTCGAGCTCGTGCGAGACCTTTTCGTGCATGTTGGTGAGCCTCACGTACATCGTCTGCACCGGCCCCTCGAGCGCCGCCTCGTGCGTGTACCTGATGTTCTCGTACTGCGCCTCGGTGTTGAGCCTCTTTGCCACGGTCTCGATTGCCGCCTCGCTTGGCGAAGCCATGTTGAGGCTCGCCTCGTAGAATTCCAGCGGGTAGGAAGACACGCAGTCCATCGCGTGCGCCTCGTCGTCAATCTCGTTCGGGTCCAGCAGGGTGGTAAGCACGAGAGGCGCGTCCATCTTGCCGCCGCGCGTTTCGGGCAGAAAGAAAGTCGAGAAGTTGATGAGCGCGTCAAGCAGCATGATGAAGGAAATCTCGTCGCCGTCGGCGTTGCGCCTGCAAGCGCAGTGCAGGTAGGGGTGCGCCAGCAGGCCGTGCATGTCCGAGAATCCGATGATTCTTGCGAGAATGCCTGCGGACGTGTGCGGGGCGATTGCGACGACGAGCTTTCCAATGAGGTCGTCCTGCGCCTTTGCGTTGTAGTACGGCGCGAGGCCGTATTTGTATACCAGCATGTCGTCGACGAATGCGGCCACGCGGGTGAAATATTCCCCGCCATAGAGGGGGAGGATGACGTCCTGGGGCTTGAGTTCCACCACTTGCGCCGGCGAGGTAATCGGCTTGCCGTCCTTGTCCGTCGTATACCCCAGGGCAGCCAGCCGCTCGATGGAAACTCCGGATTCGGCGGGAATGAAGTGCGTGAGCGGGATTTCAGTGCCGTCGAACCTGCAGGTGCCGTCGCGGAATACGGAGAGCTGGTGCTTTGCGCGCAGGATGCCTTTTTCAAGCGGCTCGGGCGTCTTTGTAGCCGAAATGAGGCCTTGGACGCCCTTGACTTCCACGGGGCGGTAGCCCACGCGCTTGGATGCATCCTCGAACAGGGCGGCGTAGTCCACGACCTGCAACTGGGATAGCTTGGTTGATCCAGCGCAATAGCGGCACTTCTGGTCCGCCAAAGCATTGGGTTTGCCGCACTTTGGGTTTGCGCAAATCCTTCGCCTCTCGGCCTTTTCGCCGCACGCCGTGCATTGCCTGCCGAACGCCCTCCTTCCGCAAATCGGGCAGATGTTTATCTCCGCCTCTATCTCGATTTTGCCGTTCGATTTTTCCTTAAGCTGCACCAGCGCCTTGACCAGCCCGCGCATCTTGCCGCCCCATTCGGCGATCGGGAAAAGCGAGTGCACCGGCGGCTTCATCTTGCGCTCCTTGGCCTTTTCCGGCCGCCCCATGCTCCCGCCGACGTAAATCCCTGCCTTGCGCCGGATTTTCACTCCGCTTGCGCCCTCCAATATCGCGAGCGGTTCCTTGTCGTCGGCGTATGCGGCGTTGAATTTATCGAGTGACAGCGCGCGGTCCTTTATCAGCCCGAACGTCCGCGCCAGCGCTATTGCGACGTCCTTTTCGAATGCGATGCCGCCCAATTGCATTTTGTGCGGGACGCCGGCGGTTTCAAGCGCAAACTTGGCTTTCCCGCCCTCGTCTGCGGCGCTCGGAGAAAAGCCCTTGAACTCGAACCATTCAAAGGAAAGCTTTCCCTTTGCAAGCCACTCCGCCAGGGCCTTGAGCTGTGCGGCAGCCAGGTCGTGCCAATAGTAAGTGTATTTCGGGGCGAGCGACGCGCCGTGCTTTGCCGAGAGCGAAAACGCCTCTTCGGCACTAAGCGCCTTGAGTTCCTGCGGATTCTTTTTCACGCCCTTGGATTGCAGCTCTTGCGAATACCATTCGTCGCACCATGCCGCGGGTACGAGGGGGTGGTTTGCCTTGAGGAAGTCGCCGTAGTTGACCAGCAGGTCGCCGACGAAAAGCACTTTGGCGACTTTTCCCGCAACTTCCTGGGCGGCTGCGATGGTGTCCACTTGCCGCACTTCCCCGTCATTGAGCAGGACAATCGGGCCGTCGAGTTCGCCGCACGGCGTGACTATGCACCCTTTCCCCGGGCGCTCGATTTTCATCTGCGTGCCGATGGCCAGAAACTCGTCGAGGACAATCATCGTCGCCGGGCTGACGGCCTTGCTGGCGATTCCCGTGAACCTCGTGCGGCCGTATCGCAGGCGAAAGCCGCCTGGGCGCATTGGGTAGGCGAAAATCGGCCTGCCGCCGACGATTTCGTCGATGAACTTGCCGACGGGCTTGAGCTCGGTCTTCTGCTCGGACTTCTTGGCGACCTTGATGAGCTTCTCGAGCCACTGCCATTGCAGGCCGCCTTTCTTGGAAATCTTGAGGATTTTGGCGGCCTTGAGGCAGATGCCTTCCGAGAGCACAAGGCACATGCCGCCGCGGACGCGGTCGCTTTCGACGTTGGGCGTGCCCTTGTTGACGTTGACGTCGTAGTCCTCTGTCGGCTCGCCGGTTACGCACACCTGGCAGTTTGATACGATGTGCCGGACTTCCTCTTCAGTGGGAACATACTGTCCGGCGCGCGTCTTGGCTGCGTACAGGTTGCTTTCTTCCACGTAACGGTCCGTCTCGCTCGGGGTCGCGCGGTAGTCGCCGATTCCCGCGATTTTCCTGCAGTAGTCGCCGAGGATTACCGTGAATGCCTGGCCGGTGCCTCCGGCCCCCCGGATTGGCCCCGAGAAATATACTGCGATGAAGTCCGTGCCGTCGGGGTTCTTCTTTATCCTGACTTTCGTGATGCCTTCAATCGGCGCCGACACCACGCCTTCCGTGAAAAACGCCAGCCCGGTGCGGATGGCCTGCTCGAGGAGCTTTTCCTTGCGCTCGGTTGCGTCTGTTGCGCCGGATAGGTCGGCGGGAAGCTTTTCCTCGAGGATTTCCCTGCTTATCATGAACGCGACTTCCGCCCTACCGCTTTCGGCCTTGAGGATTTCGCGGATGCGGTCTGCCACTCCCGGCGGCCCGACGAGGCCCTCGACGCGGCTGGCGATGTCTTTAGCGGGCTTGATTTCCACCTCGTCGGCGGGGTCGAAGCCCTTTGAGCGCGCCTCCTGCGCTACGGCGAGGGCGTGCGAGAACTCGGCCTCCATCTCCGTGAAGTACTTCTGCATGTGCGGCGAAGCTGCTGGCATAAACAACCCTGCTGAACTAGCCTTATGAGCCCCCCTTCTACCCACAGATACCTGGGCTTTTAGTATAAAAAAGAGTCAGCTGGCTTGCGTGCCCTATTCCCGTTTGGTCAACCGCTGGATTTCGCGCAAGGTGCTGTCGAATACTGCGGGCTTTACCCTGCAGAAGGCCTTGAGCACCATGCTTTGGCTGACTTGCATGATCTTGTCCGCCCGGATGCGGCTTGGCAAAGGCAGCTTGCCGTCCGTCACTTGGTCCTGCGGCAGTGCGATGCTGTAAGGCCTTGGCTCGAGGTTGGACGTCACCGCGCAGACGACAACGTCCGGGCTCTTCCGGTTGTATTCAGTATTCGATACCACGAGGGTAGGCCTGATTTTTTCCTGCTGCAAGTCGGAGTAAGGAAACCGTACCCAGACCAGCTCCCCCTGCATCATCGCGAATCACTTCTTTACCTTGTCCCACGCGGCGTCCTTCTCGTCCCAGGCGTTTTCGAGCGCCTTTAGCGAGAGCGCCCTCCAGAACGACTCCTCCTCGTCAGCGCCGAAACGGTGGGCGACGTCCTTTTCCCTCCGCAAAAGCATGTGCCCCGCCTTCTCGATGAGCACGAGCACCTCGTTTGCCTTCAATCCCAGGTCCCTGCGGATGTCCTCCGGGATGACTATCTGCCCGCGGTCGTTGACGAAAACAGTCCTAATCCGAATATTCGCATTTGTCATCTTAATCAGCCTGTTCTCATTATTCGGAAAACAGCTATTTAAGCCTTCCGCAAGCGCGTTTCCGCTGGTTACTTGAAATTCAGCACCTGCACTTTTCCGGTCTTGAGCGAGTACACGGGCAGCAGGCACGGCGTGGGGTTGTGGCCCATGCGCACCTGGTAGTCTGTGCGGTCCTGCCATGTTCCGGAGTTGACGATGAACGTGCCGTTGTAGTCTTCTATGTGGCCGTTGCGGTGGATGTGGCCGAAGTGGAAAATGTCGGGGGTGTCGCCAATCAGCAGGTAATCGAATTCCTCGGGGACCACCGCGTCCTCGCCGTAGAGCGGGCACATGTGGCGGCGCGAGAGCATGAACGCTCCCATGATTTCCGGCCGGTCGTATCCCTGCTTGAGCGCGGCCGAGTGCGCGATGAGGCCGTCGATGCTCGTGCCGTGGTATATGAGCAGTTCGAGTCCGTGGATTGAATGCCGCGACGGGTTGCCCACGAAGTGCAGGTTGGCCTGGCCTTTCACGCTCTCGGTGAACTCCGCGGGCAGCGAGGGCTGGGGCTCGGCAAGGCGCACGCCGTCGTGGTTGCCGGGCGCGATTATCACCTCGATATGCGGGGGAATCGCCTTGAGGAACTCGCCGAGCATCTCGTATTGTGTGTAAATGTTTTTCGTGAGCAGCTGCTTTTCCTGGTTGGGAAAGACGCCGATGCCGTCGACGAGGTCGCCTGCGATGGAAATGTACTTGATTTTGCCGGCAATCTCGCGTTCCTGTTCGCTGCCGTGGCCGTTGAGGAATCTTATCATGCGCTGGAAGTTTTCGGCCATGAAGTACCTGCTGCCGATGTGGATGTCGCTGATGAACGCTATGCTGATGTCGTCTGCGATGAGCCTCTTTCTCTTTTCCTGCAGCATGCTGCCGGGGAGCTTGAACCCCTTTACGATGAGGAGCTTGGATTTCGACGCGTACACGTCGAGGGCGAGGACCTCGTCCTGGATTATCTTGAGCGCCTCGGGCATTAGCGGCGAGTCCTTTGGGACAAGCGCGTTTGCCGTGCCGCCTTCGTCCTCGATTTCAATGAGCAGGTGCCCGTTTTTCGTCACCTTCTTGTCGTAGACCATGGCGATGACGCGGAACTCCTTGTTGACCTGCTCTTTGGCGTCGCGGATGGAAAACGTCCCGAAGCTGTCCGTGCGCATTCCGCGAAGGGCGTCGCGCTGGCGCTCGAACCTGTTGCGGAAATGGCGGACGAAGTCCTCGACGTTGCCGCCGCACTTGGACTTGCCGGTCACGTCGCTGTCCTTGATTGAAAGCTCGAGCATCGATTCGACGTGCTTTGCCGGGGGGTCAAATCCGCTTGCTTCCCCCGCCTCGACCTGCACGACCTTGTTTACGAGTCCCTTGCCTTCCAAAAAGCCGGCGACTGTCTTTTCGCTCACGACGAATTCCTTGCACGAGCCGGCAATCTCGTCGATGTATTCCAGCGCCGATTCCTCGCCTGCGAGGGCCTCGAGCGCCGCCGGCGCCATGATGACCCCGCGCTGCGCTAGCCTTTCAACCAATTGCGCGCGCTGCAGTGCCACCCTCCGTTTTCCCCCCGCTTGAAGCGAACAATTACTGCGGCAACGATTTTATAACCCCGCGCCGCATTGCTTTGTCCGGTCGCCCATGCTCGTCCTTGGAATCGAATGCACTGCCTACGCGCTGGTCGCGTCGGCAATTGAAGGGAACCTGCCTGCCTATGCATGTTCCATGTCTATGTGCGGGACTCCCCATTGGTCGAATGGCTTTGAAACGGCGGCAAACCCGCATTTTTCGTAGAACTTCTGTGATTGGACCTGGCTTCTTAACCAGATTCGTTTCGGCCCAAGCGTTTTGATTTCATCAATCATGAAAACAACCAGCCCCCTGCCGATATTTTTTCCCCTGTAATCTTTAGCTGTGGCCATACGCTCAATCTTAATCTCTCCCTTCGCAGTTTCCCTATGCCGCGCAGTTGAGACAACCTTCCCGCCGCATATTGCTATATAATGAACGGACTTCTTGTCATCCTCATCGGGTTCCCATCCGGGTTGAAACCCCTGTTCTTTAATAAAAACATCGGCCCTTAACCTGATTGCGTCGATAAATTCGTTGATTGTTTGAACCTGTTTGTAAATGATTTTCATATGCAAAAAATGCGTGGGTTGACCTATATTAACCCGGTTCATCTTGACCAACTTTGACGGTGCATGGTTACAGCATGAAAACCTCATCACGCCTCGTATTGGGAATCGAATGCACTGCTCACACGCTTGGCGTCGGGGTAGCGAGGGGAAGCATGTCCGCGCCGTTTGGCAAATCGACGCGCATTCTCTCCAATGAGTCCGCGAAATACCCTTCCCTGCGCGAGGGGTTCATTCCCCGCAAGCTCGCCGACCACCATGCAAAGCACTTCAAGGAAGTGGCCTTGCGCGCACTCGACAAGGCGTCAATAAAGCCCCGCGATTTGGATGCCGTGGCTTACTCTTACGGCCCGGGCCTGGGGCACTCGCTTCACGTCGGCTTTGTCGCCGCCAAAACGCTTTGTGAATCGCTGGGCATTCCCCTCGTTGGCGTCAACCACGCGCTGGCGCACGCGGAAGTCGGCCGCTTTTTCACCCGCATGCGCGCCCCAGTCGTGGCGTATGTTTCCGGCGGCAACACGCAGATTCTCCGCCTGGGCGGCAAGCCCGGGAAACGGCATTACCAAATCGTCGGGGAAACGCTTGACATCGGCGCGGGAAACATGCTCGATTTGGTCGGCAGGAACCTCTCGCTTTCACCCCCTGACGCGGTGGGCGTGCTCGAGGCGGCGCGCAAGGGCCGCAACCTCGTGCCGCTGCCCTATAGCGTGAAGGGAATGAACATGTCGTTTTCGGGACTCCTTACCGCATCCCAAAAGGCAGTCGCTTCACCGCCAGACCTTTGCTATTCCGTGCAGGAGACGGCTTTTTCCATGATATGCGAGTGCGCCGAGAAGGCTCTCTCCGTTTACGGCGCCAAGGAACTGCTTTTGGTTGGCGGGAACGCGCGCAACAAGAGGCTTTCGGCAATGCTCGCGTTGGCTGCCAAAGAGCACAACGCGCGCTTCGGGGCCGCGCCATTGGAATACTGCGGGGACAACGGTGGCATGATAGCCTTGGCCGGGCTGTTCCAGTTATCCAAGCGCATCGGCTTGCGCCGCCTGCCTTCCCAGCGCGCGCGCATCGACGCCGAGTCAGTCGCCTGGTAGCGCTTCTTTCCTCTCCCAAATCGCCTTGTTCGCTTCCCTGTAAGGAATGGGCTTGGCTGCGAGCTTGCCGAGAAAATCCGCCCTTTCCCTGATTTCTTCAAGCATCCATCGCCTGCCCCTCCCGTAATTTGCTTCGAGTGAGGAGAGGAGCTTGCTTGAATTTAGGGCCTTGGTGGGCTTGAGCATTGAACCATCCGCAGTGTAGAGGCTTACGGCCTTGCCTTGGGCGACTTCCGCAATTTCAGTAACCTTCCTCTCCTCCGTTGCCCCCTTTCCGGATGCCTTGCCGCCCAGCAGCGTCGCGCGCCTGCAAACTACGATGCACTTTATCGAATCCAGCTCGCTTTCCAATGCCCCGAGCGCCGCAAGCCTTGTGAGCGCCTCGGCAGCGGAGTTGGCGTGGAAAGTCGCGTAGGCGGCCTTTGCCTGGCCTGATAAGAGCGAGTCCATGAGTGCGCGCGTCTCCTGTGGCGTGCGGACTTCGCCGATTGCCACCCGGTCGGGCCTCATGCGCAGGCTGTCCTGCACCAGCGACTGCATGCTGATGCCGAGCTTTTCGCTTGCAAGCAGCCTCACGCAGTGCTCCTGCGGCACCTGCATTTCCGGCGTCTCCTCGATTGCGATTACGCGCTCCTGCGCAGGCACGAAGGAGAAAATCGCGTTGAGCAGCGTGGTCTTGCCGCTGCCGGTGTTGCCGGCGATTAATACGGAGGAGTCGGCTGCCGCGACAAGCCAAAGGAATGCTGCTGCGCGCGCGCTTATCATCCCGCAGCGGATAAGCGACGGCATGGAGAACGGCTCGGCGGTGAATTTCCGTATCGTTATTTCTATTTCGCGCGACGCCGGGGGCATGCTCGCGTGGATGCGCATGCGCCCCATTGCTGCGTTGAGCCTCGGCGTCGAATACGTGAGCCTGCGGCCAAGCGGCCGCGCGAGGCGGTTTACCGCGCTGACCGCGAATTCCTCGGAGGTGAGCGCCACGTCGGTGAGCCTCCATCCGCGGCCGCGCAGATAGACGCGCACTGGCTTGTTGGCGCCGATTACGCTGATTTCCTCGATGGCGTCGTCTTCGATGAGCTTTCCCAGGATTCCAGTGCCGCAGAGCGCCATTTCCATTGCGGTTTCAACTGCCGAGGCCCTTTCCCTGCCCAGCGCCAGCCTGCGCGCCTTGCACGCCTGCAGGAGTGCCCAATGCGTGCCGCGGCTTTTTTCCCCGTCGCCTGCCTCCAGGTGGATTTTGAGCGCAGCCGCAAGGACCTCGCTTTCGGCCTGCGAAAGGCGCAGGCTCTCGCCGGCGCAATATTGCGCGCCGCCTGCGCAGGTGAATTCCCAGCCCGGGTGCCCCATGCGCCTTTTTTTGCGCCCGCAGGCTAATAATTGTCTGGTATAACCTGGATTAACCCGTGGTTGATTTTGCGGCGGGTCAAGCGGCTGGCTTTCAGGCTGTTTCAAGCGAGCTTGAGATGAGCTTTGAGAGCACATGGCCCCTTGCGTCCGATGAATGCATGTGCAGCATCGTGCATTCCTCGTGCGTGCCGGGCCGCCAAGACGCGCTTACCCTGATGAGCACGAACGGGTCCTCGCACATGATTATGGACGGCGGCTCGTTGTTGGCCCCGAAGGCTTTTGCGATTTTCCTTGCCGCGGAGAGCAGGTGCCTTTCGCTGCCGAGCGTGACCGAATCCAAAAAGCAGTACTTGTTTTTCCTTTCCGCCAGTATGCGGAAAATGCGCGCCTTTGCCTTTGCGGTGCTGGCTTGCGTGATGCGTTTTTCCGGGCTGCGCGAGAGGGCGAAGTCCGAGAACGAAAGGAGCAGGAGGTTGAGCAGCTTGGCAAAAAGAAGCGGCACGAATACCACCACCGCCTCGCCCAGCGCCTCTTTCCTCGAAATCCCGCCGTCGGCGTAAAGCCGCGGGAACAGGAGTATGCAAGCGACGATGCCCAAGACTACGAGCACGATTGTCGCGGGCCTTGAATTGATTGCCCTGCTTGCCTTGGCGGTGATGTTTAACAGGCCCATGCGCGTTGTCCTACCTTTTTTGCGACCTCTCGATTGCACTGCTGAGGTCTTGTGCGGGCGCATCCCCCTTTTCGGCGTCTTGCTCTTCGGCCTTGAGCACTTCAAGCGAATTCATTATCATCTTGGCCAGGACGGTTGCCTTTGGGTCTTCGGCGAAGAAGATTTTCACCGAAATCGCCTCCTTGTGCGTAATCTGGTTCATCAGGCGGCCGATTCTCGGCGACCAGATGGACCTGAAAATCTTGATGACGATGAACGGCTCGTCCGCGCAGACGAAAATCAGCGGGTATTTTATCCTCAGGATGCCGCGGAGCCGGTCAAGAATGCTCTTTTCGCCGCCGAGCGCGAGGTTCTCCAGGGACTGGTATTTCACGTCCTTGTCCGAGAGGATTTTCGTGACCCTCGCGCGCACCTTCTCGAAGTCCACGTCGAAGTCCTTCGAGTAGCCCGCGAAGAAGACGACGACGCCGTCGAAGAGCGCCAGGAAGAAATACAGCAGCGCCTTGTAGAGCAAAAACGGCAAGAACACGAGGCTGTAGACCGCGACGACCTGCGAAGTGAACGGCTGCTCAAGCCAAACGGTCCGAAACCAGAAGACGGTGGCAGGGGCAACAAACAGGAAGGTGATGATGACCGAGCTGCGCTGGTTTACTACGCGGAACAATTTGGCAAGGAGCTTGAGCGCGTGGTCGACGAACAGCATGCCTGCATAACCGCGCAAGGCTATAAAAAGCGTTTTGCTTGAGGCGCCTGCCAAGCCCGCCGCAATCCCCAACCATCCCGGCCAATCGTTTAATAAACCCGAATCCGCAGCAATTCCTCCTGATTCTTCATGAAGCCGACCCCGCCAGTATCCAGTGCGCAACGCGCCATATTGGCCCTCTGTGACGGTTCCGTCTACGAGGGCAGCCAATTCGGTGCAGTTGCCGAATCCGTCGGCGAGCTCGTCTTTTCCACCGCCATGACCGGCTACCCCGAAGCCGTCACCGACCCTTCGTATGCCGGCCAAATCCTCGCTTTTTCCTACCCACTCGTGGGAAATTACGGAATCTCCGGCGAATGGCTTGAATCGGCCAAGCCGCACTTGCGCGCCGTTGTCGCAAGGGAGGTTTCGTCGTTCTCTTGCCATCCGAAGTCAACGCAGGGCTTTGGCGAATTCCTCTCGAGCCACGGAATACCCGGCATCTGCGGCGTTGACACGCGCGACATCGTGCTGCGGGTGCGCGAGAAAGGCGTCATGCCCGCAGCAGTGATGCCGCTGCAACCATCCGAAAGCGCAGCCGAGGCTGCGAGCCGCGCGCTAGAAAAAATCCGTTCCTACGACTACGGCGGCATCAACTTCGTCGGGCAGGTGTCGTGCAAGGAAAGGTCCTTGCGCGAGCCGGAGGGCTGGTCCAAGAAGGTAGCGCTCATCAACTGCGGGGTAAAGGAAAGCATCGTGCGCCAATTGCTTGCAAGGAATGTCGCCGTCGAGCTGTTTCCATTCGACGCATCCGGCGAAGACATTTTAAAAAGCGAGCCGGACGGGCTGCTTGTCTCCAACGGCCCGGGCGACCCGGCGCTGCTTGCGCCAACCATTTCCACCGTGCGCGGACTATTGAAGAAAATGCCCGTATTCGGCATATGCCTTGGGCACCAGCTTCTCGCGCACGCCTTGGGCGCGTCGACTTACAAGCTGAAATTCGGCCACCGCGGCGCAAACCACGCGGTGCGAAACCTTGAGACGGGACGGATTTTCATCACATCGCAGAATCACGGCTACGCCGTCAAGGATTTGCCCCAGGGAGTCAAGCCGACCTTCGAGGACTGCAACGATGGCACCAACGAGGGCCTGCGCCATTGCGAGCTGCCGGTATTTTCGTGCCAGTTCCACCCCGAGGGCTCGTGCGGCCCGGCAGACGCAAACTACCTTTTCGACGACTTCGTGAAAATGCTATGAAGAGAGAAATTGAGGACATTGGGCGGCTCGGGCTAGCGGTGGTACTCGAAAGATTGGGCTCCCAGGGTATTGTGCGTGCTTACAAGTTCACGACAATATTTGCCCGCGAAAAATCGCTTCCTCCATCCGCAGTAGCCTTCTTCTCAAATCCAGCACTTGAGAGGCTGATGATTGAGAAAACGGCAACTCTAGGGGACCGGATGGGGCACGTTGTAGTGCGCAATGATCCTCCTAACGAATTTGTTTTTTCCATCTTCTACCCCTATGAGCCGACTTTGGAATCGGGTCCTCGCAAATTCTACGATTACGAGAGAAAAGCGGGGATAGCCCGTGATTTGTTAAGGGCGGTATACCGGCATCTCGAAAAATTACATCCCGGCGGGCTTGCCGTGCATGACCCGAAAACCGGCATGCTCGATTATTTGAACCACACTCTGGGGCTATCCACGCGCCATTCTTTTACAGCTGGTATCAAACGGTTGGAAGAATTGGAGCGCAAGCGAATAGGCCGGGGGAACCCCTCATGAACCCCGCCGGAGTGCGCAAGGTGCTTGTCATCGGCAGCGGTAGTGAGGGCAGCTTTGCGCTCACCAGCGCACCGGAAACGAGGTTTCGAAAATCGTTTATTCTGCCGCGTGGTTATCCGTGTGCGGATATTTTATTGCATTTGAAATGCTCGGTTGCGCCTATGGAAATACATTTGGCTGACTTGCCGGAAGATTTTATTATAAAGCTGGACGACGGGTTTAGGCGCAGCCTCTTCGAGAGCCTAGACTACAATTCTGCGCCTGTTCAATTGGGCGTTTCAAAGTCTTACTTTTATCACCTTAAAAATGGCCGGCACGGGATCCGGCTTTCGACTTTGAAAAAGCTCTTGTCATTGCACGGGCTTTCTTGTATTGATGCCGAATCACGGGTTTTAAAAATAATTTCCAGTCGAGGCGGCAAGGTTTTCGTGCATTTTCCAATAATTGAATCTGTTGCATTGGCAGGATTGGTGGGGCATTGCTTTGGAGACGGGAATATCAGCTCGAAGAAGGCGGAGTTCGACTACGTCAACGGCGACCTGCAACTGATTGAGAGGGTTAAAACTGATGTCGAGGCTGTTTTTCACTCTTTTCCGACTTATTCCGGGTCGAATGGTGACGGAACGTGCAAAGTCAGTTTCTCCTCGCTTGTCGGCCGCATCCTTGAAATTGCCGGCGCTCCGCGTGGGAGGAAGGTGTTTTCCATCCTCAGCGTCCCAGATTGGATAATGGCCGGTACGATGGAATTGAAGAAAGCCTTTTTGCAGGCTCTTTTCGACGATGACGGCTCCGTGCTCTATTCGGAGAATTACGCTGCAAGGAATGTCAACCTGCATTTTACCCGGGCAAATTCTATTGACTTGGATTTTATTCTGTATTTGGAGGATATCCGAAAATTGCTTGCTGACTTCGGAATAGTATCGACGCGGCCATATGTTGCACGGCGATACCATGTTGGTGATTGTGAACGAGTGGTGCGCGGGATTATCGTTAACCGAAAATATGATGTGCGTCAGTTTTACAATAAAATCAACTTTACTCAAAAAATTAAGGCGCAACGGCTTCATAAGGCAGTCTTGCGGGGTGATGAGCATACCTAAAATTCCGAATATGCGCAAAGTACTAGTCATAGGCAGCGGTCCCATTGTAATCGGCCAGGCGGCCGAAACCAAGCGAGCATAGCTCGTTAGGCGGTAATTCGATTATTCCGGGACGCAATGCTGCCGCGCCTTGAAAGAGGAGGGGATAGAGGTCGTTCTCGTCAACAGCAACCCGGCGACCATCCAGACTGACTTCGATTCCGCAGACCGAATCTATATTGAGCCGCTTGACCCAGGGACCGTCGAGAAAATCATCGAGCGCGAGCGCCCCGACGGCGTCATCGCCACCATGGCGGGGCAGACCGGCCTCAACCTCGCAGTCTCGCTCCGCCAGGCGTTTGAAAAATACGGAGTGAAGGTGCTTGGCACGCCGATTGATTCAATCGAGCTTGCCGAAGACCGCATGCGCTTTTCCAAACTCGTCGTGTCATTGGGTGAGCCCATTCCGGAAAGCGGCCGGGCGGAATCCATAGTGGCTGCGCGCGCGGTAGTCGGTAAAATCGGCTTGCCGGTGATCATCCGCCCCGACTACTGCCTCGGCGGCACCGGCACTGCCATCGTGCATGAGGGAGATGATTTCGATTCCGCCGCGCTCTTTGCGCTCTCCGCAAGCGCCACCAATTCAATACTTGTCGAGAAGAGCCTCGAGGGCCTGGCAGAGCTGGAATACGAGGTGGTGCGCGACGGGGACGGCAACTGCATCACCATATGCAACATGGAAAACCTTGACCCGATGGGCGTGCACACCGGCGAAAGCATCGTCGTCGCCCCCTCACAGACGCTATGCGACCGCGAATACCACATGCTGCGCGCAAGCGCGATAAAAATCATCAGCGCGCTTGGCGTGCGCGGCGCGTGCAACATCCAGTTCGCCTTCGACTCTCGCAGCGGCGAATACTTCATCGTCGAGGTCAACCCGCGCACCAGCCGCAGTTCCGCGCTTGCATCAAAGGCAACCGGCTACCCCATTGCCCGCGTGGCGACGAAAATCGCTCTAGGGTATTCGCTGGCGCAAATCGAGAACCGCATCACCGGAAAGTCCGCCGCCTTCGAGCCCGCGCTCGACTATTGCGTGGTGAAAATCCCCAAATGGCCGTTCGAGAAGCTCGGCTACCCGCGCTCGGTTGGCACTTCCATGAAAAGCACTGGAGAAACGATGTCCATCGGCAGGTCCTTCGAGGAAGCCCTCAGCAAGGCCCTGCAATCAATCGAGGAAAGCGTAAAGGAGCTTCCCGCGCTTGACTCGCAGGAGCGCATAGCAGAATTGCTCAAGCCCAACGAGCTGCGGCTGCCGGTCATCAAGAAGCTGCTTTTTGATGGACGGCTTTCGCCCTCCCAAATCGCCGCCCAAACCGGAATCCACGAGTGGTTCATTGAAAAAATCGCCAGAATCGTCGCCCTTGAAAAATCAGTAGAGTCCGCAGGCATTACGTCCCCCGATTTTCCAGCCCTATTGCGCCAGTGCAAGAGCGCCGGGTTTTCCGATAGACAGTTTGCTTCGCTGTGCAAAACTTCTGCGGAAAACGTCCGGTTCTTCCGCCAGCGGCACGGAATTCTGCCGTCATACAAGATGGTTGACACTTGTGCCGGCGAATTCCCTGCAATCACCCCGTATTATTATTCCAGCTACGAGTTTGCGCCCCCCGTCGCCAACGGCGCACCCGGGGACCTGCAGCCCAAATCGCCGTTGAAGAAGAAAGTCGCAATCCTCGGGAGCGGGCCAATCCGCATCGGGCAGGGCATCGAGTTCGACTATTGCACTGTCCACGCGGTCTTTGCCCTCAAGGAACTGGGATACGAGGCAATCGTGATAAACAACAACCCCGAGACGGTGAGCACTGACTTCGACGTCGCAGGAAAACTCTATTTCGAGCCGCTTACCGGCGAGCATGTGCTGTCCGTTTTGGAAAACGAAGGCGATGTGGAGGGCGCGGTGGTCCAGTTCGGCGGCCAGACCGCAGTAAACCTCGCCCTCGCGCTGCACGAAAACGGCGTCAACGTGCTCGGCACTTCCGTCGACTCCATCGACGCGTCGCAAAACCGCAAGCGGTTCAAGTCGCTCATGGTGCGGCTGGGCATTCCCACCGTCGAAAGCGCGGTGGCGTTCTCCCGCGACGAGGCAATCGGGCTGTGCCGCTCAATAGGCTTCCCCCTCCTCGTGCGGCCGTCGTACGTGCTGGGCGGCAGGGCCATGGAAATCGTCTACGGCGAAGGCCAGCTCGAACGCGTAATCGACGATGCGCTTTGCGCCTCCGGAAGCTATGCAATCATCATCGACCGGTTCCTCGAGGACGCCGTCGAGGTCGACGTCGACGCCCTCTGCGACGGAGCCGGCACGAAAATCGCGGGGGTAATGGAGCAAATCGAGGAGGCAGGCGTGCACTCCGGCGACTCGTCGTGCACCATCCCCGCAGTCCGCATTTCCCCACAAGCGCATGAAAGAATCTGCTCCTATTCGAAGAAAATCTGCAGCTCGCTTGGCGCCGTCGGCCTTGTCAACATCCAGATGGCCGTCAAGGGCGACGAGGTTTTCGTAATCGAGGTCAACCCGCGCGCGAGCCGGACCATCCCGTACTTGAGCAAGGCAACCGGCGTTCCGATTGCAAAGATTGCCGCAGCCCTGCAGGTCGGGAAAAAGCTTTCCGACTATTTCGGCGATTTGGAATCCGTCCTGGCGCCTCCAGCGGGATATTACGCCGTCAAGGCCCCCGTGTTCCCGTTCCCGAAATTCCCGGGGTTGGACCCGGTGCTTTCTCCTGAAATGCGAAGCACCGGCGAGGTCATGGGAATCGGCCGCTCGTTCGAGGAGGCGTACCTCAAGGCGCTTTTTGCAGCCGGGCACCGTTTTGGCAAGACTGCGTACGTCGGCGAGTGCGGCAAGTGGCGCAAGGCAGTCGTCAACGCCCTCGCCGCTGCGGGAATCGAAGTCCTTTCCGGCTCTGCGCAAGACGGCGCGAAAATGGTTTGCGACGGCCGGGCGTCTTTTGTCGTCGACGGCATCCGCAGCCACAGCGGCCGCGGCGACCCTGCCGCCCGCAAGGCAGCCATTGAGACGGGAATCCCGTGCGTCACAAGCGCTTTTGCCGCAATCGCGTTGGCCAAATCCCTCTCCAAGCGCGAAGAGCTCGGCATAATTTCGCTCAACGACCTGCACCCGTATGCAAAGTTTGGCGGGACGGATTTAGCATAGGTTGGAAAACCAACTTTGAAGTTGGAAAACCAACCTTTATATTGGCTGTTGCCCGTATTATCCCATGCTTGAACCGAAATACCGCGTGTTAAGGGCTTTTCTGCTCAATCCTTGGGCGGAAAAATACGCAAAAGAGATAGAGGACGACGCTGAAGTAAGCCACGAGAGGGCGCTGCACTACCTCGATTTACTGTCAAAAGAAAGGGTATTGCACAGGCAAACCAGGGGAAAACAGGTTTTTTTCTCAATAAACAAGGAAAACGAGTCAGCCATAAAACTGCTTGCCTTGCTCGAGTTCGAGAGGAAAGCAGGCTTCCTTGCCGCGACCCCGTACGGCCCGATGACGTACAAGCTGTTTCAAACACTCAAAGCGGCTTCCAACGGCACGATAGCATTTGCGTTGCTTTACGGAAGCGCCGCCAGGAAACAAGCAACGCCTTCCAGCGACATTGACCTCCTCATCGCCACCAACAAAAACGGAAAAGCGAACGAAAGGCTCAAAGCAAATGTCAAACTGCTTGAACGGGAATTCAACTACTCACTATCGCCAACCGTGATTAGCCTTTGCGAGCTTTCCCGCAACTGGCACACGCAGCCGATATACAAAAGCATCTGGAAGGATCGCGTGGTATTGCTGGGGGAAGAAGGCTTTTGGGAATTCATTCTCTCACAAGGTGAGCCATAAATGAAGGAAGAAAGAAGCGAATTCGTCTTAAGGAAATGCTTTGAGGGGAGCCTGGAATCCCCGGCCAGGCTGTTGAAAAGGGAACCGAGCACTGGAACTGCCGGGCAGCACCTCGATAAGGCGCACAAAAACCTGGCCGCCATGAGTGATTTGAGGGAAAAAAAGCATTACGATTGGGTGGCAATTGCCGGCTATTATTCCATGTACCACTCGGTCATGGCCTCGCTTTACCTGATTGGCCTTGAAGCCCGGACGCACGAATGCGCCTTGCTTGCATTCGACTCGTTCTACCTCAAGAAGGGCAGGGTTCCAAAGGAATACCTCAAATTCGTGCAGAGGGCCAGGAAGCTTAACGACCAGTTTTCCGAAACGCTCGAACATGCGCGAACGACCAGGATTGCCGCCTCGTATTCCCTTTCCGAAATAAGGTCTCCTGAAGCGGAGAAGGTCGCAACGAACGCCAAAGCGTTTTACGAAGAAATCCTGAGGCTGCTCTACGAGGCAAAAGGAAGCGCCTACACGCGCGTAAAATCATGATTCAATACTCCAGCGGCCGCATGGGCAACGTATTAATACGCGCAATCCGTGAATGGTTGCATGCAGTCCTTGCGGAAATCCAAGCGGGCAAAAGCGCCGATTGGGCCAGTGCTCGTTACCGGCGCCAACGGCCGCCTTGGACTCATGGTTGTCAAGGAACTGGCGAGAAAAAAGGTGCCGGTCAGGGCCGTCATCCTTCCCGGCTCCGATGCTTGCGCAATCGAGGGCTTGTGCAAGGAATTCTATGAAATCGACCTTTCCGACGCATCCAACTTCCAGAAAATCCGCGCGGCGTGCCGGGGAACAACCGCGATTGCCCACCTTGCCGGGCTCGTGGATTATTCGGCTTCCCCAAGCCGGCTGATGGAGAACAACTTCTTTTCCACCTCCCAGCTGGCAAGCGCGGCCCAGTGCGAGGGCGTCAAGCGGTTCGTGTTCGTGTCGTCGACTTCCATCTACCGCGGCGTTAAGCTACTGCCGGGCGAGAAAATCAGTGAAAAAACGCCTCCGCGGCCGCAAAACGCGTATGGCGAAAGCAAGCTCGCCGCCGAGAACGCGTTGCGCGCCTCCTTCCTCGAATACGTCATCCTGCGCCCGCCGATAGTCTACGGTCCCGGCTTCCAAGACGGCTTCCGGCAAGTGGTTGGCGGAATCCGCGCTGGCAAGCTGCCCTTCATCGGAAGCGGCTCCAACTGCGTCGCATTCATTCACGCCAATGACCTCTCCAGCGCCGTAGTGGCAGCCATCTCCTGCCGGGCCGTGCGCGAGGAATTCATCGTCACTTCCGGCGAATCGTTTACCCAAGCCCAGCTTTTCGAAGCCGTCGCAGCCCAGGTGGGAACGCGTGCGCCAAGCCGCAGAATCCCGCGCCGCATTGCCTACCTTGCCGCGGCATTGAATTCCGCCAAATCCCGCCTCCTGCGCCAGAAAAACAAGTTCCCGGCCGAATACGTCCACACTCTCTCAGAGCACCGCGAATACGACATCTCCAAGGCCAGGGCGTTGTTGAAGTTTGTCCCAAAGGTTAAATTCGCCTCTGGGCTTGCCGCGTTCATAGCCAGCCTTGGCAAAACCGGTGGCAATGCCCCGTCCGGCGCCGACCGGAAATAATAATATCCTTGTCCTGCGTTGAGTAATGTTGGTTTGCATGAATTACGCGTGCGAGAACTGTTCGCTTCACTGGGCCGCGGAAGAGGCAGTGATTTGCCCGCGGTGCTCGAGCCGCAAGGTTTCGCCCGCAGTGGAGAAGAAGAAATTCGGGGAACGCAAGCCAGAGCTTTCCGGCAATAAGGAGCGCGTCGCCTTCTCGCACCAGTCGTTTGCCGCGCGCGACGGAAAGGAGGGCTGGAAGGACTTCCATAAAAGCGAGGTCCGCGCGTGCCTTGAGTGCGGCGGCGTCGAATTTACCTTGAACTGGAAGCACAAGGAGAAAGTCTGCAACAAGTGCGGCAGCGTGCTTCCCCTCCAGCGCCGCGGGCGCTAATTTTTATCGGTAATGCATTATTCTCTTATTCTCCCCCGCCAGAGCGCGGCGCTTCACCGTGTTTTGCCCCGCCAGTGAACTATGGGCGTGGGACAAAGCTGCCGTTGCCGGAGATTTAAAAAGGGCGCACCCCTTGTTTGTTTCCATGGAATCCCGGCGTTTTATTGGAAAAGCCTTGCAGGTTCTGCTGGTGTTGGCGTTGCTTGCCTTTCCCGCCTCCGCCGCGCCCTCGATTTCATCGGTTTCCGGCGCTATTGTTCATGATGGAACCGTTACCGTTTCGGGCGCGGGTTTCGGGAGTTTTGCTTCGGGTGATGTTCTTCTTTGGGAGAATTTCGACCGCGGCACTCCTGGCGCAATAATTGCTGGGGCTCCTCTTGTCGGTTCGTGGTTTTTCGGGGGCTCTAGCCCGGCGTATTCTTCCGCGTCGGCGCACCGCGGATTATCCTCGTATTTCAGCAGTTCCAGCGGCGGCTTCCACAGCCAGTTTGAGGTGCCGTTTCCGCATGACCGAGACAGTTTCTATGTCTCATTCTGGTATCGTTATCAGTATCCGGCAGGCGGTTGCTGCCAGACTAAGCTGTTCCAGCTTTGGGGAACGACGCCTTGGGTGAATGACTACGATCCCGGGGTAATGTCCGGTGGTTTCGCGGGGGCTTGGTTTGCCAGCTACATTGTGACCGATGCTGGGAGCGAAGGGATGCAGGATGACTGGGCTGGTGGGGCGCCGGCTAAGGACGCCTGGCACCACTTCGAGGCCGTGCTTCATCAGAGCGGGGACGGCGTTGCGGATGGAAGCGTGGTTCTCAAAAATGACGGGATGGTGGTTTACCAGAGGACGAATGTGGTCACGCGGACGGGCGCGAATCAGTTCTGGGATGACCTCCTGTTCTTCTACGGGTTCACCAACTTCGGCGCGGGGGCGTTCGTGGAGAATTACGTGGACGACGCGTACCTTTCAAGCACTTGGGCGCGGGTTGAAATCGGCACCGCCAATACGTACGCGGCCAGCACGCACCGTGAGATTCAGGTGCCGTCGGCTTGGAGCGGGAATTCGATTTCTGCGACTGTCAACCGCGGGAGTTTTGCCGCCGGCGAGCCGTTGTGGCTGTACGTGATTGACGCCAACGGGGATGCGAGCGCGGGTTTTCCGCTTTCGGGGGATGTCGGCCCGTATATTTCAGGCGTGAGCGGGACGTTTTCCCAAGGCCAGACGGTGGCGGTTTCGGGAAGCAATTTCGGGGTAAAGGCGCTGGCGGCGCCGGTTGTTTGGGATGACGTTGAGAGTGGTTCGTTCAACCCGGCTTGGAGCAACACGGGCACGCTTAGTGTTGGAAGCGAATCCCGGCATTCGAACTCTCATTTCAGCGGCAAGAATAATTTCCAAGCCCAGGGCGGTGACGGCGTCAGTGGATACTTTACCGGCCCCAACAACAGGCTTGGCGACCACTGGTTTGCCCAGTACTGGTTCAAACTCGACTCCAATTGGAATTGGGGAACCGACGGTTGGCTTCCTCCCGAGAATCGGAGTTCCAGC
>JAZDFO010000065.1:0-8269 GCA_043807785.1 Microcaldota archaeon | reverse complement strand
TACCCTTCGATTGCCGCCTTCCTGTTTTCCTTGAAGACGTGCCTCGAGAGCGCGGTGTTGCAGCTCCTTTCGCCAAAGGCGTCTGCTCGCACCAGGTCGGTTTCGTCGAGTGTGTGCTTGACCATGCCTTTTAGCCTCAGGCTGATGGTGTTGAGCACGCTGGCGTTCCTTGCGGCGAGCATTTCTGCGGCACGCTCGAGCGCGCTTTTCTTTCCCTCGAAGCTGCAAAACAACGCGACTTTCCTGCCACTAAAGTCGTTGCTGTCGATGAAGTCGAATATCTTGCGGCTTTCCGAAAACGCGCCCATCTCGAAGCCGACAAACACGATGGAATAGTCGCCCAATTGGGCCTCGATTTTCTGCTTTTTGTGCAGGCCGCCAAACGGGGGATAGTTCTCGACGCCCTTGTGCTCTGCAAGGTCCTGCAGCGTCGCCTCCACGCCCGCCTTTGCGCACCCTAGCGCTACCGCAGTGGCGATGCGCTTTGCCCACCCTTCCGGCGACGAATAAACAATCAATGCCCTCATGTAAACCCCGTCAATTACATCTAGACTTTCAATTACACCCGTGGCTATTTAAACAACCTTTGCCAACACCAAAGCGCAATGACTCAGAATCGAGTAATTTGGAAAGCGCCGGTTATGCAAAACAGGCTCGGCTTGCTTGCCATGCTCTCCTTCAATGGCGCCCATGCCGGACTAAATACCAGCACTGCCTCGCTCGCCGCCGTCCTTGGGGTATCCCAGCAGACCGCGTCGCGCTGGTTAAGCGAACTTGCGGCAGAAGGCCTCGTCGAACGCCGCTTCGGGTTCGTGCAGTTGACCTCCAACGGCGCGCAACTGCTTGAAGGGCTTCATTCTTCAACCGCTCCCGCGAGCTTGTCCAATTCCGCAATCGTCCTTCGCGGCAGGCTTTCCCGCGGCCTTGGCGAAGGCGGCTATTACCTGCGCCAGCCGGGTTACGCAAAGCAGTTTGCGGACATCCTGGGCTACAAGCCGTTCCCCGGAACCCTCAACATCGTCCTCTCCGACGCCAGCTCCGTCGCCGCCAAGCAGCGCCTAGTCCAGTCCAAGGGCCTGCGCATCGCGGGGTTTGACCGCGGCGGCCGCAACTTCGGCGGCGCGAGGCTGTTTGTGGCGCAGTTGAATGCCCGGAGCAGGAAAATCCCGTGCGCCGTCGTCATCCCGGACAAGACGCACCACGGGGAAAACATCGTCGAAATCGTGGCAAAAGACAACCTGCGCAAGTCGCTTGGCCTTAAGGAAGGGCAGGAAATCGAGGTTGCCGTCCAAGCCTCCTGACCGGTTCCCCGTTGCCATTGCCGCGAGTCGTGCAAGCGCTTAAATATCTCCCCTGCCTTATTATGTGCGGGAAGGCGGGGGGTGTGCGGCTCACGCTGTGCGCAGTTCGCATAGTGAGGAAGTTCCGTCCGCCAGAGACGTTGTGTCTTGCACGGCCTGCAATAATGGCCTGCCTAAGGCAGACGGCGGGGAACAGAAACGAGACCGCGCCCTCCCAAGCAATGAGCAAATGCGAGCGCATAAGGAGGGCGTCGGGTGAAACGGCCCCGCCGGCAAGCGCGTAAAGGCGCTGTGGCGCAAGGGCCTTAGCTGCCCGCTTAGACCAATGCCGCAAGCAACAAAAGACGGGCTACGACCATCCCCGCTTCCCCCTTTTTATTATTTTTCGGCATTCAACATTCAATAATCTGCATTCAGCACTGCATCGCCGGGTTGTCCCATGGACTTCGATGAATTGGTAAGGCTCGCGGCACAGAAAAGCAAGTTGTCCGTCGACGAAGTGCGCCACAACATCGCCGCCAAGAAGGCGGAATTCGCGGGCCTCATTGACGAGGTGTCGGCCGCCAAGCTCGTCTTGCGCGACTTGAATGTCAAAGTCTTCGAGCCCCAGCCAAAACTCGATTTTTCCACGATTGTTGCAGTCGCCGCCGGAAAACTCCCCGAGCCGAACGTCATCGCGCGCGTTGTGCAAATCAATTCCCCCAAAGAGTTTGAATCGGATGGAAAGTCGGGAATGGTGTGCAACATCGAGGTTGCCGACTCCACGGGCAAGGCGACTCTCGTATTCTGGGACGAGGACGTTCGCTGGATGGAGGGCAAGGGAATCGAGCGCGGCGATGTCCTCGAGCTTATCGGCTTGGGCGTGAAGAACTTCAACCCTCTCGAGCTGCATTCCGGGGCGTTCACTGACGTAAAGCTCCACAAGCAGGGCAAGGGAATCGCAGCCGAGGCGCTCGCAGGCCTTCCCGAACCGGCAGTCAAGCCAGCCGACGTGGCTTCCCTGCGCGAGGGCCAGACCGTCGACATTTACCTGCGCGCAACCGCGGTATCCGAGCTGCGGGAATTCGACAAGCCCGGCCGCAAGGGAATGGTAGTCAATGTCCTTTGCGAGGATGCGGCCGGCAACAAGGCTCACGCGGTTCTCTGGGATTATTGCGCGCAGTTGGCCGCCAAGTCAATAAAAGTCGGCGAGGCAGTCAAGCTCGAAGGGTTTTCCGTCCGCAAGGGCCAGTCTGGGCTGGAACTCCACAGCACGTGGTCTTCGCACGTTGTCTTCGATCCGCATTCTTCGCCAATCCCGCGCCAGCAGGGGGAAAAGGGCGCCAGCATCCCGATTTCCGGCCTCAAGTCAGCCGGCCGCGGGATTATGCTTGCCAAAGTCAGGCGCATCCTCTCGGTTTCAAGCGCCAGCGGCAAAATCAGCGCGGATGCCGAGCTCTACGATTCAAGCGGCTCGGTTGTAGTCTCGTTTTCTGGCAAGCCCGCGCTAGCACTTCTGCAGCTGCGCCACGCGCCCAAGCTGGACATCAACGCGGTTTTGGCGCTCAAGCAAGAGCATTTATTAAACTCAAAGCTGAGATTAATCGTCACAAAGCACTCGCGCGCCAACATAGTGAAATACGAGGCGCTCGAAGTCCTAGAAGGCGGGATTGAATGAAGCGCGAAGAATTCCTTCAGCGGGCGAAGAAGAAGGTCCAGCACGACCTCCAGCGCAAGGACATCCTCATCATTTCCGCAGTGCGCAGCGTCGACGACATCGACCAGGCCAAGTCATTGCTCTACGAGCGCCTCCTGGAGTGGTTCAAGACGAATTTCCCGGACGTCGACCTGCAAAACGAGGAGAGCATGTGCAAGCTCATCGTCGACTTCGGCGCAAAGGAGTATTTCGAGTATTCCAAGCTCGAGGAAACCGTGGGCGAAAAGCGCGCAACCGAGCTACTCGAGCAGGCGCAGGCAAGCTACGGCGCGTCATTCGACCTGGCCGACCGCAACGCCGTCTCCAACCTCGCAAAAGCAGTTCTTTCACTGATTCAAACCCGCGCCGAACTCGAACAATACATTTCCAAGGAATCAGGCGCGCTGATGAAAAACATGTCCTATCTTACCGACCCGCTTCTCGCTGCTCGTCTGCTTCAAACCGCCGGCTCGCTTGCTAGACTGGCTTCCATGCCGGCAAGCACGCTGCAGGTCATGGGCGCGGAAAAGGCGCTCTTCAAGCACCTGCGGACCGGCAGCAAGCCGCCAAAGCACGGAATAATCTTCCAAAGCAACTTAATCCGCGGCGCACCACTCAAGCAGCGAGGCAAGATTGCGCGTGCGCTTTCGACGAAGCTTTCCATCGCCGCAAAGGCCGACTATTTCACGCAGAACTTCATCGCCGAGAAGCTCAAGGCAGACTTAGACGCAAGGCTCAAGGAAATCAGGGGCTAGAACTCGAGCCGTTCCGTTTCTTTTGAGCTTGACTTTCCATTCTTCGAAGTTTGTCAATCGCGAATTTCAAAAGGACAGGATGCAACATTTCCTGACCAAATCTTTCCCGTTCTTCAGGTTCAGCGTTGGAGAGCATCAACACAGAATGGTCCACAACGTCTTGAAACACGCTCCCTCCCCTAGTCTTGAGTTTCTCCAGTCTCCCTCGTATGTATTCGGCTTCCCGGACAACGCCCGCAGGGCTGCCGGACCAGAGAAAATACCCGTCTTTAAGAGGATCGAGACCAGCCGTTTTGAAAACCTTTTTCGCCTTTCCGTAGGGGATGCCGTACATCGAACGCTCTTTGGGTACTAGGAGTTCTGCATGCGAAATAAAGCGGGTTCCTCGCGCACCGCAAAGAAAATAGTTAACCAACGCTTCAGGTGAGTGACTGAGCACAGGCCGTCCGTGAAATCGAACAATCTTTCCCTCACGACTTACCCGCCACTTGGAAAGAGCCAACGCCCCGCCGTGGAGCGGAATGGCATAGACGCCCGTTCCTGTCTCACGTCCATCGGAAAGTATTCGGCTTTTTGTTCGGCAGAACAATTCGGTCACCGGAACCGGTTCGCCCACGGAAATTTGGCTATTTTTTTGAGCCCATTCATTGATTTTAAGAAAGGCTACATCCAACGGCTCGGTTTTCATTTTCCAGCCTCTTTAACGGTGCTTCATCCTAGCTTGAAGTGCGGGCATGCGACCTTTCCGCCCCCCCTAACTCCCTTTTAACAATCAGAGCCAATAAAACGGGATAGGGATACCCCGCGCCCTCTCGACGAAGCTTTCCATCGCCGCAAAGGCCGACTATTTCACGCAGAACTTCATCGCCGAGAAGCTCAAGGCCGACCTCGACGCGCGGCTCAAGGAAATACGAAGCTAGGCTAATATCCGAGTGCGAATGACAGCGTATACCACTCCGTTGTAGGCATGTAAATCAGAAATGGCGAGAATATGGCTCCCATTATGATTCCGCCCACTATGAATGATAATACGTTCATCGCAAAGGCCAGCATACTAGCGTCCTTCTTGCCGATGTTTTTCGCCATCGCCACGATGACGCCGAATTCGATTGCGACTGCGAGCGCTTCGCTCACCAAGACAATTGCGTTGGCGGGCACGGGCGTCAATGGCATCGCAAACCAGACGATTGGCAAGGAAACGATGTTGCCGACCAAGACTGCTTTGAGTAGTTTCCCATCAACGCCCTTCCATTTGCCAAACGCGTAGGCAAGCCCCAGCTCGAGAACAATCGTAATCAGCGCGGCAATCGCGAACGTGAACAGCCTGCCCCGCGTAAAAAGCACTTCTCCTTTTTCGACTACGAATCCCTCCTCTGATTTCGTGCTTATCCTTGTTACCGAGAGGGTTCTGGCATTACCATCAAGGGACACGCGGTATTCTTCAGTTATCGAAGTGCGCGGGTCGTTATTTGGCAATACCGCTTGGGCCGTTAGGTACTGTAGCGACCTTATTCCCCCGCTGGCCGCGCTTATCCCGCTATCGTATTTCTCCTTTTCGACGGCGTAGATGTATTCGTTGTTGAACTTGTAAAATGAAAAGCATTCGCTTGCGTTAATCCGCTGGAAATTTCCTGGAGAACCTCCACCGGGCGAGCCGGCATGGAAGAAGGCATAATCTGGATACTCGTCAAGGTTGGTAAGCTTGGCGCAATAATGAATTGTGTGTTGTATATATGAGTCGTATATGTCCGCTCTCGCCGTCTGCACGAGTGCCGCCAAAAGCAGTATAGCGAAGAAAGCTCGTTTCATCAAGTTCACCGTTTTGCTGTCGTTGGCGAACTTAAAAAGCGTTTTCAATCCGTTAAGGGTAGTTTAAACAGATTCGGCCATCCTCTTGCCCGCCGCAACCATTGCCTTCCTTGCCCCGCGCCTTCCCGCCTGCCGCATCTTGTTCTCAATAGAGTGGTATGCCTTGAGGGCTGCGGCGAGGGCGTCCTTTTCGTGCGTGTTGCCGTAGCCGTAGTCCTTGGTCATCCTCGACTTTTGTGCGTAAGTCAGCGAGTGCAGGGGAAACGAGAGCCTTGCGTTGAATGCCGTGGCGACGGCCTTGGAGAGCTTGCTTGGCGGGTTGGTGTCGCTTGCGACGATTATGGGACCGTAGGGTGCGAGGATTTCAATGAGCCGTTCCCTGCCGAGGTTGCGCCTGCTGGATTTTGCGACTACCCTGCCGTCGAAGTCGACTGCAGCGAATGCGACGGTTGCCCCCGCGTCGATGCCGACTATGATACCTCATCTGCCTTTTTATTCTATGATAATTCTTCGAGAGAGAGTATATCGAAGATTCGATTCTCGGTGCCATCTAGAAATTGCGCATACTCTGCATATCTCTTACAAGCGAGAGAAATAATTTCGTCCTTCACCTCCCGTTGACATAGTTTTCCATCAAGAGTGATTAACGTTGTACGGCGTTCTTCACTTAGATTTTGAATTGAAAATAAAATGCAGTCGTCTATTATTTGGCTATCTACTACTACGCTGTTCGAACGCGGAGATTTTTTCCTTAAAATTTTCAATATTTCAGTCTTCATTACTGATGCTTCGGGAATTATTTTTTGGTTTAAGAAGGTTATCATGCTGTTGAGTTTCCGTATCGCCCGCCTAAAGCTTTGCATGAGTTGGTATAAGTTTGCTTCAGTTTTTTCAGTTATTGCGTCGATTAATTCAGATGAAAAGATGTATTCATTGTTTTCTGCCGGAATTGAGGTTAGTTTTTCCTTGATGAGCCGATATGGAATTGTAGCATTATCGGCAAACCATGTGAGTAAAAACGCTTCAGTTTTTTTCAGAGCGTTGATTTTATCATTTAGCTCTGATAGAACTGCATTTGAAATTAGACGGTTTTGGCTAGACCGATTTTGAAAATATCTATCGGCAAGTAAGTAATTTTGCATCTTAGGATGCAGTGTCCTGAGCAAGACGTTTGTGTCGAAAAGATAGTCCTGTTCAAATCTCATGCGTAAACCCGGCGTGAAAGTGAAGAAAGTTCGCTTTTTACTTCCGGGATAACGTTTTCGCTAAGCAAGCGTAAAAATGTTGCCCTATATTGTTTCTCAGACGCCGCGTCTTTCGATTTACCCGAGGCAATATTATTTCTTAAGCAGGGGATTCTATTCACTTCTTTTGCAAAAAAATGCTTAGCCTCTTCAATCATTTGCGGTGGCTGCCGGGTTTCGATTGCATCGTAGATCAAGTCGCAGAAGTCGACGACGAGTCTTTGTTCATTTTCCTTTAATCCAACGGCTTCTGAATAGGCTGGCCTAAGAATCTCTTTTTGGTAATCAACAAGAACCTTGTTCAAGCGGTTCAAGTCATTTGTTTGATTGTTAAATAGTGTGTTTAGACATTCTAGCTTTGCTAAGTAGAATTTTTGTGCAATGTTGAAGTTACCTGATTTTTCTTGGTATATAAATTTTAAAAAACCGTAAAGAGAGGGATTGTTAGTCTTTTTTGAGAGATACTGCTTCATAAGTTCAGATATGACTTTTTGTGATCTCTCGCTAACCAGACGCTTATTGAATTTTACATCGATGTTCGTGTATTCTTGAAGTATTTCACATACTTTGTTCTCGTCTTGGAATTCTTCCGGGTAATTGCGCAAATAAGGGCCGTACAAATACCATCCCCTACTGACTGGTTTTGTTAGTTCTTCAGCAATATAGTACGCTGCCTTGTTAAAGAAGAAACTGTGAATGCTGATGCCATGAATTCCGTTTTCTTTGAGCCAAATACCTATTTGTAGTTCAACTGCCCTTTTGAACTCTACCTCGTTAGCATTCGAGGAAATTACTATTTCTTCCGGGTTTTTTAGTATTAGCACAACCTACACCATTCAATTATTGATGACAATAAAAAAAATGTCCAGCGGGCTTTACCCGCGCTGGCTCTTGAGGTACTTGAGGGTGTTGAGGAACATGTTGCGCGAGGTCACGCCGGGGTCGAAGGCGTAGTAGACGACCTTGCCGGTAAGAATCCCGGAGCTTTCGAGGATCGCGTAAGTCGCTGGCGCGCTCACGCGGCCGGTGTCCGAGCAGTCGATTGTCGCCACGAGCTGGGAATTCGAGTTCGGGAACACGTTGATGGTCCTGCCGGAGAACTGGAAGTTCTTGATGCCGCTCTGTATCGGGTGCTCGGGGTTGAGGAACTTGAACTTGCCGCTCGAGCAGCCGGTCGTGATCGGCTCGCGTTCGGGCGTGACTCCCCCGATTTTCGCTGGCATGACGTCGCCAAGCAAGCCGATTCCCACGTCCCAGCCCACTGCCGCGGGGTCGTCGGTCACGCGCGTGCATGCGTCGCCGATTACGATGAGCTTGCCGCCGCTCTTGACCCAGTCGGTTATCGTCTTGCGCGCGCTGCGGTCGCAGGTCTGCTGGCCTTGCAATACGATTACGTCGAACGGCTTGAGGACTCCGCCGAAAAGCTGGTCGGGGCGCAATCCGTCGCCTGTGCCGTAGTAAATCCCGTTGGTGCGGAACTCTTCA
>JAZDFO010000064.1:0-4510 GCA_043807785.1 Microcaldota archaeon | reverse complement strand
CGGGGAATGCTCCGGCGAAGAGGACTGCATCGTCGAGATTCCCGCAAACCGGCAGGTTTACGCCCAAGCCACTGCGGAAGGCTTTATCGAAAAGCAATCCGAGGCAGTCAGCGTGGACGCGTCTTCGACGCAATTCCTAAGTCTGGGCCTTCTGCCATCCGCGCTGCAAAACACGCTGCGCGTGGACTACGAGGGCGTGCGGCTCGCCGGCTCGAAGGAACAAGCATATTCCAAGGCCGTAACCTCCCTCAGCCGCGCGTCGTTTTACCTCGCGCGCTTCTCGCTCAACATCCCGCATTCCGAGAAATCCGGGATTTTCGTCCGCGTCGAAGGCAAAGGTGTCAGCGCCGAGCAGGATACTGCGTACATATACGCATTCGACGCCCCGGAAAACGCGGTAATCGAACGCGCCGCCACGTACTCGCCTTCAGGAAAATGCTCCGCCGACATCGCCTCTGAAAACGACTATTCCGGCAGGCCGCTCAAGTGGGTGAACGCCGAGCTGAAAAACGAGGCGGGAAGCAAGGCATTCACCGTCCGCTTTTTCGTGGCCGCCAACGCAAGCCCGCAGGACGCGATACGGCTGTTTTACCGCGCGTACGCGAAAAGCGGGGACATCTGGGTGCGCTCCCCCGCCGACGCCGACCTGGGCAACAAGGAGTCGGTTGCCGCAAAGGACTCGTGCTACGCCGAGGCGAACTCGACCAAATTTTCCGTCAATGCCGGCAAGTTCGCATGCGGCCCGCGCGCGTGCATTTCCCTCCAGTTCGCAAAAGACGACTCTTCCCCGCGCGCTTTTAAGGGCTTCGTCGCAGACCTCGGCCAACCCTTCGGGATTTACTTCGGCGTGCGCGCGCTCGACGATTTCGATTCCCCGTACATCAAGATTACCACGGATGCAGGCGATGGCTCGCCAATCAAGCTAAACGAGTTCTACCTCGAAGGCGACGCATTGCCCCCTTCCTCCGGCGATGCCGGCGGCGCTGCGTTCGTGTCTATCCCAATTGAAAGCCTGCAAAAGGCGCAAAGCATCGAAGGCAGCGTCGTGTCGGCCGGCGCCATCCCCGTGCCTTACTCGCGCATCCAAGTTGAATTCGGCGACGCCAACGGTCCGGTTATGACCGCCTCCGGCACTGTATCCGTGCAGGGGACCGGCATCATTGTGATGCAAGTCGACCCGCTGACGCTCAAGGCCAACGAGGACAAGGCCCTCGTCGTTGCGCTCAACAACAACGCCGACGGCTCTCCGCTCCAAGACGCGGCCGTATCCATCGAGGAAGGCGATGACGCGGTGTTTGAAGGCTCCGCCCCCGAATCCATCGTCGGCGACGGCAAATCCGGCAGCGGCGCTGGAGGCGTATACAAGTTCAAGAAAGTGCACCCGCTGGGGCCCGGCAAGTTCGCCGTAATTGCCTCCCGCGAGGGCTTCCGCGATTCGTCCAAGCAAGTCGCCGCCACCCTCAACGACTTTTTGGAAGCCTCAACAGAGTCCCTGTTTTTGCAGTGCGATGGCGCTTCAATGGAAGTCTCAAGCAAGCTAAACGCAAAAGTAAAAGTCTTTGCGACCTCCAACTGCGCGACCATTGCCGGCGGCAATTCGATGCAGGCCAGCGACACCTCATGGGAAATCCCCCTCGACGCCAAGTCATCCGCCACTCTGACGCTAACGCCTTTCAAGCAGGGCGCCGGCTGCAGCGCCGACTTTTCGGCCCAGGCCCCCAACGGCATCGTATCACAAAAGACCGTTTCCCTCCAGGTATCCTGCGCCGACCTGGTCCTCGAGTGCGAGGGCGACGAGCAATGCCCCGATGACAAGCCTAAATGCAATCTTACAACCAACTCGTGTTACCTTCCCGCAGTCCCGCGCGAATGCGAATCCGACCAACCATGCCTTTCGCGCGACATGGTGTGCAACCTCCAGACCGGAGCGTGTATTCCAAAGCCAGCTCAATGCACTGCCGCCGACCCGACTTGCCCGAGCCGCCAGCGCTGCGACCTGTCCGCCGGCGCCGAATCCGGGGTATGCGTTGACCTGCCAGTGCCGTGCACGATGGACGCCCAGTGCTTCAACGGCCAAACCTGCAACGCCGGCAACGGAATGTGCACCTCCAAGCAATGCACCGGCGACACCGATTGCGGCGCGCCTTCCCTGTTTTGCGACTACGCCGTCAACCGCTGCTCCGACCGCAACGAGCATCTTCCCTGCGCTCCCGAGAATTTCGACACGGACTGCCCCGACGGCCAGCGCTGCGACCCGGCAACCGAATCCTGCATCCGCGTGCCGACGCTCTGCGACAGCAAGCACCCGTGCCCGTCCGGCACAGGCCAATCATGCGACGGCAGGACCAAGACGTGCCAGCCGCTTGCCTGCATAGACCCCGCGCAATGCCTTACGTACCAAACCTGCGATCCAACCCTGGCCAGGTGCGCGCCCAAGCAATGCGGCGCGGGAATGCCGCTGTGCCCGAGCGGAAGCGAATGCAACACATTGACGTCAAAGTGCCAGCAAATCCTCGAGTGCTCGGCAACCAAGCCATGCCCGCCAGGCTCTGGCACTGTATGCGACCTAACGATAAACAAGTGCGTGGTCCCGGCGCCGCCATCGCAAGAATGCTCGCGCTCCGGCGACGACTGTTGTATTGAAGACAACGGCGACAAGTATTGCGACAACGGCCTTCGATGCGCAGACAACGGCAAGTGCGAGATTCCCAGCGAGCAAACCTGCACCAGGGATGTCGACTGCGGCTTTACGAACATGAAATGCGACATTCCCAGCGGCGAAACTTCCGGCACCTGCCGCTACAAGACCTGCGCCGAGCTGGCGTGTGCAATTCCGACCGTCTGCAATGATGCCACGCACTCTTGCGTAATCCACCAGTGCGTCGACGACGCAAGCTGCGCCGCCGCAGGCAAGCCCGCGTACACGTGCGTCAATAACAAGTGCGTGCCACATTACTGCACCGCCTCAACGGATTGCCCGGCCGAATGGCACTGCAATACCGCAGTTATTCCCGGCCAGTGCATTCCCCCGGCGTGCACTGATTCCAAACCATGCCCGTCACTCCAATACTGCGAGGCGAATTTGTGCGCGCTCATGTCCGTCGACGACCCCATAGCCGACCCGCTGGAAATCTACCTCGACGATATTGATATGTCCAAGGACGCTTACTACTCCCTGGACTCCATCACCGACATCGGCACCGTAACCTCGTGCGAAATCAAGAGCTCCGACCCTGTTTCGACCAGCCGGATGCAGCTCTTCATCGACGTGGAATGCTCCAAGACCGACGAAAAAGGCCAGTACCTGCACCTGCTTGCCGACTACGCCAACCACCCGTTCTTCGCCGTAGACTCAACTGTACAAGCCGAGCCGGACACCTCCGAGTACGACCCGCTTTGCCTGAAATACGATGTGACCAACCATGCGTGCACGGATTCGGACGGCTCGAGCAGCACGCTAAGCGCCGGCTCCGGCTTGTCGCAATCTTTCGCCCCGGCATCGAGCCAATCCCTCTCCGAACCGAGCATGCTTTCATTCGCCGACGACACAACGGGCTACTCGTTGGTCCACTCCGGCAGGCTGCGCATCATGCGCGAGAACAAGGCAAGCAAGCAAATCATCGTCAACGTCTACGGCAAGAAACCGGTTGTGTCGTCCAACGACGCTGCCGGCTACGCCGTCATCAAAATCACTTCCACCGGTTTTGTTCCCCTGCGCAAGTACGTCGAGCCCGGCCAAGGCGTCATGTGGGTCAACCGCGATTCAGTGCCCCGCAAGATACAGTCCCGCGAGACGAAAGCCAGCAACGGCGAATTCCACTCGGACTTGATTCCCCCCAACGGCAATTACACACACAACTTCACGGACGCCGGCGTGTGGGGCTACCGCGACGACACACGCAAGAACTACGAGGGAACGATTTACGTCGGCCCGCCCGGGCAGTGCACTTTCCTGCGCCGCGACAACTTCGCCAAGCGCTTCGCGCGCAACCTCGTCCGGCCGCTCTTGGGATACGTCGACTACCCCGGCAAGGGAGAGCAAATCGCAGCCAGCTCGCCGCTGAAATTCTACATCGGCGCCGACGGCTCGATTTCGACAATCGAGCCCTACGTCGGGGGCCTCGGCTATGCTCCCGGCATCCAAACCGGCGTAACCAACCAATTTATCCAGCCCTACAACATCAACAGCCCGGCAAACCTCAACTACTGGCAGCTGCAGCAACAACGCCAGTTACCGTTCAACCAGAATTTCCAGCAAGGGACCGATTACAACATATATGCAGAAGACAAGCTCAAGTGCCAGCCGTCCGGCAATAGTTTCACTTGCCCAATCCCGATTTCCCCGTTGTTGCCCACCAACGGCATGGCGTTTTCCATCGTCAACGACTACGCGCTCATATCCGGCGCGCCTTCCAACATCCTAATCGACGGCAACTCCAAGCGCGAGTGCCTTGAGGCAGTGTTTGTCGACCGCCAGGGAATCGACGGGGCGTTAGTCGGAGTAATGCAG
>JAZDFO010000063.1:0-5900 GCA_043807785.1 Microcaldota archaeon | reverse complement strand
GATGCTTTCCTCCAATCCCAAATGCGACGCGACGCGGTTGAGTTCGGTGAGCGCGATGGCGAGGTTGCGCTCGATGCTGTTGGAGATGCTCGCGCGCTTGTGCCACTTGCGCATGCGGTAGAGCTGCGCCTGCTGGCTTGGCGCAATCTTGCCGCCGCGGATGTCGCGGTTGTACTGGTCAATTTCAGTGACGAGGCCCTTGTTGGGGCTCATGTATTTGAGCGGCGCTCCCGTTCTCGCGCGGCTTGCGCGCTGTTCGGCGTCGAAAGCCCTCCACTCCGGGCCTTCCTGGACGATGTTTTCCTCGATGACCAGGCCGCAGTTGCTGCATACCAGCTCCCCGCGTCCGGCGTCCTTCCTCAGCTTGTCGCTTTTGCATTCAGGGCACGGCATTTCTCTTCACACCTCAATATTTCAGTTTTTTCATCGGACGCTACCAAGCGCCTTCCCGACGAGACTCTTTGCATCAACATGCGGCTTTGCAAGGTAAAGCGGGCTTTCAACCCGCCCGATGGTGTCAAACACCGTGGCGGCCTTCTTTCCCGCCTCGAACAAGTCCATGCCGCTTACTCCCCGCGGCTCGCTGCCCCTCAATAGGAGGTTGCCGTTGGCGGTAAGCTTGAGGACCGTGAATTCCATTTAGCCTGCAAACCCAATTTTTTTCCAAGGCGCGGCTGGCTGTTTTGGGAAACCACGCAAGGCGCGGAATCAGTGTGCAAAACGCCATTCGCCTATCAGAAAAGTATATAAGCTTTGCCTAAACTCGTATTTAAAACTTTCGTTTGCGTTGGCGCTTCCCCTTGCGCGCCCTTAGAGTAGACTTCTTGAACACAAGCATTGCAAGCGTTTTTTAGGCAACGCAGTTTGAACCATTGGCATTAACGGGGTGTTTTTACATGTCTGAAAGCTCTGAAGGGCGGCTCCGGTCCGCTCAAAGCATGCTCGATGAGCAAATAAGGCGGGCTGGGGTTCAGCGCAATAGCGTTTTCAGACGTCTTCTCCCCCATCCTCCTGAAAGCAGGGAAGTCCATCGAGGTCTCAGAGAGATAGGCGAGAAAGTATACCCCCACGCTCGGGGTGAATGGGAGGGGAATAGGGTAGAGTTCATTATTCATGTTGTTGAGCATTTACTGCCTCTATATACCCGTTTATACCAGTCACAACCCGCGCAGGGTAGTCGGCCAAGCGAGACGGGTAGAAGCAGTGCATCCCAAGATGTTCAGGTCAAGAAATTGCGTAGTGCAGTAGAACGTTCCATGCTGGATCGTTATAGGCCCAAGCCTTAAACCAGTACCGCGTTGACTACCCCGTGCTGTGACGGCCTGCTTGTAATCTTGGCCTTTCCCAGCTCGGTTTCGACTATCGCGCCTTTCGTCACCAGGTTTTCGCGCGCGAAGTGGCGGTTTGCCGGGCTGGATGAAACGTTGGTGATCTTGGCTTTCTTGATCTTGCCGTCCTTGGACACGACGTTGGCATAGAGCGCCTTGCGGACCCTGACTTTCACAAACGCGCCTTTTCCCCTCGTGGTGGTGCGCTCTTCCTTTCCGCCTTCCTTGTCGAGCTTGGGGCGCACGAAAAACCCGCCGTAGTTGGCAAGGATCTTGTCCCTCTGGGCGTGCGTTTTTGCGCCGCTTCCCGTATTCTTGGTGCTTTCGCCTTGATGGTATTGCGTCATTTTGCTATCACTTTATAACATTGCCCGCGTTTTTGCATCCGCATGGCAATAAAAACCGCCTTCATACGGCCAGTTGCGGGCTTTCAAGCGCTGCTTTCTTCGCTCCCGCCGAAATCCGTTGCGGTGCGGCCACAGCTTGCCTGCCTTGGGAAGTTCGTTGACTATACTTGTTCCCAAACTTATAAAGCTTTCCGGGAGGGAGGCAAGGCCGCCGGCAAATTCGAAGTCGTCTGGCTCTGCCGGCTCTCGTGCACAAAGCGGGTGTCAGGCGCAATCGGGTTTTGCAGGCCGCGAGGGGAAATTGTTGCCTTGCTCTCGCCGGGCAAGATTGATGCCGCCAAGCTGGGTCTGCCGGCGAAATTCTCCTGCAGCAAGGCCGTTTTTGACGCGCTTGCGCTTGAATACGGCTTCGGCCCTGCGGCGCTGGGCAAATACGCGCTGGAAGACCTGCTTGTTGAAAAATGCGCGGTGGAATTCATCTGATGGGCCGCGGCTTTGCTTCATTTCTTGCGCTTTCCCTGCTTGCCGGGCTTGCGCTTAGGCTGATTCCGTTCTCTCTGCCGTCGTTTACCGACCCCGACCACTACTACCACCTGCGCATATCCGAGTCAATAGCGCAAGCCGGCGCCTTCCCGGGCTACGATGCGCTTTCCTTCCAGGGCCGGCCGCACACTTACTACCCGCTGTTCCATTGCATCATCGCCACGGCGGCAATTCTCACGGGCCTTCCGGCGTTTTACGCCTACGCCGCGGTCTCGCTGCTGTGCGCATTGGCGGCCATTGCCGCAACCTACGCGCTGGCAAAAAGAATATTCGGCGCACCAGTCGCACTTTACGCCTCCGCTTTCGCCGCTCTGCTTCCCGCAGTGCTAATCCGCGGCGCGGGCCTGGCAAGGCCGGACTCGCTGTCGTTTTTGCTCCTTCCCCTGCTGGCCATGGCGCTGCTGCTTGCGGGCAACCGGCAGTCGCTGGCGGCGGCGGCGTTGCTGGGCTTTATTTTGCCCCTGCTGCACCCGTTCACCGCATTGTTCGCCTGCGCGCTCGTTGCCGCAAAATTGGCGGCCGACTTCTCGCTTGGCCGGTCCAGGCTCCCCCACGCCGCGTGGTTTTTCATCCCCGCGCTGGCCTCATTTTCGTACTACCTTCGCTTTCCGCTTGGCCAGCTCGTTTTGGCAAAGACTTTCACCACCAGTTCCGAAATGCAGGCCTTCAATTTCGAGTTCATCGCCGTCGCCATCGGGGCGGCATGGCTGTTTCTCGTTTTTGCCGCCCTCAAGCCCGCATCCGACTCCGGGCGCCGCATGCTGTGGCTCTGGCTTGCCGGCGCAACCGCGCTTTCCCTGCTGGCTTCCCGCAACATCATTTACGCCGCAGCGCCGGCGTGCCTGCTGGCCGGCGCCGGGCTCAACCACATCCTTTCACGAGGCATTGCCCGGCCGCTGGTGCTTTGCCTGCTGGGTGCCGGGCTGCTGCTTGGCAGCGTGCTTTACCTCTCGGACGCAGGCCCGCAGTATTCCAAACCCGCCGTTTACGGCGCGCGCTGGCTTGGCGTAAATTCCGCCGCCGCCGTGGTGTCCTACTGGGACAAGGGCCACCTGCTCACTTACTACGGCGCCCGCGTTTTCATCGACGGCTACTTCGAGTTCGCCCCGGACCTCGACGCGCGCCACTCGCTCTCGATGCGGCTGTTCCACGCACCCTACGGCGCTGCGCTAAACGAGCTTTACGCCCAAGGCGTGCGCTACGCGTTCGTCGACGGCAAGATGGCGGCGGACATGGAAAATTATCCGGGGAATTTCAGGGAATACGCCGAGCAGTCCTTGCGGGTATTGCGCGTCTACGACTCCGGGTTGGCGCAGGCGTACTCGTTTTCTGGCTGAATTCTCACTCGGCGGAGCGTCGATAGCTATATATATTTTCCATGCATCTGTTTTTGTCATGCCAAGGGCCCTTAAAGGCGGCGCAACCCCCGTGCTGCGCCAACTTCAAAGCTTCGTCGAGGAAAGCATCGGCGAAAACGGCCTGATGGTCTTCAACTCCGTCGGCGACGGCGCCACCGACGAAACCATCGAAACCAAGACGAGCCTCAAGCTCTCGGAAATCCGCTCGCTCCTCAACCACCTCCACAGCTACGGCTTTGTCGAGTACACGCGCGAGAAGAACATGCAGAACGGGTGGTTCACCTACACGTGGAAGCTCAACTGCGACCGTGCGATGCAGAACTTCATGCAGATAAAGAAGCGCGAGTGCGAGAAGCTAAAAAGCCAGCTCGCAAGCGAGGGCGGCTGCATATTCTACAAGTGCCGCAAGGGCTGCTCCCGGCTGGCCTTCGAGAGCGCATTTGAGCAGAAGTTCCGCTGCAACGACTGCAAGACCGAGCTGAAGTGCTTCGACAACGGCTCGGAAATGAAGCGCATCGAACAGCAGCTCTCCATCGTCGAGAAGATGATCGAGCGCCGCACCATGCTCGGGCGCGAGATGGCGTAAAAACGCTTAGATTGCGCGCCGCGGTTGCAATGTAATATAAAACCTGCCTTCCCTAGTAATACTCCTCTTGGGCTCGTTTGATTTATTTTAGCGGGGTAGGGTAGCCAGGAGTGCCCGCTGGGCTCATAACCCGGAGACCGGTGGTTCAAAACTGCCCGACGCAATTTGCGGACGGCAGCGGAATTCCACCCCCCGCTATTTCTTTTTTTCAAATCCGTAGCCGCAGGCTTCGAGTGATTAGCGCGTGAAATCTGTGCCTGCAGCTTCTATTTCTTTGGCGCTGCCGTGGTGTATTCGCTGCAGTGGGAATAAGCGGGCCGCAGGGTGACGCGCTTTTTGACGCGCTCTTCCTTGTCGGTCACGATAGCGTCCGCGCCCACCATTTCTAGCATGGTCTTTATTTCTGCGAGGGCGGAAAAGTCGCTTTCGTGCTCGGCCTGGACGACGAAGCCCTTGCCCTGGCGGTATATTGCGGAAAGCAGTTTTCCGGTTTCCTCGTGCAGGGTCGAGGCGTCCGGCTCGAACGCCAGGAGCGTCGAAAACCCGGATACCGACGGCTTGGAGAGCGCCTTGACGATGGAGTAGATGACCAGCCGCTGGATTTCAGGCCTCTGGCCGGCAAGGCTGACTAAAATTACTTTGGGCACGCCGTCCTTCCACGGCGCGCTTAGCTCTTCGGCCATGTTCTTGGCGAAAAGCGATGGGTTGAGCTTCGAGATTGCCTCGAGCACGCGGATTGCCTTGTTGGTGACAAAGCGCGGCGAGTCGGTCGTCTCGGGCAGGGCGTTGAGTTCCGAGACCAGGTCGCCCAAGAACGACACCTTGCCGCGCTTTTCCTCGTAAATCTTCTTTATCACTCCGGCGACCTCGGACTTGTCGATCCCGAAAGCGGAGAGGAACATGTCCGAGTCGACCAGCTCGAGGTCAATGAAAAGCCCCTTGCCGAGCTCGAACTGGCGCACGGGGTAGCCTGTGGCTTCGCGCATGCCGAATGCCGAAAAGTCGGCGTTGTCCCGGTTTGGCATGCCCAGCCCGCCGAACGCGCCGGAAGAGTCGAATACCACGCACGGAATCCCGTTTTCGAGCGCGCTCTCTATCATCACGTGCATCGCGTGCAGCCGCTTTTCCTTCTCGCTGCCTGCGATGCCCGCCGAGCGCAGGCGGTCGAGGGGGATTTCATACGGCTCCTTGGATGCGGTCATCCCGATGGCCGACTTGGCCCCTCCGGTGTCCTTGTATACGCCCCCGTGCTTGCCAATCGAGAGCAGGATAACGGGGTCGCCGTAAAGCGCCTCGGCTTCCCTGCTGTCGGCCTTCTTGAGCTCGACGAGCTTTACCCCGGCGTATTCCGCGACCGCCTTTTTGAGGACCTTGCCGACGGACTCGAGCTCGCCGTACTGCCGCGTGACCTCGTTTGAGAGCTCCTCATCCGAATACGCCACGAAAGCCGGCGTGGAATCGATGATGAGGAACTTGCTCGTGCCCGACTTGCCCTTCTTCTCAATGTAGGTCATGTCGCGCTGGGCGATCGACGCGCCCGAAAAGTTGCCTTCCACGACGAATGCCTGCCGCTCGAGCACCAAGACGCCCGTGATTTCCTCGCCCTTCTTCTCGAACATGAGCATGAGCAGCAGCCGGTCGGGGTTGGAGTAAGCCTGCAGCGGGTAGCCGCTCCACACGGCGCTGAACAGCTTCTTCCAGGGCCCGTAAGGCAAGTCGGCTTCCATGGCAATACCTA
>JAZDFO010000062.1:0-2546 GCA_043807785.1 Microcaldota archaeon | reverse complement strand
TCATCGAGGTATTGCGGGGCGTTTTTCCATTCCAGTTCGGTTTGGGCCGGCGCCTGCGGTGTGCTGGTGCTGCGCGGAAATAGTCTGTCCCATAGTGACATGGCTAGGGATTGCATGGCAACCAATATTAGCCTTGGTTTTTATCGTTGCCTCAATTCCATCAGGTTTTCAACGCTTTTTGTGTTCCCATTGTCGTCTTGGCGAAATCGTGCGCCGGTAAAAGAATGCCGCTGTTCACTGGGTTTCGCAGCCGCTCGAAAGGGTTTTTAATCGCGTGGCGGGTTAAGCTTCTCCGATATGCAATGAACGAGTCTGGCAGGTCTATACTCAATTTCCTATCCGGGTTGGGCGGCAAGAGCGCCAAGGCTTCCGACATAGCGCAAGCATCGGGCTTGACGGTAAGCGCGATAATGAGCCTCTCCGAATCTCTTGCGCAGGAGGGGCTTGCCGTGTCTTCGCGCGTGGAAGGCAAGCCTGCCGTAATCTGGCTCAACGCCGAAGGCAGGGATTACTACGCCAACGGCGCGCCTGAGCGGCGGCTTTGCAATGCCGTCAAGAAATCCGGGCATCTTGAATTGGACAAGGCTGCAGGCCTTGCGGGCTTGTCGCCGGCAGAGAAAGGCATCGCATTCAAGTGGGTGGCGCAAGAGCGTCTGCTTGCCTTTGAAAAAAAGGACGGAAAGACTGTGCTGAAATTCATTTCCGACAAGCGCACGCCGACTGAAACCGCCTTGGAGGCAATTGGCGAACTCAAGCCCGACGAAAGCGCGGTAAAGCCCGAACTCGTGGCGGTTTTGCGCTCGCGCCGGCTCTTGGAGCGCAGGGAACTTCCCGCCGAGGCCGTGCTCTCGATTACGGAAAAGGGGCTCGAGGCCCTCAAGTCCCGCTCCGTGAGCTCCTCGCAGCTTACCCCCGAGATGCTCAAGGACGGCAAGTGGAAGGACGCGCGCTTCCGGCCCTACGACCTCAATACTGCTGCCGCGCCTCTTTCCGTTGGAAGGCGCCACCACTACCTTTCTTTCGTGCGCAGGCTCAAGTCCGAGCTTGCATCCATGGGATTCCAGGAGGCCCGCGGCCCGTTGGTCGAGCTCGAATTCTGGAACATGGACGTCCTGTTCATGCCACAGGACCATCCCGCGCGCGACATCCACGACGTGTTCGCACTCGACATCGGCGAAGGCCGCCTGCCGGATGCCGCCCTCGTCGAACGCGTCAAGAACGCGCACTCCAACGGCCTTGCAGGCTCGAAGGGCTGGGGCTACCAGTGGAGCGAGTCCCTCGCGCGCCGCCTGGTAATGCGCTCGCAGACCACCAGCGTCAGCGCGCGCACCCTCGCCGGCAAGATTACCCTGCCGTTCCGCATGTTCTGCATCGGCCGCGTCTTCCGGCCGGACGAAATCGACTGGAAGCACTTCATCGAGTTCAACCAATGCGAGGGAATAGTCTGCGACGAGAACATGAGCTTCCGAGAACTCTTGGGCTACCTCAAGACTTTCGCAGTCGAGGTCTTCGGCGCGGACGAAGTCAAGTTCGCTCCGAGCTATTTCCCTTTCACCGAACCTTCCGTGGAAATGTACACCAAGGTCGAGGGCAAGTGGACGGAAGTCGGCGGCGCAGGCATGTTCCGCCCGGAGATGCTCTCCGCGCTGGGCTGCAAGGTGCCTGTGCTCGCCTGGGGCCTCGGCCTCGACCGCCTGGCAATGAAAAAGCTCGGCATCTCCGACATCCGCGACCTGTACTCGCAGGACATCCAATTCCTGGGGAATCGCTGACATGGTAACCGTCAACGTCAAAAAACACTACCTGAAGTCCCTGCTCGGCAGGAAGGTCTCCGACGAGGCCCTGGCAGAAGCCCTGCCGCAGGTCAAGGCAGGCCTCGATGCGGAGACGGACGACGAATATTCGCTTGAGGTCACCGGCGACCGGCCCGACCTGCTCTCCGCCGAAGGAATAGCCCGCGCGCTAAAAGGCCACTTCGGCTTCGAGAAAGGAGTGCCGCGCCACGCATTCAAACCAAGCGGAATCGTAGTCCACGCCGAAGAATCCGCGACGAGAATCCGGCCGTTTGTTGTCGGCGCAGTAGTCCGAAACATCAAGCTCTCCGCCGACGATGTGGCAGGCCTCTTCCAGATCCAGGAGAAGCTCGATCTCACGCACGGCCGCCGCCGCAAGAAAGTCAGCATCGGCCTATACGACATGAAGGCGCTCAAGCCGCCGTTCTACTTCCGTGCCATGGATGCCGACAAGACCGCGTTTGTGCCTCTCAAGTCCGACCGCAAGATGACGCTCAACGGGATTCTCAAGTCGCATCCCACTGGCGTGGAATACGCCCACCTCATCAAGGGCCACGGCAATCTGCCGTGCCTGGTGGATTCCGCAGGCGAAATCCTTTCGCTTGTTCCCATCATCAATGGCGTCTCGTCGTCGGTGACCGAAAAGACCACTGACTTGTTCATCGACCACACCGGCAACGACCTTTCCGCGCTCAACACTTCCCTCAACATCCTAGCCAGCGACTTCGCCGACCGCGGTGCTACCGTGGAAAC
>JAZDFO010000061.1:0-21548 GCA_043807785.1 Microcaldota archaeon | reverse complement strand
GTCGTTTTAAAGTGTTTTCCAGCGTCTCCCCCTTCGCCAATCTGGCCTTTATCGTTCGTCAAACCGCGTTTTTGCGCAAAGTTTTATATACTAGCCTCAATTGTGTTTGTATTAACCCACTTTTCAAGACAGGTACCCGCAATGGAAGACGAGCAGCTTAGCGCAATCCAAGCGCTTTACGAAGAGCTTTCGATGCTCAAAGACGAGCTGCGCGAAGCCAAGTCCGGCAGCGGCGGGAGCTTCATCTCCAAAGCCTCGCAATTGTCGGCCTCCATCGACGGCCTCTCGTGCCGGCTTGGCGAAATGGAAGAATCCCGGATTTCAGAACTCTCCGCCCTGCGCACCGACATATCCGGGCTCAATTTGCGGCTCAACGGCATTTCCGCTTCCGTCGACGCATCGTTTTTGCCTGCAATATCCGGCCTTGAGCGCAAAATAGATTCCGCGCACGACGCCCTATCCTCTTCCGCCTCCGCTTCAGCCTTGCAGCTTTCCGCAGCCGAGGACCTGCGCCGCGAGGTTGGCGCAATGGCAGGCCGGCTTGAATCCCTTTCGCTTGAAGTCAAGTCCGCAGCCGAATCTTCGTATGCCGCGCTGGAGAAGGCCGAGGGCCTGCACTCGTCCTCGAAATCCGCTGCAAGCGCGGACGTGGCGGCGTTGTGCCACGAGCTGGCGGGGTTATCCCAGACCGTGGCGTCCCATAGCCACCAGGTCTCGCAGGTCGCATCAAGGCTTGACTCGGTTGACGCATCGAACGCCTCGGTCGCCGCGCTGCAAAAGGAGCTTTCCGCCCGCCAAGGGTTCCTCCAGCACATCGAGCGCAAGCTTTCGAGCGCGCTTTCCACGATGGAGTCGCAGAAAAAGGAGCTTTCCGTCGAATCCTCAAACGCCAGCAAATTCGAGGAGCTGGCCGCGGCGATGCAAAACGAGCTGTCGATTTTCTCGCGCGAACTCGGCGCGCAGACCACTGCATTGGATTCCATGTCCAACGCAATCGAGGTTGCCAACGGCAAGCCTTCCGCAGCCGAGCACGAGCCGGTTGGTCCCCAGCTGGATGGCATCCGCAAAACTCTTGCCGGCCAATCGCAGGAGCTCGCGCGCGTCAATGAATCCGTCTCATCGATTGCCCTCTCTGGCGCGTTTTTCGGGAAATCCAAATCCGATGCCGCGCACGCCGACTCCCATTTTGCGCAAAAGCTGGATTCCATTTCCCAAGGCATCGCGCACGCCAACGAGAACCTGTCTTCCATTTCAAGCCAGTTCGCCGGCGCGTCCCCGCTCATCCACAGCCTCGGCGAATCCGCAGGTTCCCTTTCCCGCGAGGCATCGCGCATGCAGTCGGCGTTCTTGTCATTGCAGGGCAAGGCCCTCGGCAGCGGGCATGCGGCCGCGCTTGACCTGTCCACCATTGAATTCCAGCTCGAGCAGCTTACCGGCGAAATGCGCCAGCTGCAGAAAGCCCAGCCCAAGCCATCCGCGAGTGCCGCAATCCCCGCCAATGCAGTGATGCCCGCCAGTGCCGCCAAGGAGTTGTCCCGCGAGCTTGCCTCTTTGCGCAGCGAGTTCCAGTCGCTTTCACTGCGCCTCAACGCACGGCATTCCATGGAGGCAACCGAACTGTCCAAGGCGTTTGCGCCACTGGTCAAGGAACTGCACGAGGTTTCCACGAAAGTCTCGCAAGCCAAGCCCGCGCCCAAGGATGCGGCAAAGGAAGCCAAGGTCGACTTGTCTCCAGTGCTGCGCAAAATCGAGGGCCTTCACATGCACATTTCCGCTCTTGCCCCGCCGTCGCTTCCGGAATCCCCCGTTGCGCCGTCAATGCCTCAAGACGAATCGCCGGCTCCATTGAGCCCGCACCTGGCGGCGGAATTCAACTCCTTGCGCGAGCAGCTTTCGCAGCTCTCCTCCTCGGTTTCTGCAGTGCAATCCTCGCAGATGCTCGCCCCGGCAACCATGCAGGCCGACCTTTCGCCAATCCTTGCCAAGCTCGACGAAATCAAGTCCGCGCGCGCGGCGGTGTCCGACGAGGCGTCACTTGCGCCCGTGCTCCAGCAGGCGCTGTTTGAGGAAATGAGGCAGGAGCTTGAACTGTTCAAGTCCTTCGACTTAAGCGACCGCGCAAAGCTCGTCGTCGGCAGGCTCGACTCGCTTGCCGCCAAGGGTTCTGCCCTTGCAGGACATTAACCGCCCCCGTAATCCGCTTTTTTAACTTATTGCGGTTACTACTCAAACGGTTATGAAGCGCAAACGCGTTGCTAAACGGAGAGTTGGAGCAAATATCCTTAGGCGATTTGCCCTCGTCGCGTTTGCAGTCTTGGGTTTGCTTGCGTGCGGGCTGCTTTTTTCCGACCAGTTATCGGTTGGTTTTGCTACGCTGGGGAAGCTTGTCGGGGCTGGGCCTGAGATTACGCCAGCTCTTGAGCCGTCTGCTCCTCCGGCAGAAATGGGCAGGCCTGCTGCCCCGACTGGTGCGACCGTTTACGTCTACGGCAAGGGCTTGGTTGCGTCAAAGTCTTCGGACGGCGCCGTGCTCTATTACCATCAGGACGCGCTTGGCAGCAACCGGTTGGTGACGGATTCGGGCGGGCAGGTTCAGAGCAAGTCCACTGCGTATCCCTACGGCGAGCCCGTGCAAATTGAGGGCTTCGGTTCCAAGCAGGCGCGCTACACCTTCACCGGCAAGGAACTCGACTCGAAGCTTTACTATTACGGCGCGCGCTATTACAACCCGCGGACGATGAGGTTCACTGCAGTTGACCCGGTTGCGAGGGCTGGGTCGAATTACGAGTATGCCGCAGGCAATCCTCTAAAATTCGTCGACCCAACTGGTGCGGAGTTTAGGTATAATCGTGAAGTCGGCGTCTTGAAGGAAAATCAGAAATATATCTCTGCCGAACTCAAATATTTTGATAAAAAATTAACCCCGCACCTTCAAAGCGGCGACGTTGCGGCCGGCCAAATTTCGGACATGCGGACGATGATCCAACGCGGCGATTTGCTAATAGCCAATGATTTGTACCTGTATTCGCTAGGTTCCAGGAAGATTCAACCGATCGGTGGATTGCATAGCAAGTACGGGCAAGTAATAATAGATTTCATTCTCAAAGGAGCCTTTCAGGCGAGGGAGCGTGCCGTTCTAGTGGGTTCGCGAGGGGACGAGTCTAGCGGGATTGCGGGTCAGATTGCCATAAATGGAAATTTGAATAACGATCTTTTTATTGCCGCCAATTTAATCCACGAATACCGCCATCATCTTCAATCGCCAGGCATGAGCGTTCTGGAAAGCGAATTGGATGCGTATGCCGCGGGTGGATGGTTCGAGCTACTTAATGGCGTTTCCGTCGCGGATTTGGATTCGCGTGAGCGTCTATCCATTTTTGGCTCGACTCGGGAATTTCAGGACGAGGCCTCTCGGGACGGCTTGTATTCCTTCGAACCCGATTCGGAGCCTGATTCGAATTCTGAAGAAATCAATATGCTCGATTCGCCCGTTCCCGGGGAATCTGCTACGCAGGCCGATGAATTAATCGCCTAGCGGCTCGCCTACTGCGTCTGCTGCGGCTATCCCTGCGGAAACTCTCCCCTCCTTACGGTATCCTGCCCAACCGCCGGGAATCACCGGAAACGCGCTACCCCCGCAGTTTATTACCGCCCGCCTGCAAATCCATCTTGTGCCTGCATCGCCGGATTATTTTGCCGCCAACCGTGGCATTTAGTCAACCGCCGCATTTATATACTAATTCAGCTTAGTACTAATTGGTGTTAGTATGGAGCCGTTGAAGAGGTTTGTCGACCGCAAGGGAGAGCTTTCGGCGCTTGAGCGGGACTGGAAGGCCGGCGGGAGCGCGTTTGTCGTCGTCTACGGCAGGCGCAGGATTGGCAAGACGCGCCTCGTCGAGCGCTTTCTCGAAGGGAAGGCGGGTTTTCGTTACACCGCGGAGGACGCCAACTCCAAAATCCAGCTTGGGGAATTCCGGCAGGCGATGGCCTCGTATTTGAAGGACGATTTCCTTGCAGGCGAGGAAATCTCGGGGTGGGGGCCGCTTTTTGCGTACCTGTCCAAGGCGCTTGACCGAAAAAGCCGTTTCTACATCTGGATAGACGAGTTCTCGTATCTGGTGAAGAACGATTCTTCAATCACTAGCGCGCTGCAAAAGTTCATTGACGGGTTTCTTCGGGATTCAAGCGTATTTTTTATCGTGAGCGGCTCGCTTTTCGGGCTGATGAGCGAGAAGGTTCTCTCGCATTCGTCGCCGCTCTACGGAAGGCGCACCCGCGACCTTTTGCTCGAGCAGATTCCCGCCGGCTTTGCGCAGGAATTCCTCGGCTGGAGCTTGGAGGACTCGCTTAAGGCTGCCATGACCATCGGCGGTGTTCCGGAGTATCTGCGTGTCGCATCCAAGTTCCCTAACCATGCCGAGTTCGTTTCGGCGGAGTTCTTCAAACCCTCGGGGTATTTCCTGCGCGAGCCGATGTTTTTGCTTTCCCAGGAGTTCAAGGAAATCAAGACCTACTTTTCCATCCTAAACGCCATAGCCTTCGGCAATTCCAAGCCGGTCGACATCGCAAACTTTGCGGGGCTGGACGCGCGGGAAATCTACCCTTACCTTGAGCTGTTGATCAGTTACGGCTTTGTCTTGCGCCAGACACCGTTGCTGGGCGACAGCAAGCGCGGCGTCTATTCCCTCAACGAGGCGTTCTTCGACTTCTGGTTCAATTTCGTCCACAAGAACCGCGACTCGATCTCGCGAGGCGGCTTTGCGCCGGTGCAGGGCGCTCTCGACACCTTCTTAGGCCGGCGCTTCGAGGCATTGGTGCGCTCGAATTTCGGCTCATTCTTTAAAGGGTTTGACGTTTCGGGCCGTTGGTGGCACGCGGACAAGGAAATCGACGCAGTCGCCGTCAGGGAAAAGGGCCGTGAAATCCTTTTTGCGGAGTGCAAATGGAAGGACGGCGTTGACGCGCGGGAGATTGCCGTGGAATTGGCGGCCAAGACGCAGTACGTCGAGTGGCATTCTGGGGAGCGCAAGGAGACGCTGGCGGTGTTTGCCAAGTCGTTTTCGCGGAGGATAACTGAATTCGAAGGCCGAAGGGTCCACTGCATTGATTTAAAGGATTTGGGTGCTTTGATTCGCTGAAGCGGTTTTTTCCTTGCAGGGGTCTCGCCTTCGATGTCTGGCGTAAGCCGAAACAAACGGTTCATGGATGACTGCGCAGTTTGAGCGTTAGGAATCACCGGAAACGCGCTACCCCCGCAGTTTATTACCGCCAGCCCGCAAAACCCTGCCTATGGACGCCGCCACGCTTGCCGAAACCTTGCTCAAGCTCGGATACGATTCGCTCAACCCCATGCAGTCCGACGCCTTGGCTGCGGGTTTGGTTGAATCCGACCGCACCGTCGTGTGCGCGCCGACTGCATCCGGCAAAACCCTGCTGGCGCTGCTTCGCATGGTTGCCAACCACTCCGCCAATGGTAGCAAGGCCATCTACGTCGTTCCCCTCAAGGCCCTGGCGCAGGAAAAGAAGGACGAATTTTCCGAAGTCCTTGCGCCGTTTCAAATGAGCGTCGCTGCGGCGTCTTCCGACTACGATTCAGCTGGCGAACAATACGCGGCAGCGGACGTCATCATCGCAACTGTCGAAAAACTGGATTCCATGATGCGCCACCGACCGACGTGGTTTTCCAAAGTCGGCCTGGCAGTAATTGACGAGGCGCACCTTCTGGGGGACGACCACCGTGGCTCGACTCTTGAAATGGTTTTCGTCAAACTTTTACAGCAGGACTGCCGTTTGCTTGCCTTGAGCGCCACTATTGGAAACGCCAAGGAAATCGCGGCGTGGCTGGATGCCAAGCTCTTCGAGCACTCCTACCGCCCGACCAAGCTTTCCTACCGCATTGCCACCAAGAAACTGGTATATTCCATCGACGGCGCGCGCTTGTCCAAATCCGTGCAAGTCAAGGGCGACCCGGTCCGCCACCTCGTGCTCGAGGCGGTTTTGCGCGGCGGGCAGGCAATCGTGTTCGTCGCGTCCCGGCGGGCTGCCGAGGCACAGGCCGAGGAATTGGCATCCATCATCTCCGGCAAGCTCTCGGCAGAGGATTTGGAGTCCTGCAAGTCGATTTCAGAAAAAGCCCTGCACGCCCTCCCAAACCCGACTTCGCAATGCACGGCGCTCTCGAAATGCATTGCCGCAGGCGTGTCTTTCCACCACGCCGGCATCGCCCCAAAGCAGCGCAAGGCAATCGAGGACGGCTTCAAGCGCGCGCGGGCAATCAAGGCCATCGTCGCCACCACCACGCTTGCAATGGGCGTGGACTACCCCGCTTCAGTTGTCGTCGTGCGCGACCTCAAGCGCTTTACCGGCGCGTTTTCGGAATTCATCCCGAAGTTCGAGGTGCGGCAGATGGCCGGCAGGGCCGGAAGGCCGCGCTACGACAAGGAAGGCTTAGCAGTGCTCGTATGCGGCGAAAAGGACCTTGACTACGTGCTCGACGAGTACGTCAACGGCGAAGTCGAGGACTTGCAGTCGAAACTCTCTTCCGCGGCGGTGCTGCGCATGCACGCGCTTGGCCTGGTGGCATCCGGGCACTGCAAGTCGTCGAAAGAATTGCACGCGTTTTTCGGCCGCACGCTGTTTGCGCACCAGTACCAGTCTACCGAGGAACTCTTCGGCATGGTCGATTCCGCGGTTGGCGAGCTAAAGGAATTCGATTTTCTTGCCGAGCGGGCCACGGGCGCGCTGCTTCCCACTCCCGTCGGCAAGAGGGTTTCCGAGCTGTATGTGGACCCGCTTTCGGCGAGCTTTTTTGCCGAATTCATCAAGGCAAAAGGCGACAAGGCGTCCTTTGATTTCCTAATGGCAATCAACTGCGCGACCGAGATGCTGCCGCTTTTGACCGTGAAGCGCGGCGAGGAGCAGGAAGTGTTCCGCGCTGCGGAATCCGAAACCTACCACCCGTTCATCGAGTCCCAGTTCGACGACTACAATTTCGTCTCCAAATTCAAGAGCTCCAAGCTGCTTGCGGCGTGGATCGACGAGCGCACTGAAGAGGAAATGCTCGAGCAGTTCGACGCGCCGCCGGGCCTTCTTTACTCGCGGCTGCGCAACGCCGAATGGCTCTGCTACGCCATGCAGGAGCTGGCATACTCGCTCAACCAGCCTTCCATGCACGCGCAGGCAAAGCGCCTCCGGCGGCGGCTCAAGCACGGCATCAAGGAAGAGCTGCTTTCGATATGCTCCATCAAAGGCGTCGGCAGGGTACGCGGAAGAAAACTTTTCAGCGCTGGAATTCGCACTTCCGAAGAGCTTGCTGCAACCCCGCGCGAGCGCATCCGAGAAATCCTGCGCAGTCAGGCGGGCGCAGTAATCGCTGCAAGTGAGATTGCTTCCTTTGGGCAACCCGGCAAGTAGCCCCTTTTTTAAGCGCGCGCCCCATTTTTTCCATCATTATCCTGTTTCCATCAAATATCGATTGAGGGAATGCACATGGACGCGCAAGGAATTCGCGACTGGTTCGAGGAAACCTTCAGCACTCCGGAAAGCCGCGGCATTGCAGTCCTGGCAGTCCTGCTGCTTGCCACCTTCGCAATCGCCTTCTTCGTCGCAATGCCTTTTTTGAAGCCTCCCAAGCTCTCTTCACTTGAAGTGAAGGTCACCACCTCGTCGGGTGAAGCCGTCGCCGGCGCGGCGGTGCGCCTCTACGACTCAACCGGCTCGCTGCTTGACGAGCAGAAATCCGATTCCGCCGGCATCGCGCGCTTCGAGAATGTCCCGCAAAAGGCGATAGTGCGCGCATTCGCTTCCGGCTATCTTGAAGGCAGTGCGCTTGCATCCGGTGATTCGGTGAGCCTGGAACTCGAGCGCGACGTCTCAGCGCTTCCCAAGATATCGTTTTCCGTCCGCGTAATCGACTCGGTTTCAACCCAGCCGATTGCCAATGCCGTGCTCACTTATTCTGCAAAAGGCGGCAAGCAGGGGCAGGCCAAATCCGACTCCGCCGGCAAGGCAACGCTGCAGGTGCCGGAAGGGAAGGTAATCGGCCTGAAGGCCACGCACCCGGACTACGAGCCCAAGTCTGCGTCATTCCTTGCAAAGAAGCGGCTGGCTGCGATGGAAATCAATCTTGTGCAACTGCCATCCGATGCCCCGCGCACTGCGATTCCCGACCTTGCCGGCCCGGCCGCGCAATTCGGTTCCCTGGAAGTAACAGTATCCGACGAGGAGGGAAGCCCTGTAATCGGGGCTTCGGTCGAGGCATTCGAAGCGGAAACCTCGTTTATGGTAGACAACCAGACCTCTACGGCCCAAGGCAAGGCTTTTTTCCCGGAGCTTTCCACCCAAACCCGTGTGTTCCTCGTAGTCAAGGCGCAGGGGTTCGTCACGCTCATCGGCAGGCAGAAAATATTGGTTACAGAAAACTCCAAAACCGAAGTCGTGCTAAGGCGGGAAGGTGCGCCGGCCAAATCGTTTAAAGTGATTTCCGCCGACGAGTCCGGCGTTGCGGTTGCCGGCGAAATCCGCGTGTATTCGCTTTCCCAAAACCAGCTTATCAAGCGCTCGGCCTCTTCATCGAGCGAGCTTTCCGTATCCGTCGACGACATCAAGGCCGCCCTCGGCGATGCATATTCCGAAAGCGACTCGTATTACGCCGCGGCGTCCGCGCAAGGCCGCCTGCCTGCCGCAAGCGAGGCATTCTCCGAGCCGTTCATCGAGGACATCTCGCTAAACCTGTTGCCCGCCGCCGACTCCGCCACGCTGTCGCTTTCCGCCGTAGATTCCAGCCGCGCCCCGCTTTCATCAGCTACTTTGCGCGTTGCCGGCGAAAACGGCATGTGGCTCTATGACACTTTCGGTGCGAGCAAGGATTTTGCGCTCTCTGCGGGCCGCAAATACAGGCTTGAGGCGGAATCCGGCGGCGAGAAAGGCTTCGGCCGCATACTTCTTTCCCGCGATGCAGACTATGCTATTTGGCTTGGGGAAATGCCCGTCTTCCTCCTCGTTTCGGGAGTGGATGCCATTTCCGGCAAGGCCGTGCAAGCCGACTTCACCTCCCTTTATTCCGGCGAGGAGCACGACTCGTGCTCGGGGTCGCCTTGCTATTTGAGGCTCAAGCGCTTTTCAACTGCCAGCGTAAAGGCGTTCGCTGCCAAGTACGAGGAATACCAGTCCGCTGTCGAAGTCACCGCCGAAGACGAGCGCGAAGTGCAAATTCCGCTGGTCGCATCGGCAGCAATCGAAGGCGCTTTCGTGAAATTGTCGGGAGTCACCGACTCGCTGGGCATGCAGGTGAAATCCTTAAGCGCCGGCGAATCCTACAAGGCGAAATTCCTGCTGGCGTCGAAAAACGCCGTGAAGTCGGGAATAATGTTCCGTGTCGGCACCGCGGCTTCCTCCGACGACGACATTGCATACATTACCGGCTTTGAATCCAGCCAAACCCCGTCATTGACTGCCTCATCAACCGCCTATGATTCATCCGCCGCATGCACGCCGTCAACGGGAAGCATCGTCGCCGACGCGAAATGGGCTTACCTTGTATTCGACGGCACCAACGCGCAGGAAGTCGGCTTCAAGTTTGCCTTGCGCGCTGCAGTAAAGGACTCCAAGAACCTCAAGCTGTTCTACCGCGCGTTCTCAATCAAGGCCGACGGCACCAGCGAGCGGTTCCCCAAGGACTCCAAACTAGCCAATACTCCCGACGCGCCTTCGGGTGCAACCTGCTACGCCGAATCCCTCGTTGAAACCCTGCCAGTCGGTTCCGAAACGGAATTCAAGTGCAAGCAGCTCGGATGCGTCTCGCTTTCGCTCGAACAGGACGGATTGAGCGGCCAGGCCGGCTTCCAGGCGCGTACGATTGAAGACTGCGATGCAACGTGCGCCGACTGCGACAACTCCTGCGATTTTGCAAAACTCTTTGTCTCGCTGCAATTCGAGCCGGACCCCAAGCTGGCCGGCGACGAATTCGAGTTCCGCGTAACCCAGTCATCCGGCAAGGTTGAATTCAAGCAGCTCTCCGTCGGCGCAACCGCGCCAATTCCAGTTTCCTCCGCGTCCCTCTCGGGAGCGTTTGTGGGACAGAAGTCTTACGCCGCAGCAGCCTCGTCGGTGCCCATGCAGGAAGGCGACGAGGCCTTCACCGCCGAAGTCTGGAAGAAAGGCCAGGAGGACAACAAGGCCTCGTTTACCGTGCCGTTCTCCATCCTCGCCTCATGCGGAGCCCACCAGCGCAGGTGCCAAGACGGCTCGTGCGCGATGCTGTGCTTCTCCGGCCAAGACGAGCCGACGCCTACTGTGCCGCCCGCACCCGAATGCCCCGCGGGGGAAACCTACTGCACCGACGCAATTTGTCGTGTTGACTGCGGCGCGTTCACTCCACCCGGGCACACTCCCAAGAACTGCGTCTCCAACTACGAGTGCCCGACCTCATACTGCGACATGGGCGAATACAAGTGCAAGCCCCGGCCGTGCACTTCCGCATCATCGTGCCCCGGTGGCGCGCGCTGCACCAGCGGCTTTTGTGTGCCCCCAGCATGCACTCCGGCTGACCCGTGCGGCACAGGGCTGGTGTGCAACCCCTCCGGCGTATGCAGCACTCCGCCAAAGCCGTGCGAGGGCCTCGGCGAATGCCTGCCCGGCACCTGCGACCAAGCCAACAACTACTGCCTTTACGCCAATCCCACTCCGTCCGTCACGCCCGAGCCAGTCCCGTGCACTGCTCCAGAGGAATGCGGCTCGTACGGGTGCAACACCGCCGCCGGCTACTGCAACAATCCTCCAGAGGACCCCGGCGCGCCAGTGCCCTGCACCGACCCGTCCCAGTGCGCCTCCGGCGAATGCGACGAAGGCAGCAGCTTCTGTGTTCCTCCGCAAATCGAGCTGCCTCCAATTGTTGACACGCCTTACGTCCCCGACCCCGGCCTTTCCATCGACATCGTCAACGGAGAGCTTCGCACCAGCCTCACCGAAATCGTTTTCACTTCCGACGCGATATTCCCCGCCGATGCCGTGACCCTGCGCCTGACTCCCAAGTGCCGGCGGCCGCTGCTGGGCTTCCAATCCACTGCAGGCACCGAGCAATGCTACCGCGCCGACGCAACGACCATATCGTTCCGCTCCTCCGCACTCGCTGCCGGCTGCCCGCTTTCGTTCGACGGCCAAACCCCGCCATCCGATACTTCCGCCGTCCTAAAAGTCTCCTGCTCTGGCGACGCGCGAAACACTCTTTCAATCCCAATCCGCGTGACTGCAGACTCAAGCATTCCCGCGGTCTACGCCAGCCCGCTGACGCTGGAAGGCTCGTCATCCAAGATTTTCCACATCGTCAGCGAAACGCAAGGCCAGCGCAAGCTCCGGCTCAATGACATCCAGCCCGCAGACTTCCAGGCATCCGACGCGCAAAGCTTCGCCTGGAGCGGCGACGGCCTGCTTTCCGTAACCGAAAACGACGGCCTTGCAGCTGAAGTGAATTACAACCCGACGGACACTTACTTCCCCGGCATCAGCGACCAGGGCCCGCGCGTGGAATCCTGCAGCGACTTCCTCTGCTGCGCACAAGGATGGTGCACGACGAGCGCCGCAGGCCAGGCGTTCAACGCATTCAAGGCGGCGGCAGACTCGGTTGCCCGCAGGACAGTGTTCAAACGCAGCCTACCCGACGGGCTTCCGCTCAAGGCAATCACCGACAAGCCGTTCGTCTATTCGACCGTCATGCGCCTCACTCAGGGAGCGAATTTGCCTGCAATAGTGCGCAAGGCAGACCGCCCGACGGACTACGGCTGCATCGGCGACAACCCGTCAGTTTGGGTCGTACAGGCTTCGACCAAGGATGGCATTACTTGGGACTACGTCGCGCGCGTCTCGCGGCTCTACAAGTGGCAGTACGTTTCGCCCGGTCCTGGCGTTTCCCGCTGCCCCGTCTCGCCAAGCACGCCTGCCCTCACTGCGACTGAAATCTACGCGCACCAGCAGTCCGGAGGATTCCTCGCGCTGTGCGACTTCATTGCAGGCAACGGTGACTGTCCGTTTGTTACGCCCACGGCAGGCATCCCGAATCTTCCGCAGGTGCACAAGAATAGCCAGCAGAAGCCGATTCCCGGCATCAGCACCTTCTGGAATATTCTATTGATTAACCGGCAAATCTGCCTAGGGCTAACTGTTGCGGCGACTACGGCGTTTAATCTTTGCATGTTAAAGCCAGTGCCAACCGTAGTCGACTGCGAGGCAGCTGGTCAAGCAATATGCAAGGGCGGCTCGTTCATTGGAGTTGACATCACGGCACCAATCCCCCCCAAGCTAGCTTTGCAGAGCTTGCTTCCTTTCCCGCGATTGAATTGGATGAACTGCCAATTCCTCCATGGCCCGCCCACCGGTTCAGTTTGCATGCCAATGTGCACTCCCTCGCAAGACTATATCTATTTTCTGACTTTGGACAACCATATGTACGGTGTATTTCATCTGGGGCTCACTAAGATGGGCTGTACCCTTGATCCCAAGCGCGCCGCGTTAGTACCGGTAACGATTGCCGCATTCTATGTCTACCATGGGAACAACTACCAGAACTACTTGAAGGTCGTCCAGAAAGTATATGGCTTGTTCGCCTTTGCAATAGCCGGAGATTTTTCAACCTGCGCGAAAATCGGCGCTCTAATTAGCCTCACCCCCCAGCAATACCAGGCAGGAGGAAGCGCTTTGACTGCGGCCTGCGAAGTCATTGCTTCGAAGTCATGGAAATCGCTTGCATCCGCCGGCAGATTAGGCGGAGGATCAACGCCCGTCTTAACCAACACACAAATAGACGATGTATACGGACAATGCATGGCAGACTGTGGAGAGAATCCGCCAAAAACCTGCACCGATAATTGTTGGAAGGTTAGACAAAAGCTTTGGGAAGAACAGTACAAGCAAGAGGAAAGAGACCGCCAAGGAACAAGCAGTTCGAGTGAAGGAAGCAGCAGCTCCGGAGGGGGTTCGGACTCCGAAAACGGAGCAACCCCTGGTGAAACGCCCTCCGCAGGGGATCCGGGCGGCGTATTATCTGGTCTGGGAGGATCCGTTGGAGGGAATCCTAGCTCAGGGAGCGTATTCTCTACCGGCGAACTGATAATCCATTTCGTTGCCAATCGCAAAGATAGAGATACCCGGTATGTCTTCACACTTACCGGCCAGAAAGAGGAAACTCACGTTTATCCTGGACTAACTACAATTATGGCTCTCCCCCTTTATCTGTCACCCGGGCAATATCATCTTAGCATTTCCCTCCAAGGCTATTCCGGCGAATGCGCATCTGGCGATGCCACTGTGGAGGCCGATAAAACGACGAGACTTCGGCTCGATGACAACTGCCCGCCTATCGAAACATCCTGAGCCGACGTCTGGAACCGTGCAAGCCGTCGTCGACATGGGCGGATTGGCACCCGACCGGTTCCTTGACGTGTGGTTGGATTTCAGCCCGCAGAGAGTTACGCCCGCCAATCCGTCTGCATTGTTTACCGGCGTGAGCTACGGCGAGCACCGGCTGTATTTGAAGGACCCGGCGTATACCCCGTTTTGCGGCGACATACAGACGATAACCGTCGAACGAGGGTGCGACGACGTTTTCCAACTCGATGCGGGCCTGTGCCGTTAGGCTAAATAACCGCTGGCGGCAATAGGATTGCATGCCCGCAACTCAATTGCATTCCGTCAAGGAAGGCAAGGCCTCTCTTTATGTGCCCAGCCAGAGCTCGGTCGACCCGTTCCACTGCGACGTGTTCTACAATCCGGCAATGGAGTTCAACAGGTCGGTGTCGTCGCTTGCGTTCGGCGAGTCTCTTGCGCTGCTGGGCGAAAAGAAGGCGCTCGTCGTGGACGGCTTGTGCTCGCTTGGCGCGCGCGGCATCCGTTACGCGGTGGAGAACAAGGTCGTCGGGAAAGTGTATTTCGTGGACGCCAACCCAGCGGCAATCAAGGCGCTCAAGAAAAACATTTCCGCCAACAAGCTCGCCAAGAAAGCCGTCGCGGTAGAGCAGGATTTGAACAAATTCTTTGTCAATTCCGATGAATATTTCGACTTCATTGAAATCGATCCGTTCGGCTCGCCGGTCTACTTCCTCGAGAACGCCGTCAAGAGGCTGAAAAAGAGGGCGGTTTTGTCGGTTACTGCCACGGATTTGGCGAACTTGTGCGGCGCGAGGTTCTCGCCGTGCGTGCGCCGCTACCAGAGCCGGCCGCTCAACAACGAGGCCTGCCACGAGAACGCGTTGAGGATTTTGGTCGGCAAGATTGCGCGCGTGCTGATGGAGAACGACTTCGGGGCGGTTCCAATGTTTTCGTTCTACCGGCGGCATTATGCCAAGGCGTTCATTTTGTGCGAGAAGGGCGCCAAGCAGGCTGATGCCTCGCTCGAGAACATCTCCTTTGTGCTCTATTGCCAAAAGTGCCTGTGGCGTTCGAAAGCAAAGCGCGTGTCGCAGAATTGCCCGGAGTGCAATAATTCATTGGACTACGCCGGGCCGCTTTGGGCCGGCAGGCTGCAGGACCAGCATTTTCTCGCGGCAATGTCGAAGGAGAACGGCAGGCGCAAATACGCTGACCGGGAAGAGATTTCCAAACTCCTCGGCCTGGCCGCCGGCGAGGACTCGTTTCCGCCGTATTTCTTTGACCTGCACTACACTTCCGGCAAGCTCGGCGTGCAGGCGCCGTCCACGGAGTCGGTTCTCTCTGCTCTCAAAAAGCGCGGCTTTGCGGCAGTTCGCACGCACTATTGCCCGACGGGGATTAAGACGGACGCGCCACTGGGAGCAGTAACGAAGGCTGTCAGCGGTAAATAGCAAAGTGCAGGGAAAGCCCATTTCTGTCTTTTATCCCATTACCGTTGCAATGAGCCCGATGAGGCTGTATACCGCTTGTTCGATGCCGGGGAACAGCAAAACCCCGCGGGATGCTGCTTTTGCGTCCTCCATTAGCGAGCTGTAGGCGGAGAGGCCGGCGGTTGCGGTTGCGGTAATCCTTTCGCTTGAGACGGATGTTGCCTTGAATCCTACGCGGAACTCGCCTTGGTCGGTTGCGATGACCTCGTACTGCAACTGCTTTTGGGAGTTGTGCGGCACGAAGACCTTCTTTTTGTACATCCATTCGGAAGGCAGCCCGGATGCGGCTTCGACTTCGAACGCGTCGCTGGCGCTGCCCGTGTTAATGAGCGTCATGGTGTAGAGTGCCGGCTGGCCGGCTCCCGCGCTGACCCGGTCCTGCAAAATCCTAAACGAGAACACGTCCCTGGTAATCTTCACTTTGGCGCGGAAGTCAAGTGGCGGCGTGCCCCCGTACTGGTCGATTGCCTGGAGCGCAAACTCGTATTCGCCGTCGGCCGCATCGCTGGGAACGAGCACGAAAGCCTTCATCTTCTCCTCGTAGTACTGGCTGTCCTGCGCGGTCCAGTGCAGTGGCAGTGAGTCTTTTAGCACGACGAGGCGCTCCCAGTGCTTTTCCTTGCCTTCGATGTCAAGTTCGCCTAGCTTGCGCGTTATCTCGATTTCGATGCGCTGGCCGGGCCCCACCGCGCCAAGGTCAATGGAGCCTCCCTGCATTATCTGTGATGAGACCGGGTCGGTAACCGCCACGTGCGCTGCATTTGCGTTGAGCGTGAAAAGAGCTGCCAAAAAGAGTGCGGCGCTAGCGAATGCTTTCATGTGTAATCCCCTTGTTTATTCCCGAAGTGCTTTCCTCCCCGAGTTTTTATAACCCTTGCCTTCGCCGCATTCTCCGGCAATTGACAAGTTTTTGTCGCAAGCTTTTGTTCTTTCGGCTGCCTTTTCATAAAGGGGTTCTTTGGGCTTTCCTGCATCCTATTCGGGTTAGCAAAGGCGGAGTATTCCGGGGAAGCGGTCGAAGTCGGAGTCGAAGGAGGCTATCTTGCGGATTCCAAGTTCCCTCATGACCACTACTGCGAGAGCGTCGCACAAGCTCAACCCGTCGCGGCTGCCCAGGACTTCCGTTGCCTTAAGCAATAATTCGCGGTCTGGGAAAACCACTTGTGCCTCGCTCGATGTAAGCAGTTTGGCGGCAATTTCCCTTGCCTTGGCCTTTCCTTCCCTGCGTGAAAGGAATGTCGCGGTTTCCTCGATGTTGTGCGAGGTAAGCACGAGAGTTTCCCCCTCCTCCTGCTGCCTTATTTCGTTTGCCCGCCCGTGGTTGGCGTCCCTTCCAACTGCGTATGCAATCAGAAAACTGGTGTCAACGAATATCATGCAGTCTCACTTGCCAGTGTATATTACTGCATCGATGTCGCAAGAGGAGTAGTCTGTTGCCTTGCCGCGAATCATCCCGCAGATTTCCGAAAAACTCGCCTTCTTTTCCGTCCTGCTGGCTTCTTTGAGTGCCGCGTCGAGCGCCTCGTCTATTGCCTGCATGTCCGTCATCTTCCTGCCAGCCATCATGGCCGTCGCCTTAAACCTCTGCAGCTTGGGCAGCGTCTTGCGCGAAATCTTCTTGGTAATGTATGAATATTCCACTTTTACCACCAATTACACTTATTACACCAATGTATTTATCCCTTGCGTTTTTTGCTCAGAACTCGGTGAGCCGCCGCTGCGGCAGTATCTGGCTCCTCTTGAGGTAATTGTCGAGCGGGTTTTTGAGTTTCGTGCGCAGGTAACGTTTGGCTTCTTCGACGCTTGCGAACTTTTTTGGTTCATTGTCGAAGGCGTGCCTCACGTTTTCCCTCACCTCCCACACGCCCACGGGCAGCGTGTATTCGCTGCCGATTTCGCGGAAGACGATTGCCTTGGCCTGCCGCTTGGTTTTCACCGCAAGCCCTTCGGCCACGCCAAACCTGCCGGCGTAATATCCCCCGCCCTCGGTTTCGGCATAGTCGCTGCGGCCCTCGTGCGGCTCGTATTCCGCTGCCAGCCCCCATTCCTGCGCGCCGCCGTGCCATGCCGTTCCCTTCTGCCATGACTCGAATTGCTCGAATTCCCACGCCCCGGGAACCAGCATGATTTCGAAGCGGTTGAACAGGTATTCGTTGGAATGGATGCGGACTTCCTCAAGCTGCCGCATTGCCTTGAGCCTGCCGATGTGGATGTCGCCAATCATGCGGTCTGCGGCGGTAATCCCCCATCGCGTCGGCACGAGCTTGCGCTTTGGCTTTTCGCCGAGCATGCCGGCGGAGAGCAGCTTCTGTAGGTAGTAGTAATCGAACCCGCGTTCGAGGAGTTCGCCTGCCGCACTGCGCGCCGCCAGGCCCTCTTCTATTATTGAGTCGACTTTCTTTGGGATGACTGGGTTGCCGGCAATCCTCATGCTCTCGTACTTGGCGGACGGCCCCATCGGCTGCGAGACCGGCGAAAATGTCATCGAGAACCTCGGCTCGCTGGCAAAGCGCACCTCCAAGTCTACGGTCTTTTTAGACAGCACGATTTCCTTCATCAAGTCGACTTCCCTCTCCGTAGACTTTACTCCCGTGCGCTTTTTTCCGCGCGCGAGCATGCTGCGGAACATTATGATGTCCTGCAGGGTGCTTCCGTACCAGCCGCGGGGGTCGTCGAGCGCGCCGGCGTTCCACCCGGAGTCGATGCTCACCAGCGGCCCGGCGTCCACCTGCGGGTAGCCGTACGAGCCGACGAAGATGTTGGGCGGGCTTGGGCCGAACACGTCGCGCTTGAAGTGCAGTCCCTGCGCCAGGCGTATTTCGGTTTCGAGCTTTTCCTGGTGGGCGCATCCGCGCGTGCGGCATATCGGGCAAAAGCCCCCGTTTCCCGTTGTACGCTGGCTGGAAAGAACGCTCCTGGCAATCGCCACCGTGGCAGGCTCGCTTGCGTGCGCATAATTGCCCATTGGCGTTTTCAACCCCCAATCCCAACCCCGGGCACGGGGGTTTCCCCCTGCCATCCCGGGAAATGGCTTTTGCCCCGGCGGTTTTTTAATGCCTTGCCAGCAGCGTTTCCGTTTGCGGCAATATTTTTGCGGGCAGTGAAACCCTTTTATTGCCCGCTGCGGTTGCATTGTGCATGCCCGGCGAAGAGCTTTCAAGCAATTTTACCTCCGCGGTAAGCGAGGTAAAGCACCTGCGCCTGCGCGGCAAGGACTACCTTTACTGCAAGATGTTCCTCATGGCAAAGGGGTACAGCGAGAGCGCGGCAAACAACATCTGGTACTACGCCGAGACGACGAAATCCGCAAGCGAGACCGCCACCGCATTTGCCCTGCAGGGGCCGTACTTCGGCATCCTGTTCTTTGGCGGCTTCATGGCAGTGTTCGCGTATTTCGCCATCGTCAAGTACGTCGGCTTCTTCGCCTCTACAATATTCAGCTTCATCTTCCTGCGCTACAGCAGCTTTGCCATGAACCGCACCCCCATCGGCTTCGCGCTGAGCGTCAAGTCCGACGCGTACTGTGAAAACGACCCGCCGGAGGCCAAATGGTTCAACTACGGCGTCATCGCCGGCTTTCTGTTCTTCGTCGCAGGCGTGTATTATTTCCCGTCATTTTTGGGCTGGACGCCCCAGGCAATCTGGGACAGCCTGGTAAGCATCACGGACCCGGAAAAAATATTCCCCAAGTTCTAGCAATGCAACAAAAGCCAATATTTGGAAAATTCCCTCTAGGCAATGCCGGGTGATTGCATGAAAATCAGGAAAATCCTCGCAAGGCAGGTGCTCGACTCGCGCGGCAACCCCACCGTCGAATGCCAGGTCGACCTATCCGACGGCAGCAAGGGCGCTGCGATAGTCCCCAGCGGCGCCTCAACAGGCTCGCACGAGGCAGCCGAGCTGCGCGACGGAGGAAAGAAATTCCACGGCATGGGCGTCACCAAGGCGGTCTTTAACGCCAACACCGCAATCGCAAAGGCGGTCGCCGGCATGGACGCCGCAAGCCAATCTGCGCTGGACCGCGCGCTGGTGCGCCTTGACGGCACTCCAAACAAGTCGCGCCTTGGCGCAAACGCACTGCTTGCCGTTTCGCTTGCGTCATGCCGCGCGCAGGCGCAAAGCGAATGCCTGCCGCTCTACAAGCACATTGCGAGGATTTGCGGGCGCAGGCCGGCACTGCCCGTGCCTTTCGCCAACATCGTCAACGGAGGCAGGCACGCAGGCGGCGGCCTGGCAGCCCAGGAGTGCATGATTGCCCCCGTGGGCGTGCGAAGCTTTTCGGAGTCTGTCGCTGCGGTGGCGGAAATCTATTGGGCCCTCAAGGCGAGGCTGAAGAAAAAATTCGGCGCGGCTGCGGCAAACGTCGGCGACGAAGGCGGGTTTGCCCCCCCGTTCGCCAACACGCCCGCGGCCCTCGACGCAATCCAGGCGTGCATCGACGAATGCGGGTATTCGCGCAAGGTCCGCATCGCCATTGACTTTGCCGCATCCGAATTCTACGACCCCAAGCGCGGCAAGTATTCAATCGACGGCAAGGAGCTCTCCAATGGCGGCATGCTCGACTACCACATCTCCCTCATTTCCGGCTACCGGCTCGCCTCGGTCGAGGACCCGTTTTTCGAGGACGACTTCAATTCGTTCGCCGCACTGACCAAGCGCGCGGGCGCCAAGGCGCAGATTGTCGCAGACGACCTCACGGTGACCAACCCCGCCCGCATCAAAAAAGCGGTTTCGCTGGGCGCCGCCAACTGCCTGCTTTTGAAGGTCAACCAAATCGGCACGCTGTCGGAAGCCATCGAGGCGGCAAACATTTCGTTTTCGCACGGCTGGGGCGTGATGGTGTCGCACCGCTCGGGGGAAACCGAGGACGCGTTCATTTCCGACCTTGCCGTTGGAATCGGCTGCCGCCAAATCAAGCTCGGCGCGCCATGCCGGGGCGAGCGGACCGCAAAATACAACCAGCTCCTTCGCATAGAGGAAGCCCTGCACTCGCCTGCCTTGGAGTGGGTGCGGTAAATCCTTCCCCCAAATCCCGGCCCCTCCTGTGCTGCGTGCAATCACCTAAAAAACCCGTGCGCCGAATTGCATTGCATGAAGCGTTGGCCAATGCATTTGATGGCATTCTTTCTCGCAGCCGCAGCACTCTGCCACGGCGAAGCCATTTCCCCCAAGCTCGTCGGGAGCGCGACTGCCATCGTGGAGCTCAACTGGTCTGTTGACCTTGCCGGCCAGTCCGTAAGCGGCCTGAAGATAAAGAGCTTCGGGTTCAAGGACTACCTCTCGCAGGACGTGCTATCCGAGGACACTTCAATACCCTCTCAGATGGAAACCGACGCGTTCGGGAACAAGATACTGATTTTCCCGCTTCAAAGCGAGCAGGACGTGCAGTCCTTCGGGATGCGCACGGTGCTAAACGTCGGCTTTGCCTACAAATACCGCCTCGAGCTTCCCGGCGAGCGCGAGAAATACCTCAAGCCCAGCTATTACGTGAAGTTCACGCCCGAAATCCGCCAGGCCGCGCTCCAGGCAACTGAAGGCATCGCAACCGACGTGGAAAAACTGGTGGTCCTCACCGAATGGGTGCACGCGAACCTTGAATACGACGGCCAGTACATCTCGTTCTCCAAGGACTCCGCGGAGGTATTCACAGAAAGGCGCGGCACCTGCGACGAGTACTCCCACCTCCTAATTGCAATGCTGCGCATGGCCGGCATTCCCGCCAAGTTCGCCGCATCGTTTGTCTACAGCGGCTCGGACTGGGGCGCTCACGCATTCGTAGAAGCCCTCGTCGACGGCAAATGGGTGCCCGTCGACCCGACGTTCAACGAGGCCATGCTGCTTGACGCGACGCACATAAAATTCGGCGAAGGCCTGGACCAGCAGGACATAAAGGAGGACATAGTAATCCGCAGCTCGAGCGCGGACGTCGGCAAGGTGCGGCTCGTGCGCACGTTTCGCGTAACCTTTGACTCGGCACAGAACTTCCCCCAGCTTGCAGACATGGCCGTGCAGGCCCCCAATTACACCGTCGGCGAGCAGTCCATAGAGACCATCATGGCAACCGTCAAAAACGGCGCCAACGTAATCGCGTTGCCTCTCTCCCTCAATGTACCGCGGGACTTGGAGGTCCTCGGCGCGTTTAAAAACAACCGCGACCGCCTAGTCCTGCTGCGGCCGTTTGAGGAAAAGCAGGTTTTTTGGAAAATCAAGGTCCCGCGCCTCGACGACTCCCTGGTGTACATCTACCCCGTGGAAGTCAACACCCTCGGGCAGTCGGTGAACACCACCTTTTTGGCATCGCGCAAGGGCGAGCGCAACGAGCAGGCGGAATTGTCGATATCGTCGCTGCAAAGCAACGTCGTCGGCGACCAGATGAAGGTGGAGGCAAGCGTGCGCAACAACGGCAACGCTGCCGCGCAAAACGTGGTCATCGTGCTATCGCTGCCGAACTTCACGGACTCGCGGACGATTTCCCTGCAGGCCCTGGAGGAAAAGCAGGTGTCGTTTTCCGCCCCATACCCTGATGCGGCAATCATCAAGGGCTACCTCGACATAAGATTCGACGGAGAGACAATCGTCCAGCCAATCGTAGTGTCGCTTGAAGAAATCCCGCAGGAGCCGGCAGAGCAAAACGACGGGCAGCAACCGCAGTCAATCATGCCCTCCCGGCCCGAGGACTACGCGCTGTGGGGGATGGCC
>JAZDFO010000060.1:0-4369 GCA_043807785.1 Microcaldota archaeon | reverse complement strand
GGTATTCCCCTACAATTACCTTACCGAGTATTCCTTCGTCTGCGGCGTGATTGGCCTTCAGGAGAGCGGCAAGGATGTGAAACCCCGGCCTGTACCGACGGAAACTCCGGACGTGCCGCCTCTTCCCGACGACGGCATGCCCTACGAGTTCACCGTCAAGCTCATGCCCGGCTGGAACCTCTTCAGCACGCCGGTCTATTACCAAAGTTCAGATAAGTGTTCGGCCAGCAAGCCTTGCCCGCTCGTTGCGTTCCCGCCGACGTGGAAGGTCAAGGAGAACACGTGCAGCGACCTCAACATCTGGCACTACAATGTATATGAGAAAAAATATGAATTCAAGACGCTTGTGGACATGCAGCACGTTTTTAATTACGTCGACCCCTCTGACGGCTTTTGGGCGAAATCCAAGAAAGCCTGCAGCATTACCTTCGAGGGAGATTCTCGATACAATGGCCTAATAGGTCAACACACTTTGCCTGCTGGCTGGAATCAAAAAAGTTTCGGCCTTGAATCCACCGGTGCTGCAGGGATGCTCTCCTCGTGCAAGGTGTCTTCCGGCCCGTGGTATTACGACAACCCTTCCGGCAAATGGGTGAAGGTAACTAATTTCGAGCCCGGCAAGGGGTATTTCATCAAGCTCGCCTCACAATGCTCGTTTTCCCTTTTACCCGCGCCGACGCCGACTTCGATACCGGCCCCAAGTCAGCAGCTTTGCGAGTCGACCGGCGGCGACTGGCTGCCAAAGTGTTTGCCGGGAACGCCCTGCCCTGCCGTCCAGCCTTACTGCCGTTGCCAGACGAATAAGGTTTGGGATATAATCAAGGGCTGCATTCCAAAGCCATTATTGATTGAATGCTCCAAGGACTCGGACTGCGCGAGCGCGGGTTGCTCTGGCCAGCTATGCGTGCCAAAGTCGAAAGCCGACGACACCATCACGACCTGCGAGTACAATACGCAATGGGCTTGCCTGAAGGAGACGTCTTGCGGGTGCACTGCCGGCAAGTGCAAGTGGGACACGGCAAACAGCTATTACCAGTCGTGCCTTGCAGTTTTGAGGAACATGCCTTCGCCCACTCCGAGCAATAATACGCTCAACTGAATGGGAACGCCTAGACGCGGATTTCAACCGAGACATTGCCGTCCTTGGACCCGGCAAGCTCGAGCCGCTTGATTTTCCCGGTCGCGAGGATTTCCTGTTCGATTTCGCCCATGCGCGGCATCAGTTCGTCGGGCACTGAAATCCTTGCGCTTGCGAGGGGCTCGTTGAGCGCGAGCTTGTTGGCGGCCTTGTATTTTCGGATTTGCGAGAGTATTTCGTGCAGGGCGAGCGTGATTTTCTCGGCGTCGGGGTTGTCAAGCACGGCATCCGCCGACGGCCAAGCGGCGAGGTGGATTGACTTTGTCTTCTTTGCCTCTTGCGGGAAAATCTCGTGGAAGAGCTCCTCCGTGGTGTACGGCGCAAACGGCGCGAGGAGCTTGAGCGTCTGGAAAAGCGTCTCGCGCAGGCAGTATTGCGCTGCTGCCTTGGAGCCGGCATCCTTTGCGTCGGTGCCGTAGGTGCGGTGCTTGACTTCCTCGAGGTAGTAGTCGCAGAATTCCTTCCAGAAGAATGATTGGATGGCGACGATTGCCTCGTAGTAGTCGTAGTTGTCCATCTTTTCGGTCGCGTACTTGACGGTCGCGTTGAGGCGCGAGAGCAGCCACTTGTCCGCGCTGCGCAAATGCGCGATGGCGTCATTGCGCTGCTTTTCGTCGTCGTAGCCTTCGAGGTTCATTGAAATGAAGCTCGACGCGTTCCAAAGCTTGGTCAGGAAGCCTTGCGCGTACTGCACGTCCTTCCAGTAGAACACGTTGTCCTTGCCCGTGCTGCCACAAAGCGCGATCCACTGCCTTAGCGCGTCGACGCTGCTCTTGGCGATGACTTCCTTGGCCTCGACGTAGTTGCCGAGGCTCTTGCTCATCTTCTTGCCGTCGGAGCCTAGCACCATGCCGTTGACGAGCATTTCCGCAAAAGGCGGCCTGCCGGTCAGCTCGTTGCAGCGGAATATCGTGTAGAACGCCCAGGTGCGGATGATGTCAGTGCCCTGCGGCCTCAAGGCAGTGGGGTAGAGGCGCTTGAACAGCTTGTCGTCTTCCTTCCATTTGCTGACAATCAATGGCGTGATGCTCGAGTCCACCCAGCCGTCGCAGATGCTCGTCTCGCCCACGATTTCGCCGCCGCAGTCGCATTTTTTCTTGTGCGGGTACGCCTTGCCTGCCGGGTCGACTGGCAAATCCTTTTCCTGCGGGGCGTAGATGGCGCCGCAGTCGGCGCAGCTCCAGAAAGGAATCGGGATTCCCCACACGCGCTGGCGGGAAATACACCAGTCCCATTCAAGGCCCTCGGTCCAGTCTACGAGCAGCTGCAGGTGGTGCGGCGGGTGCCATTTCATCGACTTGGCGGCCTTGAGGATTTTTTCCTTCTGGTCCTTTACCCGGATGAACCACTGGTTGCTGGAAAGCAGTTCCACGGGCTTTTTGCACCGGTCGTGGACCTTTATCGTCTGCTGCAATTTCTCATGCTTGGTAATCAGCCCCTTTGCCGCCAAGTCCTCGATGATTTTCACGCGCATCTTGCTCGCGTAGAGCCCGTCATATTCCGGTGAGGCGTGCAAGACCCTGCCTTTCTCGTCGAATGCCTCGATGACCGCCAGGTGATATTTGTATGCCCAAACCACGTCCTGGTTGTCGCCGAAGGTGCAAATCATGACCATGCCCGTGCCGAAGTCCGGGTCAACTGCCGCATCGGCGTAGATGCGCACTGGCTTGTTGAAAATGGGCGTGAACGCAATCTTGCCCTCGAGATGCGCATGCCGTTTGTCCTGTGGATTGAACGCCATTCCCACGCATGCATGGATTAGCTCAGGCCGGGTTGTTGCGATGACAAGCTCTTTTTCTTCGGCGGAGAACTTCACGTAGTTGAGAACACCCTCGCGCGATGTCTCTTCAGTCTCAGCCTTGGCAATCGCGCTCTCGCAGCTGGTGCAGAAAAGAACCGGGTGCCTTGCCTTGTAGACCATGCCTTTCTCGTGCATCTCTAGGAGCGAGGCCTGCACCTTGCGGTGGTACTGCGGCTCGATGGTGTAGTATTCGTGGCGCCAGTCGATGGAAAAGCCCATCTGCTGCATCTGCGCCTTGATGCTGGCGACCATCTCGTGCGTCCACTCCAGGCACTTTTGGCGGAACTCGGCGCGCGGAAGCTTGCCCCACTTCTTTTCGACCTTCGTCTCGGTGGGAAAGCCGTGGCAGTCCCAACCCTGTGGGAAAAGCACGTTGAAGCCGCGCATTCTCTTGTATCTGGCGGCAAAATCGATGTAGCCCCAGTTGAGCGTGCTGCCCGTGTGGAATTCGCCGGTGGGGAAAGGCGGCGGCGTGTCGATGGCGAAAGGCTCCTTCTTGAAGTCGTCCTCGTCGAAATTGTAAATCTGGGCGCGTTGCCACTCCTTGCGCCACTTCTCCTCCAATTTGTGCGGTTCAAGCTTGCCCAGCATCAGAATCACTTACCCTTTTTGCGTCAAAACGCTTTAATCCCTTGCTGCCCCCGGCCGCGGCAAATTCGGCTTGCGGAAAAACCGTGTGCGGGGCGTAGTGCGGGTCTCTTCCTTTATCCATTGGTGTGTTGCCTCGCCGGACGCAATCCGTTCCTGTCCTCTCTGCATGATGCGGAAGAATTGGTTTGCCCTTGCCTTTTCGTAAGCGTACTCCAGTGAATGCACCGTGCCGAGGAGCGCGCCATGAAGTTGGGAAACCGCCTTTAACAGGTCGGTGAAGGCGTGGTGGCTTTCAAGCTCATCGAGTGGTTTTAAGAGCCTCACATGGTCCTTGGCGCTATCCGCGTAAAGCACTGCATTATCGAGGTGCCTTTTTCTGGCTTGGTCGAGGGAGCCGAATGCCTCTCCCTCGCGAATTTGCCTGATTTGGCCGAGGATTTCTTCAGCCTGTTTGTTGAGGCTGCTTTTGAGCTGGTGGATTCCCTTAGCTTGCGCGTGCACGGATATTGTCATGAGCGTGTGGTGGATGTGGTCGGCGTGCTCGATTTCCCTGCCATTGGGGGCTGAATTGAACTGGTTTACCTCGCGCAGATGCTTCATTGCCCTGGCAATCATTTCAAGGGACCCTTCAGGCCTATCTTTTAAGTGCGAGGGTATCCCTGCGAATATTTGGCGGAGTTGCGTTCGGCTCAGCTGTTTGAAATGGATTTTTCTTCGCCTTTTTTCCTGTGCTTGTAGTACTCCCAGATGGCGGGAAGGAATGAGATGACGATGACTACTGCGATGACGGCGATGATGTTCTTGTCGATGTCCGGCACGGTCTTGCCCAAAAGGAAACC
>JAZDFO010000059.1:0-15062 GCA_043807785.1 Microcaldota archaeon | reverse complement strand
TCAGAGCAGAAAAAACACTGCATCCCCTTCAAAATAAACTGCAGAACATTCCCCCTCGCAGAATTGCATTATGCGCCCTATGCCACCAGCCTTGCCGGAAATGCCGCCCTGCCGGAGTAAACGCCGCCGTAATCCCGCCTGCGCTTCTCGAACTCCGCCTGGCGCATCACATCGAAAAAGTTTCCGCGCATGACCGCGCCCTTCAGCCCTCGGCCGGTTTCCCCGCCGCGGATTTCAAACGCGGTGAGCAGGGGGAAGCCGAAGTCTCCGGTGACGTCGTTTGCGCCGCTGGTCAAAAATGATTTGACGTATACGCCGCGCCTGCATTGCGCGACCGCGTCTGCAATATCGCCGCCTTCGACACTGATGTTTGAAAATGAGGGGGAAGGGGCGAAGGAATGGGACGCGCGCAGGCCGTTACAGTGCGCCTTGGCGCCGGCAAGCGCGGCGTTGCGCATGTCGTAGAGGAAGCGAACGACCTTGCCGGATTTCGCAAGCGCCATCCGCTGCGCCTTTTGGCCCTCGTCGTCGTATTGTGCGGAGTTCTCCGAGCCGGGGATTGACGGGTCGTCGTAAAGCGAGATTCCGTCGGCCATCAACGCAAAGCCGGGCGAGAGGCGCGTGAGCCTGCGGCGGGCGGACTCGCCGCTGAAGTGAAAGGGGAGGAACAGGTCGAAAAGGTCGTGGATGGCGCGGATGTCCAAAACGAATTCGCATTCCGACGGGGAAGGCTTAACCGGAGAGCGCATTGCAGCAGCATCGCGCGCTGCAACCTCTGCCACGGGCTGCGGGGAAAACGCGCGGCTGGATGAATTCGCGTGGTCGCCTTCGCTGCCGCCGGCAGAGCAGTGGCTGTAGGCGTAAAAGCCGGTTGATTTCTGCTCGACGCGCGCGCCTTGCGAGGTCACCAGCAGCGAGCGGCTTGCGCTTGCACCGATTAAGTTGGTTATGCCCGAAACTTTGGCCGATGAGTGCGCGCCGTCCATTGATTCAAGTGATTCCAACATCTCCTTTGCTCCCATGGAGGCGGCCTTGGGGTCAAAGTGCGCAGACGATGAGGCCCGGGCAGAGGAGGCGAAACCGTAGGGGGCTTTTTCCTGCTCGTGCGATAGGCGGATGGCGGTTGCAACAGACTTTCCGAATTCGGGCCACGTGTCAAAGGAGGCAAAGCCCATCCTGGCGCCGGAGATTGCGCGCACGGCGTAGCCTGCCTGCGAGGTGAAGTCGCGGCAGGACTGGCGGCCGGCTTTTGACGACACCAGGGTATTGGAGGATTCCGAGACGTAAAGCTCAAGCTCGGCGGAGTGCTTTTTGGCGGCCTTTGCAACGGCATCTTCATAGGGCATTTGTGCCATTGGGCTACAGAAATGCATACTAATTTAAATTGGATGCGGGCACTAGCACTTCCATGAGCTTTCTTGAGGTCAAGAACATCACGCGCAATTACGAGGAGGAGGGCAAGCGGTTCACCGTCCTTGACAACATCTCGTTTTCCGTTGAAAAAAGCGAGTTCGTGGCCATCGTCGGGCCGTCCGGGTGCGGGAAAAGCTCGCTGTTGCGCATCATTGCCGGCATAGACAAGCCGACCGCTGGGGTGGTGACTTTTGAGGACAAGCCCCTCGAGATTTCCAACCCGAAAGTGTCGATGGTCTTCCAGAACTTCGCGCTCTTGCCGTGGCTCACCGTGGCGCAAAACATCGAGCTGGGGCTGCAGGCGCAAAAAATGCCGGAAGCCAAGCGCAAGGAAATCGTGGGCAGGTTCATCAACATCGTCGGCCTGGAGGGCAGCGAGACCGCGTACCCGCGGGAACTCTCGGGAGGCATGAAGCAGAGGGTGGGCATCGCAAGGGCGCTGGCGGTCGAGCCGGCTCTTTTGTGCATGGACGAGCCGTTTTCCAACCTCGACGACCTCACCTCAAGGAGCCTGCGCAAGGAGCTTCTCCTGCTTTGGCAGGACGAGACGCTGCCGCCGGACACCGTAATCCTTGTCACGCACAACATCGAGGAGGCGGTTTACCTGGCGGACCGGATCCTGGTGCTCTCGCAGGCGCCGGCGAGGGTCATTGCGCAGCTCAAAATCACGATGCCGCGGCCGAGGGAGCAAAAAAGCGAGGAGTTCGTCAACGACGTGGACAAGGTATATTCCCTCATGACTTGATTATCATACGATGATGTGGGCAAAAAGGCGCTTTTCAAAAAGGTTTTAAAGCGGGGGTGCGAAATCAACGAAGGGAGGCAAGGGGGGAACATAAAAGCCAGCCGTGCTGGCAGGGGAGGAAAATGAACAAGTTGCCGGAGGCCGGGATTCTCAAGGTCATCGGCCTGCTCGAGGTGCTGCACGACCGGGGAGGCGAAGACGACACCGTCCAAATCGTGGACGAGCTGCACATGGATGTCGAAAGCCTCCTGCCCGTCACCGAAGCCGCGGAACTGCTTGGCTTCATCACCATTTCAGGCGGCAAAATCAAGCTCACCGAATTCGGCAACAAGATAGTCAAGGCCGGAATTACCGAACGAAAGAGAATCGTGAAAGACAGGCTGCTCACGCTCGACATTTTCAGGAAGGCGATCGCGCTGGTGGAGGCGAAAAAGGCCAGGCGAGTGTCAAAAAAGGTGCTCGTCAAGGCAATCCGCGCCGAGCTCATCCGCGAGCACGCCGACAAGACCGTCGCGCGCATCATCGACTGGGGCAGGCACGCCGGGCTCCTCGGCTACGACAGCGACTCGGACGAGCTATACCTGATAAAGGCTGCGGCATAAAGAGGCAGGCCAAAAAGGCGAGACAGATTCGCCGTCGGCATGAGCATGACACTATATCATCTCAGGTGGTAATGCAATGGAGGAAACTCTCGTGATTCTCAAGCCGGACTGCGTGGAAAAAGGCCTCGTTGGCAAGGTCATCTCCAGGTTCGAGGACGCAGGGCTGTCCGTGGCGGGCCTAAAGATGTCCGTGCTGCCCGATTCAGTGCTCGACGAGCACTACGTGCACCTTGCCGGCAAGCCGTTCTTCCCAGAACTGAAGGGCTTCATGAAAAGCGCGCCGGTAGTGCTCATGGTCCTGCGAGGAGACAACGCCGTCGAAGCCGTGCGAAAGCTCTGCGGCCCAACCGACTCAAAGAAGGCGCCGAAAGGCACCATACGCGGCGACTACGGCTCCGACGTGCAGCGCAACATCGTGCACGCAAGCGACAGCAAGGAAACGGCTGCAAAGGAAGTCACGCGCTTCTTTTCCCGCGGCGAGCTCTACGGCTACAGGCGCGCCTAAGGCACACCCCCCCTCCTCCCAACAGCAGTGCAAGTGCAAATACTCAGCTCAAGCATGCGGCCCAATCGTCGAAAGGAATAAGTAGCCGGCCGCGATACCCCCATTCAGGTGAGTCATGTGGAGAACGCTACCATGCTGATTTTGATTGGGCTTCTAGTACTGGGCGCTGCGGGCGGGTTCTTCCTGCAGGAGAAAATAAACTCCGATATCGGAAGGGTATCTGCCGACGTGGCGCTCCAAAAGCAGCGGATCGACGACGTGTCTGCTTCAAGCGATTTCAAGTTCACACGGCTGGAACGCGAAGTCAGGACGCCCCTCAAGATGGATTGCACGTTCATCGAGCATGATCCCGCCAACGCAGGCAACAGTGCATGCTTCAACGAGGGATACCCCATCTGCCTGTTTTCTTACGTCCAGGTGAATAACGTGTATTTCTCTTCCAATGACGGAACATGCGCGAGCCGCAATTTCCCAAACATGGCCACAGATTTCTACTACCGGCCCCTCAACTGCAACGCGAGCATCGACGGGCAGACCAACCGCGGTTACCAGTCGGGGAATGCAGTATGCCAGACCGGAGGGTATTTGGGTTCCGATTTCTGGCAAACCGGCCCGGTCAAGGGGTCATATTGCTGCAGGCAGACAAGCTTGGGGTAGGCTGCCGGCTCGAAAGGAATAAGTAACCTGCCGCACAATTGGTAGCATGGATCTCAAGCGACACTGGAACACCAAGCTCCACTCCGCAGTGCCCCGCGCGCTTGACAACCTCGCAAGGCACGCCGGGTTTTGCGGATTTGTGGCAAACGTCGACGCGATGAAGTTCGTGGACGGCAAAACGGTTTCAAAGCTGCTCTCGGCGCTTGCCACAAAGGAAGTGAAAAAGAGGCTGGACGCGAAGGACACCCCTTCAATCGGGTCAGTGGAGGATTTCGCCGCGGCGCTGCTTTACTGCTTTGAGAACGGCAAGGCGCTCGAGCTGCCGTGCTATGACGCAAGGATTTTCGAGTGGTTTTCGCAATACTTCGGGGGCCCGGACGAGCTGCGCATGGGCGGCCAGGCCGGAATCATCGCCAACCAGCTTGCAGCGCTAAAGAGCCCGCCGGTGTGCTATTGCCCGCTGCTTTCACTCGCGCAGGCAAGGCTTTTCGACAAGAGCGTGAAGTTCCCGGTTGTGCAAGGCGGCAGGCTCGCGCTCGTCCCGGCGCTAAAAGCCGCGCAAAAAGGCGACGCGACGAAAGTCAACTGGATATTCGAGTTCTCTAAAAACGACGCGTGCGGCTGGGACGGAAGAAAGGTCGTCTGCAAGCGCTCCAACCGCCTCATCGTGCTCTCCAAGCTCGTCAAATCCGAACCCCTGTTCTCCGACGGGCTTGCACCCCACTTGCCGGCCCTTGCAGCGAATTTCGACCGCGCGATGGTCGCCGGATTCCACCACCTCCACCGCGAGAACGGCAAAAAAATCCAGTATTACCTCAACCGGCTTTGCGGCCAGCTCGACGCGATGAAGAAGGCCAACCCGAGGCTGCGAGTGCATGTGGAATACGTCATGATAAGCGACCCGGCGCTGGCCCGCGAGGTCTACACTCACATCGGCAGGCCGGCGGACTCGCTGGGAATCAACGAGGTAGAAATGCGCCACGTCCTGAAAATGTTCGGCTTGAAAAAAGAGCTGCAAGCGCTCCGCAACGACGAGGGGGCGTACAGCCTCTACCTCGCCTCCCGCGCGCTTGCCCGCCGCTTCGACTTCTCCCGGGTCCACGCACACACGCTGGGCTATTACGTGCTCTACACCGACAAGAAAAGGGCGCGCGGAGAGCCAAGCCAGTACGCCGACTCGCTGCTGCTTGCCGCCAAGGCGTCGGAAGTCCGGGCAGCGCTTGGAAGGCCGCCGACAAAAAGCGACGTGCTGCACCCGAAGTTCCGGGAAATCAGCGTGTCGGAAGCGGGACTCGAGCAGCTGGCAAAATTCGCAGACAGCGCAGGGTTGAAAGGAAGGGAACGCAAGCGGTTCACGGAAGAGGGCGTAGCAGAATTCCAGGACCACTACGTTTTCGTCGTCCCCGCGCCAATCACCCCCAAGCCGAAAAGCACAGTAGGGCTCGGAGACACAATCAGCAGCACCGCGTTCTGCAGCGAACCGTGACTACCGGAAGGACTTGTACCACTTCTCGTATTCCTTGTGGGTGGCAAAGCACCGCCAAATGAAAATCGCATCATCCTCGAAGTAATACGCAATGCGGGCCTGCTTTGTGACTTTTTCGACGAACGAATCCACGCCATGTTGCATGTGCTTTCGCGGGGGCATCGCCGCAATTTTGTGGAAATGGCTCTTGAAAAGAAGTTGGAGCTGACGCTCCAATTTCAGGAAGTCCTCGCGCCCGGGATCCGATAGCTCTATTCTCACTCAAGACCAGCTTCCTTGAGGACTTTCTTCAAGGAATGCGTCTTGACCTTCCCCGCCTTTATTAATTCCATCCCAGCCTCGATTCCCCTGCGTACCAAAACCTCCTCTTCTATCTCGCGGTCGTACGACAACAGGGCCTGCCGGATGACTTCAGTCTGGCTTCCGGCATAGCCATTGTCGATTACCCTCTTGATTATCAGCTCGTAAGGAGCGCCCAGGTTCACGTTCATTCAATCCACCCGCACCATGCACAGTCAATGCACACTTAATGCGCATCCAGGTATATATTGGTTGCGCATGAACAAGACGGCAGCGCAAGCTCGTGGAAGGGTGCAGCAGATCGCAATCAGAGCAGCTTGAGCTTGCCAGTGACCGAGTCTATTTTCCTCTCGTCGTCGGGGCCGATTGCTATTGCCGTGAGCGTGCCTGCGGGGATCTGCGTGTGGCCCGCGTCGTGGACCAGCACCGCATGCAGTCCAATGCGCTTGGCGAGGCGGTGCAGCTCGAGGAGCGCCTTTTCGCCGTCGGCTTTTAGCACGATTTTCTTCTGGCCCTCCTCGAACCACTCCGAGGCCACATCGCGGTTTGAGCTTGCGTACGCCATTACTGATGCGTGGCTTGCCTGCGCGGCTATCTTGCCCTTGCCCATTTTCAGGTCGTTGCGCAGTACGATGGCTTGCTTGAGCATGCAGCTGGTCACTTTGATTTTGGTTTTAAATACTTTTTTTGGATTTTTTCCCGCCGCTTAAGATGAATGCTATGGCCTCCTTTTCGCCGTAGTGCGCGCCGAGCTTGTCAAACCACTTGAGGACATTGTGCACGTCCTTAATAAAGAACTCCTCAGAAGACGGGTGCGAGAGCACGACGGACTGCCCCATGTCGATGATGTACGGCTCGCCCTTGTGGACTATGATGTTGTACTCGCTAAGGTCTGCGTGCGCCAGGCCGGCGGCGTGCATCTTCTTCATGTCGTCAAGGAGCAAAAGCAGGGTTGCCGCAGGGTCTTCCAGCCACACGTCTTTAAGGAGCGCAGACGGGATTCCGCCTTCGCCGAGGAATTCCATGATTACGACGTTGTGTTTATTGGCGATTGGCTCTGGCACGCGGATGCCCGCCTCGTGGCACATCTTGAGGTTGGCGTATTCCTTGCGCGCGAATACGTCGACGAGCGCGCGGACTGCCTTTGGCGCCTTGAAGCGCCGGTCGCCTTGGAGGTATGCAAGCCTCTTTTGGAACGACGGCCCCTCGTACTTGAAAATCTTGACTGCAAGGTAGACCGGCCCGGCCCCGGTGTCCTTGGTCGCGCGGTAGACGGCGGCTTCCTTGCCGTGCTGGACGGGGAAGTCGAGCGTATCGAAAGTGCGCGTGTGGATGAAGTGCTGGAGCGTCTCGAGCGTCTTGTCGTCGAAGGCGCGCTCGCTGTACTTGTTGGTGTCCTTGAGCATCTTGTCCTCGCGCAAGGGCTTTTTTCGCTTCCAGAGACGAAGGGCCATTAGAACGCCCTTTCCCTCTGTTCACGCCGCGCAACCTTCACCGTTTCCAGCTCACTGCTCAAGCTTGCTTTCATCGACTCGAGGGTTTCACCCGGTTGAACCGTCCGGATCACGTAACTCAGGCCGAGGGGGTGTCGGATAAGCTTTGAAATCTTTTCTTCCAATTCCCTTTGTTCTAGTGGCGGGGTTTTTGGATCGTCGTGCTTAACCTGTAAGGAGAGCAAATTCCGGTTATGGAGGTTTTGAACTACGCGTTCGAAACGCGCAACAATAACCCGGGCTTGCTCGGGAGTGAACCGTCCTCCCCACATGAGCTCGTCGCCTCCCCACCTTCCGGGCAGCACGTCCGAGGGGCGGACCGCAACGTCAGTTGGCCTCAATGCGAACTTCGCCGCCCGGCCCAGCACGCGCAGCACGCTGTCCCCGAATTCCTTTCCTACGAGGTCATTTACGGCCTTGAAGTTGTCAAGGTCTGCAAATACTATGGTGAACGGAGTGCCCTTGCGGATGTGCTTTTGGTTGCGCGAGAGCCACTTATCGAAAGCCTCGCGCCGAAGCATGTTAGTCAAGGGGTCAGTCTCCGCCCGGTGCATTTTAAGCCAATGCGACCTGCCGGCATAGGCTCCGATGAACGGGGCAGAATACGGCAGAATCCTTCCCGTAAGAGGATTATCTCCCATCAGCTTGCTTTCGACTCCGGCCAAAGCAGTATAAATCAAACCTGCAGACGCGCCGGCTAATGCGCCCCTCTTGCCCGGAGAAAGCCGTTTCCAGCTTGAGGTAATCCTCCGGCTCAAGGATGGAGTAAAACCATCCCGCCTTCTTGTAAGCAAAAGTGAGAGGTTGAACCGGCTGGCCGAATCACTCATGGCAATATGGTGAATATAGCTGCTTTTATATTTGCGCAAGGCCAGCCAAAGGTATATAATTTTTCGGAATCCGCTGTATTAGCGTAACAGGCAGGGGGGATTTGGTTTATGGCGGCAATCCGCTGGCTCGGCCACGCTTCGTTTGAAATCGACTTGGAGGGAAAGCACATAATCGTCGACCCGTGGCTCGACCCGAGGCCGCTGTCCGGCGAACGCCTCGTCAAGCCGTACACGACCGCCGAAGGAATCCGGGCTGCGGACCTCATTGCGGTCACTCACGAGCACTACGACCACTGCGACAAGTACGACGTCAAAAGGATTCAGGAAAAGACTTTCGCGCCAGTAATCGCGCCCGAGCCCGCGCTGGCGGTGCTGGATGTGCCACAAAGGCAGCGCATGGCGGCGTACGTCGGCGACGAGTTTTCCCACAACGGCATCGACGTGAAGGTCGTTGCGGCAAAGCACTTCAAGAGCCAATACCCGGTCGGGTACATATTCCGCGTCGGCGGCAAGAGCGTCTACCACGCCGGCGACACCTTCGAGTTCTTTGAAATGAACCAAATCCAGGCAGACGTCGCGCTGGTTCCCGTCGGCGGCAGGTACACCATGGACGTGCTCAGCGCCCTCAACGCCCTCAAGAGAATAAGATGCACGGCCGCGATTCCAATGCACTACGGGACCTTCAAGGAAATACAAGCCGACCTCAACGAGTTTTCGACAAAGGCCAAAAAGGACGGCAAGGCAAAGCCGGTAATTCTAGGCATAGGCCAGGAATACTACTTCTGACAGCGAGGCTACTGTAGCTAAAATGCGTCTGGAAAAAAAGGGAAAGAAAAAAAGGAAAAGCCGGCATTCAAGCCGACTTGGTCACGTCGTAGAGCGACTTGAGCGCGACTATAGCCGCTCCGGGAGCGACGAACACGACTATGTTGCGAAGAATAGCCGGCATCAGGGTCCCGAATAGCGGAAGCGCAGTCAAGATTACATTCAGGCTCGACGACGCAATCATGAACACCAGCGTTGCGACCATGAAGGTCATTACCTCCTTTTCGCTGATGTTCAACACTCCTACAAGCAGGCCGAGGATTGCCAGTATCAGCACAGTCCCAGAATCGAGCGCAGTATTCATTAAAGCCGCGCCGATTGCGATGACCAGGCCAAGCAAAAACGCCCACCCGCCAACCGCAGCCATAGAGATTCCATTCTTTCCCATATTATTCACCCACATTGTTTGTTTTACAGCGCCCTTCCCCCAAAAGGGCGTAACACCGGTTTGACGGGCTCCGAATATATTCATTCCTACGGCAGGCGACGAAACCGTGAATGAATCTGCGCGGCACGTGCCTATACCCTGATTTCGCCGCCTTGCTTATGCCACGGCAGTCGCCATTCGCCCAGCATCCAAGCCAGTGCGACGAGTGCCAGCGCGCCGAATACTACGGTCGAATCATCGAGCCCGAATAACGCCATTGCCAATTGCCACCAAGTGCTTAGAATTCGACGCGCTCCGGCCGCGGCACGGACTTGCCTTCAAGCGCCTTGCGGATGACCTTGGAATAATCGCGGCACTTCTTTTGCGCAAGCCCGGAATGCGAGCCGCTAAACGCTGCATTGATTTCGGCTTCGGAAAGCCTCTTGCGGATTGCCTTGCTTTCCTTCGCCAGCTGTGCAAGCGTGTTTGGCCTGCCCTTTTGCACTTCCTGCCACGCCTGCAGCGAGAGCTTGCGAAGCACTTCATGCATTTCCTGGCGGTCTGCGCCCTTCTCGGAGAGCTTCATCAGCAAAGGCTCGGTGAACGCAAACGGAGAAAACATATCGTAATTGCGCTCGATCGCCGCCTTGTTCAAGTACAGGCCGCCGGAAATCTCTGCAGACAGCCGCAGCGCCTCATCCGTTGCAAGGAAGCCTTCCGGAATTATTATGCGGCGGTTGGCGCTGTCGTCAAGCGTGCGCTCGAGCAGGGAATTGGCGGCGTTGTGCCATGCCACGGCAGGCAGCGCGGAAACAAATCGGGCAAGGCTGCACACGCGCTCGCTTTTCACGGGATTGCGCTTGAAAGGCATTGCGCTGCTGCCGACCTGCATTTCGGCAAACGGCTCCATTGCCTCGAAAACGTAAGGCGACTGCAAAAAGCGCACGTCGAAGGCGAACTTGTGCAAAGTCGCGGCGATTCCCGCAAGCGAGTTGAGCACCATGAAGTCCACCTTGCGCGGGGAAACCTGGCTGGAAACCTCAAAAGCCGGCAAACCGAAGTCCGCCATCGCCGCAGCCTCAAGCTCTTCGGCAGTCATCTTCTTGCCCTTGAGAAGGGACGCGTAGCTTGCGGCGGTGCCGACCGCGCCCTTGAAGCCCTTGCCTTTTGCAAACGAGTAAGCAAGGTCAAGCTGCGCCAGGTCAATCATGAGGTCCTGGGCGTAAAAACAGAAGCGGTACCCCACCGTCGTCGGCTCGGCAGTCTGCAGGTGGGTGAGTGCCATGCACTCCAGGTCCGCGTAGCGGTTGATTTGCTTTTCAAACGAGGCGAGAAGATGGAATGCGCCTTCGCGGATTATTCGGATTGCCTTGCGCGTGCGCAACGCGTCGGCATTGTCCTCGATGTCCATGGAAGTCGCCCCCAGGTGCAGCTTGCCTCCCGCCTTTCCCGCCTGTGCACAAAACACGCGCAACTCGGCCATGAGGTCGTGCTTGATGTCGCGCTCGATTAGGTGCGCCTTCTCAATGTCAACTTCGTCGCTGTGCTTCTCGATTTCCCTAAGGTCTTCGGATGAAACCAGTCCCGCTTCCTTTTGCGCGCGCGCCAGCGACACCCACGCCTTGCGCCACAGCAGGCGCGTCTTTTTCTCGCCGAACAGCTCGCGCATGGGCTTGCCGCCGTAGCGCCAGGAAAAAACGGAAGAGTAACTGGAAAACTCGCCCATCCGACCCACCCATTAAAAAATTAGTTTAATATCCCCGCATTATTTGAGGGCGCCTGCCTTTTTCTGTTTTTCGCCGGAGCGCCTAAGCTTGCTTTACGGCAGCGGCAAACAAGGTGATGCCGGCGGGGAAAGGAACCTTGTTCTCGACAGCCAGGTAATACGACTTCAACGCCTCGTTGAGGAAGCCCACCGAGTTCACGGCCTTGTGCGGATACTCGCGCTTGTAGAGCAGCTTGTTGGCGAGCGCCACTGGCAGCATTGCGAAATTCCAGCTACGCAGCGTTTTTACCAAAAAGTGCTTTTCCAACTTTCTTCTCAGCTCCGGTTTGCCGTACCTGCGGCAGTGCAGGCAATGCACGTCGTGCGCGCTCCAAAGCCAGGGGTTTGCGGGAACGGAGAGCAGCAGGGTCCCGCCTCGTGCCAGGAGCCCGTGGATTTTAGCCAAAGCCGCCTCATCGTCCCCTATGTGCTCAAGCACGTCGGCCATTGCGACGACTGAATATTTTTTCCGAGTGGAAAACGCCTCGAGGGTTTTGTTGATTACGCTCACGCGCGAGCCGAACTGCGCGACCTTGTCCTGGATCCATTCAGTTGCTTCCTTTGATGGTTCCAATGCGTCGACATCCCACCCCAATTGGGCCAGCTTGAAGGTAAGCAGCCCCGTGCCGGCCCCAAGGTCCAAGACAGTCTTCTCGCAACCCGCTGGAAGGTAATCCAGGAACAGGCTGCTTTTTGCCTGCAGCCAGAAGTCCGTGAATTCAAGCTGCTTGAGCTGATGAAGGTATTCAGTCAAATGCTTTCCCCCCTCCAACATTCATTAAAATGAGGTTTAAAATACATCATACATAAATCCCAACATGCTAGTTGCATTCGTCTTCCTGATTGCGTGCGCTTGGTTTGGCTGGACAATTGGATGCAGGCTCCCAATCTTTGACGATTGGCACAAGCGCGCGGCTTTCACGGCAGGATTTGGGCTTCTCATTGGAACTTGGATGGTCTTCCTTCTTTCATGGCTTGCAGGGCGGCTCACCGAACCAACGACGATTACCGCGTCGTTGCTGCTTGCCGCCGCGGCGAAATACATTTCAAAAAAATACCCCCATGCCGCCCCGGCGGTAAAAATCGACCGCACGGGCATCTTTGTCGTCGCGGCGGTTTGCGCCATCCTCATGCTCATCAACAACAGCGTGGTCATGGGCAGCAACCAATGGGGCGATATGACTGTCGGCGCCAACGTCTGGTACGACTACCCGCTGCACTTTGCGGTGATAAACTCGTTCGCCCAACGCTCCAACTTCCCGCCCCAGCACCCCTACTTATACGGCGCGCCTATGGGCTACCATTTTATTATGGACTTCCAATCCGCCATCCTGGTAAAAGGGGGGCTGAGCCTTCGCGACTCGATTCTTCTCCCCCATTTGCTGTCGTACTTCGTCCTGTGCAGCTTTGCCTACTTCATCGGCAGGCAAATCACGAAAAGCAAGGCCGCTGCCGCATTCGCCATCATACTATTCCTATTCAATGGCAACGCGGGCATATTCCAATTCGGACAGGACGCGATGAACTCCAAAGACGTGCTGAATTTCGTGCAGCACATGCCCAAGCCTTATTCCGACATCGACTCGCAGGGCATCAAGTTCATGAACAACGTTTTTACTATCTTCATCCCGCAAAGGGCAACATTGCTTGGCTTTGCGCTGTCAGTGATATTCTATTTCATGCTGCTGCAGATGCTAGAGAAGCGGGACAAACGCACGATGGCGCTTGCGGGAATCCTGCTGGGCCTGATGCCCCTCACGCAGGCCCACTCTTTCCTAGCGGCGTCGTTCGTTGCAGCCTGTTGGGCAGCCTGCATTGTCGCCAAATCCAAAAAAAGGCTTGCCGAAATCAAGTTGCTGCTCTGGTTCGCCGTGCCAGTGTTGGTGCTCGCGCTTCCGCAGGCCGCATGGATGTTCCAGCAGGTGCAGTCCGCGCCCAAATTCTTCGCAGTGCAGACCGGCTGGCTGGAAAGGAATGCGAACCTCGGCGTGCCGGAGCTGGCGATTTTCTGGCTCGCCAACGCGTGGCTGGTACTGCCGCTTGCGCTGATCGGAATTGGGCTTGCAAAAAAAGGGAAAAGAAAGATCTACCTGCCCTTCCTAGCATTGTTCATTATATGCAACCTATTTCGGTTCCAGGAATACGCGTGGGACAACATGAAGATATTCATCCACTGGTTTTTCTTCAGTTGCGTGTTCGCGGCAATTCCGCTGGGCATGCTTTGGGAGGACGGGCGCAAGACGCTCAAGGCCGCCGCCATAGCCCTGCTTCTTGCTAGCACCGCCAGCGGATTGCTGACGCTTGCATGGTGGGACAGCAACGACATAGGATTATACACACGGGAAGAGCTGCAGGCCGCTGACTGGATAAGGCTCAACACCGAGCCGGAAGCGGTGTGGATGACAAGCGACGCGCAAAACAACATCGTGAGCACTCTTGCAGGAAGGAGGATAGTCGCCGGCGAACAGGTGCTCGCCAAGAGCCACGGACTGGACGTGCGGCAGGGCTTGCGGGACGAGGACGCATTCTATTCAACCGCGGACTGCGCCATCATAAGGAAATACAACGTGGCGTACGTCCTGGTCGGGCCGAAGGAAGACGAATTAAAGAAGGCCAACCGCGCCTTGTTCCGCGACAATCCACAATACGAAAAGGTAGTCGAGCTGCCGATAAACGGCGCCGTTGCGGAAATCTACCGCGCCCACTGCTGAAATGCAGCAGCAAACCAGCGGGCCGCAGGCATGCATTGAAATGATGTGCGAATCCCGCGCAGGCTCAAAACGCGTACCAGCCTTTAAGGAAAAGGTAGCCGTAATTGCACAGCAATGCAAGGGACGCCAGCAAAATGGCGCCGGCGGATATCCTGTGCCGCGAGCCAAAGCCGCCGAGCACCAAAAACAGCGGGAATATTGAAAGCAGGTAGCGCGGCAGCCCGACTTGGAATGTGACCGAATAAAGCATGACGAGGCTGCCCCATGCAAAGACTTGATAGGACAGCCGCAGGCGCCGGCGGCCGGCGTACAACAGCACGGCACTGAACGCAAAGCACAGGGTGCGCGCCATGTGCTCGTTGGCGGGGTCGAAATTGAAGGGATTGCGGTAATACTCCTGCGCGGAATTCCACAAGGAATCCCACGGGAGGATTGGCTTGTGAAACCAGTGGACCTCGTTAATGACGACAAACGAGAACGGCGAGCCGGTGACCTGCGCATTGAGCGCCAGGTATGAAAGCAGGCCAAGGGGCACCACAAGCAGCCAACCCGCGCGCTTAATGCCCTTGAAGCCCTCCTGCTGCCACGCCTCAACCGCGAGCGCGGGAACCAGCGCCAAGCCGTGCCAGCGCACGGCAGTCGCGAGCATGCCGGCAACCCCGGCGGCGCGCCAGTCCCTCTTGCGCGCGAAATAAAACGACGACAACGCCAGTGCAGCGAAGACGGATTCGGTGTACGGCACGGCAAGGAAGTACGCCGTCGGGAAGAGGAAGAAAAAAGCCAGCGACCATCGCGCGGAATTCTTTCCGAAATCTAGCGCGGCAAGCTTTTGCAGCACAAACCCCGCCACAACCGAGCCAGCAAAAGACAAGACCAGCGATGCAACCAGGTAGTTTCCTACAAGAAAGTTGAGCAGCCAGATGAGCAGGGGAAACAGGGGAAAGAAATTGATGAGGAACCGTTCCTCCCCGGAATTCGAATACCCATGCTCTGCAAGGTGCAGGTAGTGCGCGCCATCCCAGCGGGAGAGTGCGGAAGGCAGGAAATTATCAAACGGCGTCCCGCAAGCCACCTCATTGGCGGCAACGAGGGCGAGCACGATGATGAGAAGGCGCACTGCAACAGCGAGAAACAAGGAATCCCGAAGGAAGTGAATGCGCCCCGGTTTGCCGAGTGCGCGCAAGCGGTCTAAAGCCATGAAATACCAGAGAATGCTACAAAGGCAAGAGTTATAAAAACTCTGGGAGGAAAGCACACCGAAAAATCAAGACTATAACCCGCCGATGCTTTCTGTGCAGCCGCACTCCTTTGGGCAAACCCTGCGAACGCTTTAAATGCCTCCATCCGCACAAAACCATGCTGT
>JAZDFO010000058.1:0-5931 GCA_043807785.1 Microcaldota archaeon | reverse complement strand
GTCGCCGATTCCCGAGAGGCGCTCGAAGTCGAAGTCAATCTTCTGCCCGCTGCCGGTCTTGACAAGGAAAGTGCCCTTGCGCTTGTCGATGCCGGCAATCTTGCCGATCAACCCGCCGATTTCAGTGTAGACTTCCTTGCCCTCGAGTTTCATGCGCGCGATGATGCCGCTCTTGAACTGCCGGGAAAGCAAAATCACCAAATACATTGCGACGATGCTGAACAAAAGTGAGAGGAAGAAGTCGGAGAAAGAGATGGTGCCAATGACCCAGTCGGCGGCGTTGTTGGCAATCATCCAAAACAAGGCGACTGCCGAAAAGTAGATTGCATAGGTCGGGATGGCGTAGCGCTTGTTCTGGTTTATTACCTCCAAGAGGTTGCCGGCAAGCACGAGCATGACCGCAATCGGGAACAAGAGCACGAAGTCCTTGAGCACCCACGCCGCAATCTTGGCGATGTTAGTCACTCCCTCCTGCTGGAGGGTTGCCACGCGGGCAATGCCGAGGTACACGCTCACGATTGCCAGCGGGACTGCAGCGAAATAGAAGATGAACGTCATTCTCTCGAGGGAAAGCTCGGAGCGCGCGATGCGGCTCAGGACGAGTTCCTCAATGCCGAAGCCCTTGAGAAGCAAATAGCCGCCGAACAGGCCGATGAAGATGCGGATTCCCGCGTCCTGGAACGCAAACATCAAAAGCAGGAGCATGCCGGGGATGCCGAACACGATGCGCGCAAAATGCGGTTCCTTGAGCTTCTCGAGCAGCACGAAGTAAGTCTTCTCCAATTCCTTGCTCTGCTTGACCACCACCTGTCGCACGCTGCTGATTTTCACGCGGCTTTGCACAAGCGGCAGGATGGAGTCGTCGGATGCGCCGTCGGAGACGAAAACGCACGCTTCCGGCATGAAGCTGGCAAGCACTTTTTCAAGCTGTTTGACGATTTCGCGGTCGGCATAATACCCCAGCCTCTGGCTGCCGGTTATTGTAGCGACTTCGACTTCGTAGCCATCGCGCTTGAGCCCGTCGAAGGCCTTCACGGCGTCGAAAATAGTGTTGCCGTCCGTGTCCTGCGGGTCGGCGACCATCAACTTCGTTGCAGCCTCGATGTTGGCCTGCCTTCCAACGAGCGGCCCTTTGACCTTGGCCTTGACTCCAAGGTCGTCATCCACGTCCACGCACAAGACAAGCAGGCGCTTGGGTTCTGACATGAATATGAAGAGGGCGGAGGTGGTTTAAATAATACAGGGTTTTCCCCGCGGACTCGACGCTGCTTTGGCTCACGAAACCTGTAGCTTTGCTCGGAGTGGTTCCCAACTGCCTCCCCGAATACCTGGCTTATGGGCCAATATGGAGTAAGTGTCCGGTTCAAGCGGGCCAACTGACCACATGTCTTGTGCGAGTTTTGTGCTAAAATAATCTTTAATCAGAGAGTCAGAAAGGGTAAAATCGTCGTAGCAGGGGGGAGTCCAGCTGCAGGTTGTTTTCAAAGTAAGCGATTGACCTGCCGGTACAGCTACAATGGAGTTGCTATCCGATGGTATTGTATACACACTTGTTTGCGGAGTCGGTGGCAAGTTGTTTTCTATGACAATTGAAGACTGGGAAACAGATTTCAAACTGAAGGGGGCGGTTGGAAATGCGAGGGTCAATGAAGATACCGAACAATATGTTTGCGTGTAACGCCCTATCTTTATCGTGCAAACGGTCTTTGACCCATCGGTTGCGAGTGCCTGGAATTCGGCAGAACTGCTTTCCGGCAAAATGCGCACGAGGGTAAGTGAAACGTATCCGTTGGATTTCACTGGATCCGGATCCAGTTTTACGCAGCCGCCTACGCTAAGGGCTAGAGTCGTCGACGGGCTTTGTTTGCATTCACTGGCGGCGGGAACAGCACCGGGCTTGGTACCTACGGTTATGATGTTCTTGCTCGCGTCCCTAACCCATCCCTTGCTGTTGAAGTCGCCCCAGAAGCGGCCGAAACTCGCGGTGCCGTCGGTTATTACGGCATAAAGCTTTTCGCCGCCGTCGAAGAAGTTATCGGTGGTAGTCTTTACTTCTGGGAACTTGTCGCCTTCCTTGGGGTTGAAGAAGAAGCGGCCCTGATACTGTGAATTGACCCAGCCGGCTTGAAGGATTGAATTGGAGCGGTCCAATAATATTTCAAACGAATTAGGAACTGCGTCGGGGTCGAGGGCGAAAATCTGGACGGATAGCGACGAGTCGGCTATCTCGGCAGGCGTATCGCCTATTTGGGCGTGGATTGCCGCGAGAATTGACTTGGCCTTGGCTTTGTCGACTTCAAGGGTTACGCAGGCACGGGCTTTGTTGGAGATATAGTATTTGTTGTCGACTTGGCTGAAAACGAGGTTGTCGTCAAGTAGGTCGTTGTTCGCAGTATTGCATTTCTCGTATACCGCAGCGACGCGTTCTATTCCAGGTTCAGGGTCCCAGACGAAGATGTTCGGTATCGCCGCGCGAATCGCCTCCTGCCACGAGCCAAGGCCTGGCCCTGCGGGGCCGGTATCGCCTGCATCCTTGTGCAGCTGGCCATCAGAGGGCGTTGTGCCTGGCGGGACGGTTTCTTGCTGGGATCCTGGGACGTTTGGTCCCTGCGGGCCCTTGGAAGTTCCGCGTTTGCCAAGGTCGTAATAAAAAGATGTCACCGGCCCCGCGGGGGTTCCTTGGGCGTCATAGAATTTGAGGCTCCTAGTCCCATCGTCCTTGAGCGCATCTAGGACGGCAAAACTGTCTTTTTCAGCCCACTTTTGCGGGATAAACCGCTCGTCCATGAAGTACGCAATAGTGTTATTGAGCGCCTTGCCGCTTGCATCAGAGTAACTTACCAAGATTGCGCCATTCGAGTCTACCACGTTTTCGAGCTTGAAAATATAAAGGGTATTCGCGCTTGCGCCCTGCGCGAGGACCGCTGCGGTGAATGCGGAGGGAACCGCGCCGTCAACTTTGTCGATAGTCACGCCATAGGCCTTTGCGAGGAAGTTCTTGAGCACGGCAATAGCTTCAGCCGAACACGGATAATCAAGTTTGGGCATCTTGGCAGCGTCAGGCATGCTTTTGCCGTCGGCCAGGACTATGTAGAACTTGCAGCTCTTGACTGTGATGATGTTTTGTGCGGGAGTGTCGGCGAAAGTGCCTTCAGTCTTTATCAGGAATTCTGCCGGGGCCATGCCGTTTTTCGTCGCATAGTCCGATGCAGAAGTCGTGGCGGCGTCAAACAGCTCGAGCTTGTCTTGGGCGAGGTCGAATACGAACTTGTTCATCGTCGGCAGCGTCGGGCGCTCGGAATAGTTTGCCTTCAGCGAGGTTGGCGTTGCGCCGGCCGGGGTATAGAGGTACGGGAAGGCCTTGGTGGAAGTGAAAGACTCGACGGAAGTCGCAAGCGGGGACTTGAAAATGCTGGAAATCTTGCGCTCTGCCTTGGAAACCGCCTCGGATACCATATCGGATTTCGACCATTGCTCGAGCGTGATGAACGAGTCGCGGTCGAGGTAGCTTCCGGGCACGACAAGCGGATAGTTTTTCACGTAATAGCCGTATTCGCCGTCAGCGCCGTCGGCGGCGCGGTTGAACAACACCGCGATTGTAAGCGGCCTCACGTCGACGATGGGCTTGGTGTTGAGCTTGCGCGGGCCGAAGTTCACTCCTTGGAGGCGGCTGGCGAGGAACGCGCGCAGGGCGTTTTCGTTGTTGGAGTTGACCAATGCCTCGTATTGCTGCACAGTCGCCGAGTCGCAAAGCGCGGCGGTCAGCTCGGGCTTCATGATGTTCCAAATTTCGCTCCGCTTGGTCTTGGCAGTGCCAAGAGTTTCCGAATCACAGTGCTGGCCTTGCGAGCACGCGTCGTCTGCCGGGACGTTGCCTTGCGCGCGCGAATCGCATAAGTCCAAAAGGCCAGTCATTGCCTTGCAGGCACGGTATTGGGCCTGGTCTGCAGCGTATTCGGAAAGCGTGCGCGAAAATGCCTGGACGAAAGAGTCTTTGGCGTATTGCCCGATGCCGTTGAAGTCGATTTCCTGGATTTTGTCGATGAACTGTTCCCGCATCTTGGCAATATCCTGCCTGACTGCCGCCTCGGCTTCATCGATTTGCGCGGCTGTGCAGTAGTTGTTGCCGCTGCACTGCATCACCGCCGCAACCTCGGTTGTAGGATACTCGTCCTTGCCGGGGTTGCCGATTACGTCGTAGAGGCCAGAGCCGGAAAAAGGCATTGCCGTCTTGTTTGTAGGAGCTGCGAGCTTGAGCCCGGTTGACGACGGGATTTTCGCGTCTTTTATGGCAGTGAGTGTGAGGGGCAGCGTGGAGCCGGCGGTCACTTTGGCAAGGAATGGAAGGATTCTCTCGCGGCCGTCGTTGCTGCCGGAGTATAACGCCGACAAAGTCGACCCGCTGATTGGGAGAGACTCCGCGCCGACGCTGACTTTCGCGAAAGGCAGGTTGTTGACCAGCATCATTGGCTCGCGTGATTCCGCACCGTTGCCGGCCAGAGAAATGCGGGAGTACATGTCCTTATTGCCGGTCACCACCTGGAGCGCGTACTTGGACGCGGGGTCGTTATAGATGTGGAACTTGAGGGTGACGCCGAAGGTCTGGCGGCCCAGGCCTGGAACGGACATTACGACGGTCTGCGTGAAGTCGTCGGGGTCGGCGCTGTATTCTTTCTTGAAGCGCAGCTTTAGGCGGTTGTCTTCCATGAAGTATTCCACGCACTCGGAACGGAGCTTGACGGTGAACGTGGAAAAGCGCGGGGCCGAGCCGAGGGCTGATTGGACGGTCTGCATTACTCCGACTAACGCCCCGTCGATTCCCTGGCGGTCGACAAACACTGCCTCAAGGCACTCGCGCTTGGAGTTGCCGTCGATTAGGATGTTGGACGGCGCGCCGGATATGAGCGCGTAGTCGTTGACGATGGAAAACGCCATGCCGTTGGTGGGAAGGAGCGGGGAAATCGGGATTGGGCAAGTGAAACTATTGCCGGACGGCTGGCACTTGAGCTTGTCTTCTGCATATATGTTGTAATCGGTCCCTTGCTGGAAATTCTGGTTGAACGGTAACTGGCGTTGTTGCTGCAACTGCCAGTAGTTGAGGTTTGCCGGGCTGTTGATGTTGTAGGGCTGGATAAATTGGTTGGTTACGCCGGTTTGGATGCCGGGGGCGTAGCCAAGGCCTCCGACGTAAGGTTCAGTGGTGGAAATCGAGCCGTCGGCGCCGATGAAGAATTTCAGGGGCGAGCTGGCCGCGATTTGTTCGCCGCGGCCGGGGTAGTCGACGTAGCCCAAAAGCGGGCGCACGAGGTTGCGCGCGAAGCGCTTGGCGAAGTTGTCGCGGCGAAGGAACTGGCACTGCCCGGGCGCTCCGACGTAAATCGTTCCCTCGTAGCCCGTGCGGGTGGCATCGCGGTAGCCCCAGACTCCTTCTTTCGTGAAGTTGTGCGTGTAATTGCCGTTGGGGGGAATCAGGTCCGAGTGGAATTCGCCTTCACTGGCCTTGGTCTCGCGGGACTGTATCTTGCGGGGCACTGAATCGCGGTTGACCCACATGACGCCTTGGCCGGGCTCGACGTACTTGCGCAGGGGAACAAAACCGGTGGAAGTGATTTTGATGACGGCGTAGCCGGCATTGTCGGTGGATGCAGGCTTCTTGCCGTAGACGTTCACGATAATCTGCTTGCTGGCCTTGTTCTCGCGCATGATGCGCAGCCTGCCGGAGTGGATGAGCGAATAGCCGGTGGTGTCGTCTGCAAACGAGAGCATGCTGGATTGGGAGAATGACTCGCTTGATGCCGGGGCGAAAGATTGCGACAAGCCGGAGCCGGCGCTTAGCGTGCTGCTCGAGCCGTCCGAATCCGTGCACGCATGGTTGGTCACATCGTATTTCAGGCAAAGCGGGTCGTACTCGGAGGTGTCCGGCTCGGCTTG
>JAZDFO010000057.1:0-29656 GCA_043807785.1 Microcaldota archaeon | reverse complement strand
TTCGGGCGGAGTCCTGTCTTCCGCCTCAAGAGGGTTCGGCGCGTGATTGTGATGCCGGGGTTTGCAGCGGGTTGGAGGAGTGTCGTGGCGGCGTGTGGGGTGCGTGCGTTAAGGTGGATTTGTGTTGTGGCGTGAGTTGTGACGACGCCAACTCGTGCACAACCGACTCGTGCAATCCCGCGGATGGCTCTTGCTCGCATTCGGGTTCTTGTCCTTCCGGTGGTTCTCCGGGAGGCAGTTCTGGGGGAAGCTATGGCGGTTCAAGCGGCGGTGGTTTCCCGCAGGCGACGCCGACGCCATTAAGGCAGGCAAATGCAACGCCGACAATAGCCGTTTCTCCTACTTCGACGCCGGTGCGTTTCGTTTCAGTCCCGCAGACCAATGAGGAAGTGGAGGCTGCGTTATTGGAACTGCCTGCCGGTGATTCGGAGACCAGCGAGGCTCGGCAAATCATTGCCGAGGCAAAAAACCTTGAAAAGCAGGGCAAGTTCGCGCAAGCGAAGGCGTTGTGGGCAAAGGCAAAGGAAAAGGTCGCCGGACTCTTGGCAAAGGCAAGGGCGAACAAGGCGAACTACAATTATTACGTAGCCGGCGTTGTTGTGCTCTTGCTCGTCGGCGGCGCGGTGTACTACTCGTCGACGATGCGCGGGAGGAAGCCGCCTGCCATCGGAATATAAGGGGGGGGGCGCCAAACGCGGCTTCTTGGCGAAAACAGATATTGTCATCTTAGCGAATGATGCGTTTTCTTTGCGAGAAACCTGACGAGGTAGAATAATTTCTTCCTCCCAAGATTCACTTCAACACGTGCGGCTTCTGCTGGCGTTCGTCCTTTCAAACTCATGTGCGGATTCACGAAATTATGAATCACTTGCTTCATGTCCAAAAAGCCCCCGGCGCCCTGATGACTTCCGAAATCTCTCATCGTTTTTGTCCGGTCTTCGATGTCGCCGTTGTACCGCTCGATTGCATTGTTGTTGTGTTCGAGGCCATACTTCCTGCACGCAATCGACACTCCGAACCTCAGCGTGCAAGTCCGGTAGAACAGCTTGTTGAACGCGTTCCTGTAATTCTGGAAACCATCGCTCACGAAAATGATGAGGTTACGCTTCGCGGCGGGCTTGTGCCGTTCCCGCCGATAGACCTCGAGTATTTGACGATAGCACGTCGTTTTTACTTGCCTCAGAAACTTCACGCAAGCCGGGATAGTGCGTTTTACGACGTAGGAATGCGCTAAAACGTACTTCGTCTTGCTGTCGATCGCATTCAAGTCGTAGCCATGTTTTTTACCGACGTGAATGAATTTTTCATCGACGTGCACTCTTCCTTCAATGACCGGCGTCACTTCCCCGTGCAACTTATTTAAAAAAAACGGAGTACTTTCGCTCCCAGTTCAAGATAGTCATCCTCGTAACCTTTACGTTGTCGTGCTGCCAAAGGTGGTTTTGGACTTTTGACAGCGAGAAACCGTCTTGATGCATGTGTATCGCCCTCACGATGGTTTTTGGTTTGTGCCGCATGCGCTCAAAACCGTCTGGTTGCACGAACTGTTTCCTGCACGCCATGCACCAATAGCTTTGTTTCGTCAAAACCTTTCGTTTTCTTTTGCCATTCTTGACTACATGAACGGATTTACAAAAAACGCAATTCATGCCCTCACCGGGAAGCATCACTTCACGGCAATATATAAATCATTCGTTAATTAGACAACATCGCGAAAACAATGGCTTTTTAAGAAAGGGCTGGCAGACTAGGGTTACGTCGGCTTTATTATGGGCAAAAAGTAATATACATTCCCCATTGGATTGATTTATTGTGGCAAGAAGCGAAGACGAGCTTAGGACGCGTTTTTTAAAAACCTACGCGTCGGTTCCCCTGAATTATCGCGATGAAATCGTTGCTATTGTAAAAATTGGCGAAACTGACCAGCCAGTGTCATGGGCGGCAGCATACGTCGAAGTTATTAATACTACGGAAAAGGGGGCGGAAATTCTTAAAAAAATGGGCGAATTAAACTTATTGGGGGGCGACTGACGTGGACGATGAATATGCGAAAAAATTGGTTATTGAACGCCTCAAAAGCATGCCGCCAAACGTATCCGTATCGATTGGCGACAACGGCACGTATACCATCGCCGAACTCATAGAGCAAGTCCGTGCAGGGTCAGCCGCTGGAAAGGACGCGGTTAAAGGAGAATTGGAGTTCATCAGGCAGTTGCCGTTATTGGCCAAGCGAGTGCAGGGTTAATGAAAACTTTTTTGATTACCCGGCCAAGGCATGATTCGGGGCTGCATTATCTGCACGCTTGGTCAGAAAAAGTGATAGCCGAGGCAGAAACGCGCGGATGGAAAGTCAGTAAGGCGGACGACGAGAAGGCTAATAAAAAAGGCGTGCGCTCAAGGCTGCTTGCCCAAAAACACGATCTTGTCATGTTCAATGGCCATGGAAACGACGAAGAAATAGCCGGGCACAATAACGAAACACTCGTTGACGTCAAGTCAAGCGGCCTGCTAAAAGACGCCATAGTGTTTGCACGGGCTTGCAACTGCTTAAACGGGCTTGGGAAAGCGGCCGTAAGGAATGGCAGTAAGGCGTTCATCGGGTACAAGGATAAATTCACTCTCTGGTGGGTAAACGAGGATATTTCCAAGCCAATGCAAGACCCGGCAGCAGAAATCGCGCTTAGCGCATCAAATCAAGTGCCAATAGGCATCATCAAGGGGAATACCGTCAAGGAAGCGGTGGAAAGTTCGAAGAAAATCGCTGAAACTAAGATGATCGGGCTTTTGCAATCTAAAGAGCCGTATTCTTCGGCTGCGCTTCGAAGCTTAATCAGCCATTATTTCTCAATAGGCTTTGAAGGAAACCCGGATTCACGAGTAGGCTAGGCGTGAAAACAAGGGGTTCTCCCGCAACCCTCCTTTCCGCCATTTTGAGGCACGCATCTCCTGCCATTGCGCTCCCTAGGCACTGAGCCTGCGTCCTATTTTCACTTGAACCCGGCTCGTCCTGGGTCTGGCTTGGAAAGGGAGGCATGCCCTTAATTTATTCGCTGCTCCGTTGTCGAGTGAAGAGGAGGAATTCGCACGGCAACAAATTCCAGTTGATTGCGGGCATATGAAACTACGCCGGCCGAAGCCGCCAGTTGGCACATCGCTTGAGCCGTCTTTACCCCGCCAGTGAACCGCGGGTGTTAGCCAAAACCGCGCTTGGGGGCAGCGCCTGCGCTCATCCGATTATCTTGAGCGCCTTGCCGTTTTTCTCGAACTTGTTGAGCGCAAAGTCAAGGTCTTCCCTTGTCAGCCCGGCGTTCATCATCGTGCGGATGCGCGCCTTGTCCTTTGCCACCATTGGAAACACTATGGGCAGGGCGAACACGCCTTCATCGAAGAGCTTCTTGCTCAAGTCCTGCGCAAGCGCGCTTTCGCCGACGATGACCGGCGTAATCGGAGTCTCGGATTTGCCTATGTCGAAGCCCATTTCGGCGAGGCGCTTCTTGAAATAGCGCGTGTTGTCCCACAGGCTCTTGAGGTGCTGCGGCTCGGTGAGCATGACGTCAATTGCAGCCGAAACCGTCGCCAACACGCTTGGAGGGTGGCCTGCGGAAAGCAGCCAAGTGCGGCTCTTGTTGTACGCGAACTCCTTTAGCTCGCTCTTGCCTGCAATATAGCCGCCGAAGGCGCCGAATGCCTTGGAAAACGTCCCGACGTCAATGTCAATTTTGTTCGCCAGCCCGTAGTAGTGTATCGTCCCGCGGCCTTCCGGGCCCATCACGCCGTCCCCGTGCGCGTCATCGACGTAAGTTATCGCACCGTATTCCTGCGCGAGCTTGGCAATCGCCGGCAGAGGCGCGACGTCGCCGTCCATGGAGAACACTCCGTCGGTTGCAATCAGGACGTGCTTTGCGCCTTTCGCCTTCTCTTTGAGCACGGCCTCGAGGGACTCTGCGTCGCAGTGCTTGTAGACCGCGCGCCCGGCCTTGCTCAGCCGCACGCCGTCGATGATGCAGCCGTGGTTGAGCTCGTCGGAAATGATGAGGCCGCCTTCGCCCATCATCGCAGGAATCAGCCCCGCGTTGGCGGCAAACCCCGTCTGCGTGACCAGCGCGGCCTGCGAGTGCTTGAATTTCGCGAGCTTCTCCTCCAGTTCGAGCATGATGTCCATGGTGCCCGCAATCGCCGGAACGCTGCCGTTGCCCGCGCCGTGCGAGTCGATGGCGCGCTTGGCCGCTTCCTTGAGCTTCGGGTGATTTGCCAACCCCAAATAGTTGTTGCTGCAGAGCATGAGCACGCTTTTGCCGTTTACTTTCGCGTGCGGCACGCTGGGGCCCTGCAGGGTGTAAAGCCGCCACTCGAGCTTGTTCGCCTTTATTTCCCTGACCGCATCGGACATGAACGTCAAGTCTGCCATAGTCTGAACACCCTTGTGTGCTTTTCTCAAGAAAGGATTATTAATTCGGCGCCCGCAGAAGACAAATTCGCCGGTTGCCGAACTCAGCTCTTAAGCCACTTTTCGTATTCCTTGTGCGGGCCGATAAAGTATACAGTCTTGGTTTTTGTTGCTTCGTCTGTTTTGAATGCTATGCGGTACTGCCCCGCTTCGGCTATGCTGTAAGGAAGGCCGTGCCCGAGGTGGCGTGCTGGCAGTTCGCGTTGAAGCTGCTTGATTTTCTTGTCAATCCGCTCTAGCACCGGTTGGTCCAGTTTTTCGGCTAGCCTCTTGGCTTCCGGGATAACTATGACTGTGTAGGCGGATTTCTCCATGGCTCCTCTGAGAGCTTTCGGATGCTTAAAAAACCGTCTTCAACCGCGTTTCCGTTGGCTGGCCTTGCCGTGCTTTAGAAATTCTTCCAATGGAATGGGCTTCACTTTCCCGCTCTTGATTTCCTCGTCGATCTTCTGCATCTTCCGCACGGCAAGCCCGTCCTGTAGCTCCTGCGGCGTCGGCAGCACCCCGTATTCCTTTCCCAGGCCCAGCAGCCCTGCGCGGACTGCCTCTGACCTCGTCTTGAAATACCCGTAGTCGACGAGCCTTTCCATTACGTTCTCGACGGCCTTGTCCAGCCTCACCATCACTTCCATGCGAATCACCCTCGTGCTCCAGTACTCCGTGTGCACTTCCTGCCTTTTGATAACAAAAATATGGCATTCTGCATATAAAAAGTTATCTTTTAGCCGGCTTTGCTATGCTCGATGCCGTTGTCGGGCTTTCATACATCCTTTGCTGTTGTCGTCATGCGTCGAACCACTCAACGCTTTTAATCGTATGCCGGCAAATGCATTGGCCGCCGATTTGTTTTTCGCCGGCTTGTACCACCAGCGAGGGATGATTCTCATGCAAGGCACGATGAAAGCAATCCAGAAGACCGGTCCGGGCGTGGGCGCCAGGCTCATCACTGCCGAAATCCCCAAGCTCGGGCCGCGCGACGTGCTTGTGAAAGTCAAGGCGTGCAGCATCTGCGGCACGGACCTGCACATCTGGAACTGGGACTCGTGGGCGCAGGGCCGCGTCAAGACCCCGATGATATTCGGCCACGAGTTCTGCGGAGAAATCGTGGAGGTCGGCAGCCTCGTCCTCAAGGTGCAGGTCGGCGACTTCGTGAGCGGCGAGACGCACATCGCGGACTATAACTGCTGGCAGTGCCGCGAGGCCAACGCGCACATCTGCGAGAATTTGAAAATCCTCGGCGTGGACACGCAGGGCTCGTACGCCGAATACGTCGTCATCCCGGAGAACAACGCGATAGTCAACGACAAGAGCCTTCCCATAGAATGGGCCACGGCGCAGGAGCCGCTCGGCAACGCCGTGCATACGGTGTTCGCGCAGCCAGTGAGCGGCAGGTCGGTGAGCATCTTCGGCTGCGGGCCCATCGGCCTCTGCGCAATCCAGCTCTGCAAGGCAGCCGGCGCGACGAGGGTTTTTGCAGTCGACATCAGCGACTACCGCGTGGAAATGGCGCGCAAAATGGGCGCCGACGTGGTAATCAACGCAAGCAAGGAAGACGCCGCCAAGAGAATCCTGGCGGAGACCGGCCGCGGCGTCGACGTGTTTTTGGAAATCTCGGGGCACGCGGACGCCCTGCGCGCCGGGTTTGCCAGCATGCGCCCCGCCGGCGAGGCGGCAATCCTCGGTGTATTCGGCGAAAAAGTCGAGCTCGACGTCAGCAACGCGATAGTCTTCAAGCAGGCGACGGTGCGCGGCATCAACGGCCGCCGCCTCTTCACCACGTGGCACCGGGTCGCCGCGCTTTTGAAGGCCAAGAAGGTGGACCTCGGGAAGATAATCACGCACAAGTTCAAAATCGAAGAGTACGAGAAGGCGTTCGAGCTGATGAAGACCGGCAACTGCGGCAAGGTAGTGATGTACCCCTAGCTGTCATGCTCCAATCCGATGCCTCTCAAGAGCTTCTTTTGCCTCCCGCAGGTGCTGGTGCGCCAGTGCGGGGTCCCCGTGCTTTTCCGTCAGCTCCGTGCCCGCCTGCCGCAGGTTCATCTCCACCGCATTTCTAGCCTGCTGCGGGAGCCTCGAAGCGAGCGAATCCAGCGTATCGATGAATCCCGCGAGCCTGTCCCTGTCCCGCATCCCGAGTCTGCCCCTCCTGGCCTCAAGCGCATTCTCCAGCGCCTGGCTTAAGTGCCACCTTCCCTCCCCCAGTTCCCCTTCGAAGAGGCGCTGTTTTGCCAGCTGCAGCGGACGGTCAACTGACCGCGGTGCCCCCCGTATCTGCTCCATCAGCAGCGAAATGCCGCGCATCCTCGAGGCTGCGTTCCTGCCTGCCAGCGAGTTGGAGTGCCCCGCCAGCGTCGCGACCAGCGCTCTCAACTCGATTCTCCCGCCTTCTCTGCTCACAACCGAATTCCTTATCCTGACCGTTTTCCCGATTTCCTCGTGGGCGATTCCCAGGCCTTCGTCCAGCAGGCCGAGGCGTTGGCCCTCCAGCCCTTCGAGCTTGGCGAGCAGTTCCAGCCTTCTCTGGTTGAGCGGCACTATGATTTGCTGCTTCCGCCGCATCCTTTCCAGCACGCGGTTCACTGCCGCGACGAGGCTCGCGCACGCCGCTCCCACGTTTCCATCGGCCAGATTCTCCTCCGCATTCGTGAGCTTTTGTTTTACCAGCTTGAGGACGAAGTCCTTGCGTCCCTTGAGGCTGGCCAGCGCGTCCTCTGTCCTCCGGCGCGCGGTTTCATCGCCAATCCTGCCTGAATTGACGTCCTTGTTCAGGCTTTCCAGTTCGTCCAAAAGCCTCTGCAGCCTCCCCGAATCCACGGAAGAATTATCCAGAAGGTGCCTTAGTGCGCGCTTTGCGTCATCCCTCGCGGCGAACCTCGGCTTGACGCGGACAATCGGCGGCCGTGCCTTTCCCTTCCTTTCCGTATGGTAGATTTTGTCGAGTTCCTCGGGGCCCCTCCTGAGTACGTCCTTCTCGCGCCGGGCGAACTCTATCTGGTAGGAGCCGTCCGGATTCATATAAACGCTTTTCCTCCGCAGTTCCTGAATCGCTTCCGTCTCTTCTTTGAATATTTCTCCTGCACGCGATTTCACTTCCCGGATCGCGCCCAGCACCCTGCCATCGATTCCAGCCATCCCCCATTACCCCCTTTTTATCGATGCGCCCTCTTTGGCAATCTCCGCTTCAAACCCCTCGTAGCCCGCCTTCCCCAGCGCCCCGATGACCCTTCCCGCCTTCGCCTTCTCCACGAGCACGATTACCGCCCCCCCGCGTCCCCCGCCTCCCGTCAATTTCGCGCCGTACGCGCCTTGCAGCCTGCAGATTTCTATCGCCGCCTCGATGCCCTCGCTTGAGACGCCGGCGTCCGCAAGCATCGCATGGTTCTCGTTCAACAACTTGCCGAGCCTCCGCGCATTCCCGTCCACGCAGAGCTCCCTCCCGATGTCGTCGGTGATTTTCCGGTAGGGCGAGATGATTCTCTCCCTCTCATTATCTGTGAGTTCTGCCGCGGTTTTCGTCACCCCGTGGCTCTCCGCGAATTTCTTGACGAGCGCGGCGGTGGAGTCCGGCTTTTCACCTCTTTTGCTTGCGACGACGAGCGCCGTGCCCTCCGGCAGCGCAAAATCCGCGTCCCTGTAGTCGAACGCGGCGTTGCCTTTTGCGTCGAATGTTTTCCTGAAGAGCTGGGGCTTTCCGGAAACGACGGTTATCGCGTCTAAGCCGCTGGCCTTGCCGCCGTGCGCTACCTCTTCCCCGGCCTGCACCGCCTCGAACAGCAATTGCCGCGAAGGCGTTACCCCGCAGCCGCGGTATATCGCGGTTGCAAGGGCGGCAAAAGCGCTCGCCGAGCCGCCCGTGCCCTTCATGATTTTCGCATCCCCGAATTTGGCGAAAATCTCCTTGCAGGAAAAGTCGGCCTTCTGCGCCGCGATAATGTTGAGAACGACTTCGGCCTTGCCGGCAAACGGCGGCAGCTCCTCGAAGACCTCGCCTTTCCATGTGACCCTGCCGCTTGCCCTCGGGTCCTCGACGACCACCTGCCCCTTGCCGCACTCAACATCCTCGACTGCAACTTCGCATTCCGTCCGAACCGTCAGCGGCACGGCAATCGCGGGGCAGCCGTAGACCACGGCGTGCTCGCCGCACACGATTGCCTTGGCAGGCGCGCTTGCCTTGAACTTCATCATGTGCCAAGAATGGCCAGGGGGAAATAAAAACTCCGCCGTTGCGGCCGACGGTTGCTTTTAAATAGGGGTTTAAGGCCCAAAGACTGCAGTGGTTGCCATGAATAAGCTATTTCCCGCGCTCGCCGTCGCCGGCATGATATTGTTCTCCGGCTGCATAACGATGGACTACGCGCAGGAGTTCAAGGCCGACGGCTCCTCTTCGCTCACGTACACAATGGACTTCACGAAAATCATTGCTTTGATGCAGCAGTCGGCAAGCAAGGCTGCTGTGCCTACCGCAAACCCGGCTGTCTCGGGCGACTCGTTCGACTGGAGAGTCTCAATCGATTATGCCGATTCGCAAAGCGGCCTTAATCATACGGATTCAAGCGGATTCGTCCGAGGCTCTCTCGAAGGTTCAAGCGGGGCGGGGGGCTTCAACTCCGGCGGCGGTTTTACTACTTTTACCTACGCCGATTCGGTTGCGCAAGATCCATCCAAAGGTGGAAAGCTGACGCTCAATGTTGCCAACGCCCTTGGAAGGCGGATGGCCGTGAGTGTTGTGTCCATCCGCGGGGCAGGTGCACCTACTGACTGCGCGTTTGAACCTTCAGATCTCCCGCCCAACGGCCTTCTAACGATAACCTGCACGGGCATCACGAAGCCCGGCTCGTCCAAGCCCATCCGCGTCGGAGTAGTAGGAGTCACTTCCCACGACCTGAAAAACGTCCTGACGACATCCGAATTCCAAGCAGCCGGCGTCACTTACGGAACCGGAGACGGCCTCAATGCAGACAACCTGACGGAAAGCATGCTGGCAAACCTGGACGTCGCCATCCTTTCGGGCCAGCAGACCTGCGACCGCACTTCAAGGAAAATCGTCACGGACTGGGTCAAGCGCGGAGGCAAGCTCATCGTCATAGGCGATCCTTGCACGCGGATTACGGACGACCCGCAGGCCATAGGTTGGGATGTAGGCATCGGCCTTCTGGGCGACATTATGCCCGCGAAAATCGGCGGGGTGACGCCTGAACGGGAGCCCATAACGACCGGCTGCTCGAGCGGAAGGCTGAAGTTCTTAAACCCGGACCATCCGATTCAAAGCGGAGTAACCAACTTCCAGTTCTCCGGACGGACAATCAACGTGTTCCCGAGTGCCAACTCGAACCTCGTCGCTACCATCGACTGCTCGGATGCAGCCCGCGCAAGCGCGCCGGCGTCGTATGCCATCCTCGAATCCGCCGGCCTCTTGACTGGCAAGGTCGTCTATTTCGCATTCGACCCGGCGGTGAATTCGAGGAAATTGTTCCTCAATACTCTCAAGTACTTGTCCGGGGGCGCAAGTTCAAGGCCGGCCCCCACGCCTTATCCGACAGTGGACCCGATAAAGCAGGTGGACGACCAGCTGAATTCAATGTGCGCGAACATCACGGCGAAGAACCCCGGCGTTGGCTGCAGCCGCGATGGCAGCAAGATTGTCGTTACAAAGCAGCTTGCGAACAACGAGGGCTATTCCTTCAAGGCAGATTCAGGTTTCCCGAACATCAAGTATTCCGTCGAGGTTGAGAGCCTGCCGTCGTTCTACTCGTCTGATGCCGGCTCCTCCGCGCTCGGCGGCTCAGACCCGACGTCAGGGCTGTTGTCCCAGAAGGAGCTCAAGTTCGGCGATGCGGCGATTTCGGCGAGCGCCCCGATGCTATCCGTGTATGGCGTCAAGATTACCTATGCTGTGAAGATGCCCGGCAAAATCAAGAAGGCAGCCGGCGGCGAAATTGCGGACAATGTTGCGGAGTTCGACGTGCTTGCGCTGCTTGGCGACCAGGCCAAGCCGAGCGTCGAGTCCGAGGAGCTTAACACGCCGTATGTCGCGGGCGCCGGGGTTGCAGGCCTGGCCATCCTCGTGGCGGCAGTTTATTTCGTGTTCCTTCGCAGGAAGCCGCCGCAGGCGCCGGTGCAGGCCCCTTTGCCGCCATCTGCTCCGGCAGGGTATTCCATGCCCCAGCAGGAAAGCCTCTCCTATTGAAGCCCGTCACGGGGGCACATGATGGTGAAGTTATTATGAAAAGAGTCATCGCAGCCGCCGTTGTCGCCGCCATCCTGTTCCTCTCGGGGTGCGTTACCATGCAGTACGGCCAGAAGTTCGAGTCCGACGGCTCGTCCCGGCTGACGTATTCCGTTGATTTCTCCAAGGCGCTGGCACTCATCAAGAAGCAGGGCGAGAGCTCGCTTTCGTACGGCCGTTCATCAGGGCAATACGTGAACTGGAACATGCGCATCACTTACCACTACTCGAACAAGACCTACCCCTTGTCTACCGGCTACATATCCGGCTATTTAAGCGACAATTCGAGCGCTGCCAGCGGCAATTACTGCTCTGCAAGCAGTTTTAAGTGCGGCAACGTCGTGCTCTCGCAGCCAAACGCAAGGCTCGCATTCGATTTAACCGGCTTCTATTCCAACGAAAGCATCTTCATCGACGACGTCAACGTAAGCGGCAAAGGCGCTCCTACGCGCTGCACTTTCCCTGCGAGAATCGACGGGAGCCTGATGCAGGGTTCCACCATATCCGGCGGGCAGGTAGTGTGCACGGGCATTTCCATGCCGACGCCGACCCCCACTCCAGACCCCGTGCTCCAGTACGAGTCGAAAATCAGCGGGCTTTGCGCCAATATCACCGCAGCCAACCCCGGCGTCGAGTGCCAGGCCAAGGGCATCAATGTCACGGTTTCCAAGAGTTTTGCCAACGGCGACGGCTACAAGTTCACGACGGACTACGGTTTTCCGTACATCCATTACCGCGTCAAAGTCGAGAGCCTCCCGTATTTCCTGAAAAACGCCTCTTCCGGCCTCTTCGGCTCCTCCAGCTACGACTATTTCGGGACCGGCTCGGCCTACATTGACCAGGACGCAATCGACTTCTCCGGCTCGCCGTCGCTCTATTCCACCCTCCTTGCCGCCTACGGGCTGAAAATCAAGTACTCTGTTTCGATGCCCGGTTCGATTACCAAGGCTGAAGGTGGAGACATCGGGGAGAACACTGCGAATTTCAACGTCCTCAAGCTCGTAGACGACGAGAAGCTGCCGGTGGTGGAATCCCGCGAGCTCAACCTGCCTTACATCGCCTTTGCCGCCGTGGGCGCTCTCGTAGTCGCGGCAGCCGCATTTTTCTACTACCGCCACAGGCAGCCCCCTGCAGCGGCCATGGCTGCCGGCGCCGCCCAAGAAAAACTTTCCTACTGAAACCGACGCAATAAAAACCGCGCATATACTAGCCACTAGCATGCGCAAAATCGTCTTGCGGGGCTTCGGCGGCGTGCCCGCACGGGCTCTTGCGCGGCAGGTTTTTAATTGCGGCAAGCCACAACCTTTCAAGGCGATTTCATGAAGGTGGAAAATCGGGAGTTTTCAGTAGTGATCGAAAAAGGCGAAGACGGCTATTTCGTCGGGAGCGTGCCCGAGCTGCCAGGCTGCTATTCCCAAGGCAAAACGAAGGTAGAACTCCTCAAACACATGCAGGAAGCCATTGAAGGATACTTGTCGGTATTGCGGGAGCCGGTGGAGAAAAGGAGCCCTTTCGTGGGCATCGAGCGAATCAAAGTGAAGCTTCCTTATGGCCACTGGCCTGCGCCCGCTTAAGCCCCAGAAACTCTTGAAAGCCCTTGCGCTTCTCGGGTTCGCCGTGGTCCGCCAGCACGGGAGCCACGTCATTCTCCGGCATCCAGACGGCCGAATCACGGTAGTGCCATATCATTCCGGCCGAGAAATCGACCGCCACCTGATTCGCAAGATTTTGCGACAAATAGAAATGGAGCCGGAGGATTTCCTGAAATTGATTTAGGGGGTTCAAGGAGAGCGCAAGTGAGGAAAATCGTGCTCTGGGACTTCGACGGCGTTCTATCGCGAGGCGCCGTCGCGAGGCAGGTTTTTATTTCGAGCCATCCCATATCTGCATGAGGCGATTTCATGAAGGTCAACGACCGCGAGTTTACAGTCGTCATCGAGAAGGACGAGGACGGCTATTTCGTGGGAAGCGTACCCGAGCTCCACGGCTGCCACTCGCAGGCCAAGAGCGTGGACCAGCTGATGGAGCGCATGCGGGAAGCAATAGGCCTGTGCATTGCATGCAGTGTATGGGGGAAGGTTGGTTAGTCGGTTCGTTTCAACCCTAACTCTATCCGTGCGTCATGTGCTGTAAAGGTATTTATGCCTTCTCCTGCAATATTATTAATGAGGCTGTTCCGAGGGTGTGAGACTGCGGTCGAGTTAACCGGTAGGAGAGCCTCACTCTTCTTTTCACCAGGTCTTCAATTCTCTTGGCTTAATGTATCCTCTGGGCTTTTCCTCATAGCCGTCAATTTGGATGCGGGTGTGTTCTTTTGGAAACAGCCTTTCAATAACGGCGAGATAGTCCGTCACATTCAAGGCATGCCGTTCCCTGACGCAGCCGATGAGGATGTCCGTAAGCTGGATTGACTTGAATGTTTTGCTGTTTGCATCCTGGATTTTGACGCTGTTTTCCATATCCGTATAGACTTTTTCAGTTTTTCCTTCGTCAATGGCACGCTTTGGAATCAGGCTGCAATTTGCCCGGTTTCTTCGCATGAAATATTGGAACACATACGCTTCGGGAAAAACCTGTTGGTCTACGATGATTTTCAAGTCCTTTGAAAGCGCTTCCGCTTGGTTTTGGTGAGCCCACTTCTGGAGCAGGTCCTGGGCCTCGTGAACCAAGCGCCGCAGCCTTTCATCGTTATCTTGCGGGTTAGGGAAAATGCTTGCGTACGCCGTAATCCTCAATCGGCTTATTTGCTCCAACTTTTTTCTTAAGAACTCGTCATAAACCGGTAACCGCGTCTGCCTGAATGCATTTCTCATGTCAGTATATTTGAATTCTCCGCCGCTTCTTTCCGAATATAAAATCCTGATTTCTTCCGGGTCAGCCTTTGAAAGGGATAAAACGGAGTTGATTACCGGGATTTGGTCATCAGGGATGGAAACCAGCCCCACTCCGATTATTTTTTGGGTGTTTCCAGACTCATCCATCGCAACGGTAGCCATGCCTTAATTGCGTTCGTCAATCTTTTTATACGGTGGCGGCCTCCAACAATCAGAAGAGCAAAAAACGCCCTGGAATGGACGCCCGCTAAAGATTCATCAGGCGCAAGCGCATGACAAAAATCGTTCTCTGGGACTTCGACGGCGTTCTCGCCGACACCCTCGAGGAGTGCTATGAGATTACGCGCGCCACGATTTCGCACAACCTCGGCCGCATCGCAGCAGAGCTGCAGGCCCCGCTTTCATCTTATCCCTTCGAGGAATTCGCCGGCGACCGGCCCGTTGCGGTCAACGCCGCGGACTTCTTCGCGCACTTCCTTTCCCGGCGCAAATATGGCCTGGTTGACGGCAAGCATCTGGAAATGGCGCGCAAGGATTTCGCCGACCTTATTGTCTTCCTCGATGGCGAGTATTACCGCCAGCGCGCAGCCTTCGCCGAGCGCTTGGGCAAAGAGTATTACGAGATGCTCGCGCCGTACCCTGGGGTTTTGGAAGCCGTCCGCGGCCTGCGTTGTGCGGGAGTCTTGCAGGCGGTGATGAGCGCGAGGGACGAGCAAAGCGTGAACGGCTGGCTCAAGCACTACGGTGTGGAGGACTGTTTTGACCTGGTTGTCGGCACGGAAGTCAGCCGCGCCGACCGCCTCGTCAAGCAAAAGCAGATTGCGCTGGTCAAGGAACGGTTCGGGGCTGGCGTTTATTTCTTCGTAGACGACTTGGCGCACAATTTGGAAGCGGTGCATGCCGCAGACGCCTCAATCAAGCTCGTCTTCGCGGTGTGGGGCTACGGCAAGGCAGTTCCCCCGCACGCAATTCCTGTGCATTCGCCGCAGGATGCCGTAACGCTGCTCGAGTCCGCGGTTGCCAACTATTAAAAAGCCTCCTTAAGCCATTATCGTCATAACGCCGTTTCGGTGGTGGTCATACATGAAGGCTCTTGCGTCCGTTTTGCTTTGTTTTGCCGTCCTGTTGTCTTTCTCCGCGCCCGCTTTTGCGGCGGACTTCCAGGCCACGGTTACCGGCTTTGATTTGCTCACCGCCGGCGGCGGCGAGTACTGCAACCGCGTCAACGGAATCTGCTACGCCCTCCAGGAAGGCTGAATCGCGGCAAGCAACGTTTTGCCCCCAAGCAAGGAGTAAGGGACGTTTTCAGGGGGCAGTTTCGGGTGGAAGGTGGCTAGAGCGCGGTTGGAATTTGCCTGTCAAATAATCCGCGCGGCGCAAGGATACTTTTATTAACTGTTTATCGTACTCTTTAGCTATGAAGCCCGTCTGGCTGTTTTTGCTGGCGCTGCTCCCGCTTTTCCATGCGGCAACGCCGCCGTATTCGACTTCCGTTGTCTTCGACCAGTTCTTCGTATATCCCGGCGGCCAGAGTGCAAGCGACGCGGCCAACGGCAAGGCATTTTCCGCCGGAGACACTATTGGCTTTCAAATTTATCTGACTGCGCTCCCCTCCGGGTACTCGCTTTCAGTCTCTCTCGAGCCCAAGTCTGGCGGAACGCCGATTACCGTGGCCACTAAAACCTATGGCGAAGCCGACGACAAGGTTTGGCCGGAAAAAGCGTATGATACCTCGCGGCGTTCAACTTTCCAGTATGCCGTCCCTGAAGGCCTCAAGGCAGGGGATTACCGGGTATTGGCCGAGGTGGCTGACGCGGAAGGCAAGCCTGCGCTGCAGCAGGACGGCAGACCGGTTTCGCGCTACTGGGGCCCGAGGGGTTCGTTGTATTCTTTTTCAATAAGGAACGCCGCCGGCATTGCCGGTCCTAAGTCCTCGCCTGCGCTTTTACAAATCAATGTTGACTCGGCTTACCACGCGTCCCCCGGCGATTATTCCGATGCGGCAAACGGAAAAACATTCACGCAGGCAGACGCGCTGTATTTGCGCTTTAGGCTGCAAGGCGCCTACCGCGGCGACCGCCTGCAAGTGTATGCTTCACGCGATTCCGGCATGAAGCCTATTCCCGGGTGCTCGTATTCCTTCGCGGATGACAATGATGCCGCCTTCAACTTGAGGCTTAGGTGCCCGCTTTCTTCTGTCGCGCCCGGGACGTATTCCGTATATGCCGCCCTCGGGGATTCGTTTGGTTTGCCCGTAGAGGACTCCAGCGGGGCTCCGGCGGCAATTTACTGGGGGCCGGTAGGCGAGCCATATACTTTAATAGTCCACGCCGCTCCCCCGCAAACGCCGTCACCTTCGCCATCGCCTTCTCCGACACCGCCAAGCGGGCTGCTCGCGGAAGACAATTCATGGGGCTCATCCTTTAGCCTAGCATTCGAAGTAGCCTACCCCGACAAGACCTCCGTCGAGCAATCGCAGACCAAGACGAGCCTGCAGGAGACCAAGGCGAGCAGTTTCATCAGCGATGCAATCTCTTTCATCAAGGTGGGCGTGGCTTCAATTGCGGAATGGTTCAAGAGCCTTTTTGCGAAAGTGACGCGCGTGCGCCTGTCGATTTTCAACAAGAAGGGCGAGAAAATCTGCGAGAGCGAAGTTGCAGCGTCAAAGGAAGGCCTTGCAGGCTCGACGGCGGACAATTGCGCCGATGGCGCCGTCGTGTCGTGCGTGGCTCCCGGCAAAGACACTGGAATCGAGGCGACATTCTGCGGCACGGACAAGGACTCTGTTTTAGTCAAGCTCAAGGAAGTGCCGCGCACCGCTGGCACGGACAAGGCCCTGCCTGAAAAATCGTCGAAAGCCAAGGCAGACGCAAAAATCGTCGAATATGATGCGAAAGGGCTGCAGGCGTTTTCTTCAGAGAAAACGACAGGGAGTTTTACCGTGCGGGTAAAAGGCGATGCAGCCGCATTGCAGTACAAGCCTGTCGGTTCGTTCGAGAAATGCCTGCAAATAGGTACTCCAAAGAAGACCAAGGGCTCTTTTTTGGGCATCAAGGGCAGCGTTTTCGAGGTGCCCGTCGAATACCTGCCTGAAAAGTGCCTTGCAGCGTGCGGGACAAAGGAAAGCATTGAAGCGTCTGTTCCCGGAATGCAGCAAGAGAATGTCCGGCTCGAAGCGACCATCGACTGCTTCGCGGACGTCCTCATCGTGAGCACATCCAAGCTTAAAACCGATGCAGCGTTCGACACCGCGCTTGCGCGCTACCGCAAGGCCCTGCGCGATGAGGGAATTTCCTCGCAATATGTCGTGCTTGACGATGCCAAAGCCGCGGAATCATTCGGCTCGTCGCTTGCAACCTCCAGCCTTCGCAACACTGAAGCCGTCAAGCAATCAATCGAGAAGATCCGCGCGGCAGTCAACCCCAAATACCTGCTCATCCTCGGCGGCGACGACGTTGTCCCCATGCCCTCGACGCGCTTTGGGGCAACAAAGAAATACAATAAATTGGAAGATTTCTTTGACGTCATCTACTCGGACAGCCTTTACGCCTCATCTCAATATTCGTTGCCGAAATTTTCTGCGTCCACGTTCACCACCGGCCCGACGTCTTTCGCTCCGGACATCGTGGTGGCGCGCATGCCCGCCGGCAAGGGCGATATGACTTCCTCCCTCGTGACCGTGCAGCTTGAGACCGCCGCCGAGGTACACGAGAAAGGCCTCGACAAGAAAAAGCGCTCGCCCCTGGTAGTAGGCGACATCTGCGGCGACATGGACTTGCCGGCTGACGATTGCTTCACCCGGTTCGATGCCGACGCCTTTTCGAAGGCGTTTTCGGGCAAGGATTGCGCCTCTGCCAGCGGTACGTGCCATCTTGCGCCTGATTACTGCTTGAAGGCGCAGCAAAGCGGCGTTTCATGCTCCCAGCGGCAGAGTTTTGAATCCCGGCTTCAGACCGGAGACTTGTTGGCTGTTTTCAGCCACGGCGGCGGGGGCACCAACTGGCACGCATTTGACAAGAATCTGCGTTTTTACACCATTCTCACCGCGGAAGACGCCAAGCGAATTTCACTCACTAACCATCCAATCGTAATAAACGACGGCTGCGTTTCGGCTTCAATCAAGGAGGTAGGCGAGGGCGGGGACTGGGCTGGATGGGCTGGCAAGCCGGCGACCGAGGACAAGATGGTTGCGCTCGTTTTGCTTCGGAAGGGAGCCTCGAATTTTCTAGGCGGTACAACGAATATGTGGGGGAAAACAAGCTTCCAACCTTTTATCGGCGGGGAGTTAGTCAATGGAGGGAGATTCGGCGACATTTTTCTGAAGGTCAAGCGAAAGCTTATTGGGGTTGACGGAGATTCTTCAAGCGTAAAAGGCGTCAACGACATTCATACGGGCCTTACGTTGCAGCTTTACGGCGACCCGACTATAGAAATCAACAATGGATGATATTATGCGGTTCAAGGGCGAAGCGGCACTCACTTGGCTGGTAATTGCGCTGGTAGCGGTCGCTGCCTTCTGGTACCTTTCGCAACCCAAGCTTGCCGCTTCTACGCCCATTTCTGGCGCTACTCCCGGGCCTTTAGCTTCTGTAATTCCCACTCCCTCCACAGTTACGGGGGATTCCCTATCCGGCTCTGGCGAAGAATATGAGTTCACCACCTTTTCGGTAATTGACGGCGCGCTGCCCGTTTATGCCTTCAAGCAGGAAAAGCTGCCCGCGTGCGGCGACGGGGTATGCAGTGCAAGCGAAACCTGCGGCGGCTGTGCTGCCGATTGTGGGTGTTCGGTTGGGGAAGTCTGCAAGGACAACGGGTTGTGCTACCCGAAGGAAGCGTGCGGGGACACTGCCTGTTCAGACAAAGAAAAGTCATCGAAGTCCTGTCCGGTTGACTGTGGTTGTGGCGATGCGCAGGTTTACAGCTATTATTCCAGCGCGTGCGTCGCCAAGGCGCGCATTTCGGAGGCGCAGGCGACAAAGGTTGCACAAGCGTATCTTGCCGAGCACGACTCTTCCTCGAAGGTGCTTTATGTAGAGGACGGATTCTATATGGACGAAGGGATAAAGGAGGTGACTGCGGACTGCAGCGCCGCCACGGGTCAGTTCTGCTACCGAAAGATTCTCATAGACTCCTCCGGCAAAATCATTGAAGTCTTGAGCACGAACTGAGCCGCGCCGTGCGCCAAAGCCCTTAAAAAAGCCCCGCTGGTTTTATTCACCTAGAGGGGTGTTGGGCATGAGGGCTGGCAAGGCTGCCTGCCGTCCACAACCCCTGATTTTAACCTATTGCATACCAAAGCATACAAATATAAGCTTTATTCATCTATTGTGCTATACGAATAAGCTATTTATTTGTGTGTTACTGTATAATTAGGTGTTTTTTGCATGGATGTCGGCGTGTTGAGCAAGTTCAATCCGTGGTGGACTTCCGGTGCAGTCCCGCAGTCTTTGCTGGGCGCGCGGGAAAGGCCAGTGCTGGCAGAAGCAAAGTCTTATGCCGGCAAGCGCTTTATCGTGCTCTTGTACGGCCTTCGGCGGGTTGGCAAGACTACTATGCTTTACCAGCTGATTGACTCGCTGTTGAAAAAGGGCGTGCCGCCGTACAACGTGCTGTATTTCTCTTTCGATGAGGAGGCGGGCGGGATTGACGGCGTCGTGGCCGCGTACGAGGAAAAGGTGCTCAAGAAGCGGTTGGCGGACGCGGGCAGCGTTTTTTTGTTCTTCGACGAGGTGCACAAGGCGGCCGGCTGGCAGTCGAAGGTAAAATTGCTCTACGACTTGAATCCGGGTCTGAAGATTTTCCTCTCGGGGTCGGCGTCGATTTCGCTGCAGAAAAAGTCGGCGGAAAGCCTTGCCGGAAGGATGGTCGACGTATTGGTCGAGCCCTTGTCTTTCTCCGAGTTCCTGGAGTGGAAGGGCGTGGCAGTTGACGCAGAGCGGCCGGAGCTGTCCGCCCGGGAGGCAGAGCCGCTTTTGTCGGATTACCTGCGCAAGGGAGGCTTTCCGGAAATGGCCTTCGAGGACGACGACGGCATGATACGGAAGTACGTCAAGAACGCCGTCCTCGACCGCATACTCTACCAGGACCTGCCGCAGGAATTCGGCCTCAAGGACGCCGAGCTGCTCAGGACGCTGCTGGAATTGTTTGCCAAGGACCCGGGCATGATAGCCAACGTCGACAGCCTGTCGCGGGACCTGGGGAAAAACCGCATAACGATAGGCAACTACATTGAATACCTGCGCCACGCGCTGCTGGTGCGCGAAGTGAAAAACCTGAGGGGAAGCGCGCTGGTATCGTCGAGGAAGGGCAGGAAAATTTACCCGGCGAATACGTCGTTCTGCTTTGCCTACCGCGAGGACTTCTTTTCCGACAAGGCACTCGAGCGAGTCGACGAAGCCGTCGTCGCGCAACACCTCCGTGCCGATTACTACTACCGCAACAGTTTTGAAGTCGACTTCGTGCAAAAGACCAGCCGGGGAGCGTTTCCAATAGAAGTCAAGCACGGCAATGCCAACGACAGCCAAGTCCGCAAGTTCATGGAAAAATTCAATGCGGCAAAAGGTCTCGTCGTCGCAAGGGACGCCGGCGCGCCAACCACGGGAGAACCGCGCACGATGCCCTTGTGGCTTTTCCTGCTGCAGGAAACCGAACGCTTGTTCGAATAGGGAGGGGGCCTGCCGCTGCCTTGCCAAAGCCCTTAAAAAAGCCAGCTGGATTTATTTCCCCTAGAGGGGTGTTGGGCATGAAGGCTCTCAAGGCTACCTGCATTGCGACGTCAAACATTGCGCTCGTGAAATACTGGGGCAAGCGCGACAAGGAACGCAACCTGCCGGCCAATTCCTCGCTTTCCATCACCATGGACGAGCAATTGCGCACCACGACCACCGTAGAGTTCTCCAAGTCGTACAAGTCCGACGAGGCGCAAATCAACGGTGTGCGGCTCAAGGGAGAAGAGCTCTCCCGCGTCGTCGGCACAGTCGACTACCTGCGCCGGTTTTCCAAAACCCAGTTCAAGGCCCGCGTGGTTTCCGAAAATTCCTTCCCCACCGCCGCAGGCCTGGCGTCATCGGCGTCCGGTTTTGCCGCGCTCACGCTGGCAACCGTCAAAGCCCTGCAGCTTGAATTGCAGCCCCGTCAACTCTCCGTCATTACGCGCTTGGGCAGCGGCTCGGCGTGCAGGTCGCTTTACGGAGGCTTCGTGGAATGGAAGCGCGGCACGCTCAACGACGGCAGCGACAGCTACAGCGAGCAAATCGCGCCGGAGACGCACTGGCCGGAGCTCCGCAACGTCATCGCAATAGTCCAGGCAGGCCGCAAGAAGCAGAGCTCGCGCAAGGGGATGCAGCAGACGGCGGCGACTAGCGACCTCTACCAGCGCCGCCTCGCGCAAGTGCCGTACCGCATGCAGCGCGTGAAGGAGGCCATCCGCCAGAAGAACCTCGGCGCGCTCCTCGAGGAGACGATGAAGGACAGCAACAGCATGCACGCGGTCATGCTCGACAGCTACCCGCCGATATTGCACCTCACGGACGCAAGCCGGCAAGTCATCGATGCAGTCCACGAATTCAACGGCGCGCTCGGGGACACCGCCGCGGGCTACACTTTCGACGCCGGCCCCAACGCGCAAATCATCACGACGGAAAAGCGCGCGCCTGCAATAGGCAAAATCCTCTCCGAAATCGGGGGCGTGCAATCTGTCATCACCTGCCGGCAGGGCAAGGGCCCGCAGTTCACGAGCAAGCACCTTTTCTGAGGTAGTCATTTTGCCAGTCGTACTTCCGCTCAAGAAAGCGCGCAGTGACCGCAGGACTTTGCTTGACATCGGCAACGACGGCCGAGTTCACGAGGATTCTCGCGGAAGGGTGTACAAGCAATTCCACGACCGTGTGACTGAAATCAGGGACAATTTCGGACGGCGCATCAATATCCGCGACCAGGACGCGAGAAAGCGAGAGGCCGACCTGCGTTCGCTTGGCAAGTTGAAGGCGAAATATTACGAGCACAAAATCGCACGCATCCTTTTTCCCAGCAATTTTCTTGACGTCGTCGCAGCCGACTGGCGACGCCAACAGGGCACCATAGTGTCAAACCGGCATCACTTCGACGAAACTTACGGAGATTACCGCAAGAAATTCAGGTCAAATGCGTCTTCTGTGGTAAATCACCGGCACTTATCCCGCATGGATGTAATCCTCAAGCCAGGCGGCTTATCCGATAGAATCAGAGAGGCTGGCCTAACCGTACCTACGCATGAACTGAATATCGGCATCGAGAACGGAAACCCCGTTTTCATTGAGACCCATGGAATTGACGCGCCGAAGTTGCGGCAATGGCTGCAATCCAGCTCATCAAATGGAATCCCGCTGCAAAACAAGAACCGGGTGGGCCGCTTGTTGTCCCGATACGAGGAGTTGGTCGCAGGAAAAAATGTTGTAGGGGTGCATGGATAGTTGGCAACCTGCTCCGCACCCGGAAAAATCCTCTGGCTCGGCGCATATTCCGTGCTCTATTCCCCCAACGTCGCGTTTGCAACCGCGGTGGACGCGCGCAGCCACGCCACTGCGGAGAAGCCCGGGGACGGAATGGTGTCCCTTGACGCGCAATCCCTCGGCGTTAGCGCGGAAGGCGAATTTCGGAAGGGCAAGTTCGCATGGAGCGGCGGCGCCAACGACAAAACCCTCGCTTTCGCGCAAGCCTCAATTGAAGTCTGCGCAAAATTCATCGGGCTGAAGGGAACCAAATTCACTGGAGTTTCGCTAACGACTTGGAACGACGCGCAGTTCGGCGACGGCACTAAAAAGACGGGGCTGGGCAGTTCCGCCGCCTCCACGGTTGCAATGGTCGCGGCGATATTGGCGGAATACGGGTTCGAGGCATCCAAGAACATCGAATACATCCACAAGCTCTCCCAATTGGCTCACACTTCGGCGCAAGGCGGCCTCGGAAGCGGCTTTGACGTCGCCTGCTGCTGCTACGGCACGTTGGCGTACTCTCGTTTTTCCCCGCAAATCATCGAGGAAGCGCAGCGCGGCTTTGGCCAGGCAATAGAATCTGATTGGAACTGCCGGATTGCCCCCGCGGCTCTGCCTACGGGGTTAAAAATCGCCGCGGCGTTCACCGGCAGGCCCGCGCCGACGGTCAGCCTAGCCAAGAAGGTGCTAGCGCTGGACAAGAAGAGCCACCAGCAGTTCGCGCTCTTGATGGAGGAGCTCAACGCACAGAACGAGAAGGCCGTGCTCTTCCTCCACAACATCTCCGACTTCGCCATAAAACATCCTGAAAACTACCGCAAGCTGGAATCATTCCTTCAGGACGGCTCCGGCAAGGCAGGCGCGCTTGCGCTCGAGGAGGAATTGACTTACTTCCGCGAATTCCGCCAAGCCTTCATCGAGGGCCGCCGGCTGGCGAAAAAACTCGGTGAATTGAGCGGCGCGCCAATCGAGACCGATGAAATGACTTCCCTCATCGCGGAAAGCGAGAGCAGCGGCGCGTACTGCTGCAAGCTCCCCGGAGCAGGCGGAGGCGACAGCATCGCCGCGCTGTGCCTCGGTTCGAAGGACAAGCGCAGGCTCGAGGAATTCTGGACGCGCAAGGGAATGCAAGTCCTGCATCTAACGGAAGCCGACGGGGGTGTGCGCGCGGACTAGTAATCCCAACCCTTTTATTAACCGCAATCCATTTCGCTTATCATGAACCCGCGCACGGAGAAGAGGAAAGCAGACCACGTCCGGATTGCTTTAGCAAAGGACATTGAATACATGACTAAGTCCTCCGGCTTCGACGCAGTCGAATTCGTGCACTATTCCCTGCCGGAAATGGGCTTTGAGGACATCGGCGTTTCCTGCAATTTCCTGGGAAAGAAATTCCGCGCGCCGTTTTTGATTTCCTCCATGACCGGCGGCTATGCGGATGCCGAGAAAATCAACAAGGACCTTGCAGCCGCGTGCGAGAAGACGGGAATAGGCCTGGGCCTGGGCTCGCAAAGGGCGATGCTCGAGGACGCGTCGCTTAAGAAGACTTTTTTCGTGCGCGACGTTGCCCCCAACGTATTCCTCGGCGCGAACATCGGCGCGGTTCAGCTTCGTGACTACGGCGCAAAGAAAATCGAGTCGGTGGTCGCCGCCGTCGAGGCCGACGCGCTCTTCGTGCACCTCAACCCCTTGCAGGAGGCGGTGCAGCCCGAGGGCGACAGGAACTGGAAAGGTTGCCTAAAGGCGATTGAATCCGCCTGCGACGTCATTTCAGTGCCTGTCATCGCAAAGGAAACCGGCGCAGGCGTCAACGGCGTTGTCGCGAAGGAGTTGGTTGCAGCAGGCGTGAAGGCAATCGATGTTTCCGGCGCGGGCGGCACTTCCTGGAGCGCAATCGAGCTCTACCGCAAGGGCGCTGCCGCAGGCAAGGCATTCTGGGACTGGGGCAACCCAACGGTAGAATGCCTAAAGGAATGCGCTTCCGCAGTCAACGTCCCGCTAATCGCAAGCGGCGGAATCCGCTGTGGCCTGGATGCGGCAAAATCAATCCGCCTGGGCGCGTCCTTGGCGTCTGCTGCGCTGCCGTTCATCAAGGCCCAGCAGGCCGGCGGCGAAAAAGCCGTCGAGGCCGAAATCCGGCGCTTCACCGACGAGCTCAAGATGGCGATGTTCCTAACCCGCAGCAGGGGCCTTTCACAGTTGAGGAACGCCGCGCTGAGGTGAACCTGCCAGTGGGCGAGCTGCCGTTCATACCTCCCAAGGAAGTCTCCAGGCAGGAAATGCTTGAAACGGTGCCGGGGCACGTCTGCGACAGCCCGCTTTTTCTCGAGGCCATTGACATCGCGGTGAAGGCCCACGAGTTCAAGAAACGCGAGTCGGGCTATCCCGTGCTCGAGGGCCACATATTCCAGTCCGTCTACATCCTGGCAAAGCTCTCGGAGATGCTGAGAATCCGCCTGCCTGTTTTCGTCTACGCTGCACAGCTCCTCCACGACTCCCTCGAGGACACAGCCCCGGGAGCAATGCCCCGGCGCAAGCGCGTTGAGGCCAGGGCCCTGCAGAGGGAAATCCTCTCGCGCATAAGGGGCCTTGCCAAGCATGCTGAGGGCGGGCTGGTGCTCCCGTTTGTGCGAACGCTGACGCGGCCATCTGTACGGCTGTTTATTCCAAGAGGAAAAAGGCCTGCCAAAGAGTTGAGGGACCTCTTTTACGATACCGTCCAGCTTACCGAAGGCCACAAGACCCTCAAGCCTGAAGAAAAGGAAAAGATATTGCAATATGTGCCCATTGTGAAGGCCTGTGGCGACAACGGCTCGAACCTCTTTTCTCCTGTCCTGACCTCGGCTGGCCGGAGAAAGCTTCTGCAAAAGTCGGAATACTATGACGAGCTGCTTACCGCCTACCCGCAGGCGCAGGAATGGCACCGCAGCGTTATCAAGTGGGCGCGCAAGCAGCCGCTGGCACGCGCCCGAACATGGATTGACCGCGAGGACCACGACAAGCCGTTGCCGGCAAGAAGCGTTATCGTGCTCCCATCGGGGCTGACCGTTGTGCGCGGGGCCTATAGCACGGCACTGCTTTGGGCGAATACCAGCGGTGACCTGTCCCGGTACCTTCTTGAGAACATAGCCATCCGCAAGCCGTATCTTAAGAGCCGCCCAAGAAAGGATATGCTTGCTTTTCGGGGAAACGTCACAGCCCATGTGGGATTCGAGCCCAGTAAGCAGGTGGTCGTGTACAAGCCAGTGCCGCACGGTGCAGACCCGGTCATGGAGCCGCTTGTTTTGCACGAATTTCAGAAAATACTCCGAAGTGCGCAAGGACTGCCGGAAAGATTCAGCGCGGAAACCCCGTTCGGCATCGTAATAGACCATACGAAGAGGAAACCCGAAGTGCATTTGCTAGTCGAACCCGCGCCCGAAGGCTCCAGTTACCGTAGAATTTCTCCGGAGCACTTCGAGGCAGCCGCCAGCCATTTTCGGCGCGCAGGCTTTAGGTGGGAGCCCAAGTCATTCAACCTCGAGCGGAATGTGCTATCGTCCGGGATAAACCATACCTTTGTCGGCGCGAACCGCATAAGCCATATCGACAAGCCCGGCTTTATCCGGCACAAGCAGGAGGAATTGCCGTGGTTGCGCGACCTCCAGCGTTTCATTTCAGAATACCGCCGCAAGAGGATAGCACAGGTCAACATCGGGGCGTCGTCGGGCTCCACGGAAGGCTGAGCGCTCAATTCCAGTTTGCGTGAGGCAGGGTTGCCCCTCGAGCCGTCACCAGTTCACGCCCTGGATTCTCCAGTTCCTTTCCGCGCCGTGTACCCCACATACGCCAGCAGCACCCCGATGAGGGCGGCGGTCGCAAGCAGCAGCCGCGAGTACGCGTTGTGCGAGTTGGTTTCGAGCAGCAGCTGGTCGTTTGCGAGCATGAACGCCGCCACTGCCACGCCGTAGAGCGCCGAGCCGGAAAACCCGCGGGCATCGCGCCTGGCGCACCAATACGCCAGCACAGCCGGAACCACCAAGAGCGCGACGGAAATTCCAACGATGCGCCCGAGGAAATCGCTGTTTCCAAACGGGCTAGGGGAGAACGCTATCCAGGCCGCGTTGGCCGCCATGGCAAGCACCAGCAGGACTACCGCGCTCTTTCCCTCGTCCTTCACACAAATCCCTGTTTTCAATCAATATTCAATCAATACATGGACTGGCGCAATAAGTCCAGCTCGTCGCGCCCGTCCTGGCTCATCATATCCTTGTCCCAAGGGGGATTAAAAGTTATCTCCACTTCCACCCGCTTGACTCCCTCCAGCGCAGCGACCGCGGCCTTGATTTCGTCCATGATCTGCTGCCCGAGCGGGCAACCCGGGTAGGTCAGCGTGGCAGTTACGCGCACCGCACCGCCCTTCTCCTCTATGCCGTAAATGAGCCCCATGTCGACGATGTTGACGCCGATTTCCGGGTCGAGAACGTTTTTGAGCGCAGCGCGGATTTGCGCCTCGGTTGCCATACGCCCATTTCTGCCGGCCGCTATAAATGCGTTGGGTTGAGAACGCAAGCCGCGTTCGCGCATTCTTGGGTTTCCTCCGCTGCCGCCGCCTGCGCGGGCCAAACGCAAATATTATAATGCTTGAGCGCCCCCCTATTGCATCCGATTCCTATGGCAGGCGTTTACGACGTAATAGTGGTTGGAGGCGGCCCCGGCGGCAGCACGTGCGCGGCGCTCTTGGGCCAAAACGGCGCCAAGGTGCTGCTTGTCGACAAGGCAAAGTTCCCGCGCGACAAGACCTGCGGCGACGCCGTGAGCGGAAAATGCGTCACGGTACTGCGCGAGCTGGGCCTCATCGACGAGGTCGAAAAGCTCAGGCACTCGGAAGTCCTCGGCGTGGCCTTCTCCTCCCCGGAAGGCGTAATCGTCGACGTGCCTTTCCCGCGCAACGCGCAGGGCAAGGCGCAGGGGTACGTGTGCCGCAGGAAAGACTACGACAACCTCCTGTTCTCCAACGCCAAAAAGCACGCCGAAACATGGGAACAGTTCCAAGTGACCGACGTGCTCAAGGACGGCAATGGCTTTGTCAACGGAGTGGCCGGCACTGACCTTTCCACCGGCGCGCGCAAGGAAGTTCGCGCGAAAATCGTCGTCGGCGCCGACGGCGCTACCTCAATCGTCGCAAACAAGCTCGGCCTGCTTGCGCACCTGCCCAATCACAACTGCGTGGCGCTGCGCGGCTATTACAAGGGCATCACCGGCATGCACAACAGCATCGAAATCCACTTCGTTCAGGAAATGATTCCCGGCTACTTCTGGATTTTCCCCCTCGAAGACGGCTACGCCAACGTCGGCGTCGGCATGCTCGCATCCGACGTCGCGCGCACAAAAATAAACCTCAAGCAGGCCATGCTCGACATCATCGAAAAGTCGCCGATGTTCGCCCCGCGCTTCAAAAACGCCAGGCAGGTCGGCGAGATTACCGGCTGGAACCTGCCTTTCGGCTCGCACCACCGCAGGGCCCACGGGGACGGTTTCGTGCTCCTGGGCGACGCGGCAAGCCTCATCGACCCGTTTAGCGGCGAAGGCGTCGGAAACGCCATGACCTCGGCCAGCTACGCGGCGAAAGTCATCGAAAAGTGCCTCAAGTCCGGCGACTGTTCCGCCAGCGCGCTAAAGGAATACGAGGACCTGCTTTGGGACCGCCTCGGCGGCGAGTTCTCCAATTCCTACAAGCTCCAAAAGCTCGGCAAGAACCGCTGGCTCCTCAACTGGGTGGTCCGCAGGGCCGCCAAGAAGCCCAACATCCGCGCGCACCTAAGCGCGATGCTCTCCAACAGCAGCGAGAAAAAGCAGCTCTCGTCGCCATTGTTCTACCTCAAGATGCTCTTCATGTGAGAGGCAGCGCGCCGCAGGAGAGCGTAAGGCATCCTGGCGGGCAGCGCAACCTTTATTATACGGAACACATCTATTGTTATACGGTGGGATGGGATGGCGGAGCTTATAGCGTTGAGGCTTTCGGATGAATTGGGCCGGGAATTGGTGCGCCTCTCGCGCATGGAAGGCACCGACCGCTCGGCGCTGTTGCGCGAGCTGATTGGCCTGGGCCTTGCAGAAAAACGCATTGACCGGGCGGTCGGGCGCTACCGGCAGGGGCGGGTAAGCGGCGGCAAGGCGGCGGAGGAAGCCGGCGTGTCGCTGTGGCGCTGGCTTGAGATATTGGAAGAGCGCGGCGTCGAAACTCAATATTCGCGGCGCGAGCTGCAGGCGGATTTGGAGGCAGCCAAGCGGTGAATGGCCTTATGCCCTGCGTCTGCGACTCCTCCGTGCTAATCCTTTTGGCGAAAGCGGGTGGCCTTGGCCTGCTCAAGGCGTCGTTTACCGCTGTTTTGATTCCGCCGTCTGTTTTCCGTGAAGTCGTAGAGCGCGGCCGCGAGGAAGGCCATTTGGAGGTTGCGGCTGTCGAAGCCGCGCTCAAGGAAAAGTGGCTGCGCGTGCAATCCCCGCGCGGCAAAGGCCCGGTTTTGAATTCACTTGGCCGCGGGGAGGCGGATTCAATCCTGCTGGCAAAGCAAACCGGCGCAATGCTTCTCATCGACGACGCCTCGGCCAAGGCCATTGCCATGTCGATGGGCTTGGAGGCGCACGGCACGATATATGTGCTCCTGCGCTGCCTTGGTCGGAAAGAGCTTTCCAGGGAAGGCGCCATGCGCTTGCTCAACGGCCTGGTGCAGGCGGGCCTGAGGCTTTCCCCGGAAGTCTATGCACAGGCATTCGAAGCGATGCGCAAGATGTGACCCTGCCGCCGGGTTCATGCCTCAGGATGCTCTTCATGTGAGAGCCGGCGGCAGGCATTCGAAACCATTTGGCGGCTCAGAGCCGGACGTCCTTACGGGCTATCCTGAAGTGGCCGAACAGTTCGCGGAGAGCGGTTTTCGCGTCGGCAATGGCGCGGTCGCGGGCGGCATCCGCAATCCTCCGTTCTTCCGGAGTCTCAACAGCCCCGAATTCCGCCTCATACCCCTTGTTTGTCTCCCATTCCGGGTTTACCACAGTCTTAACTTCGTGGGAGCCGTTAGGTCTGAAGAAAATCCACGGGTGCCTCTCAAGCTCCGGCTCGATGATGCCCACATGGAAGCTTTTCCCGTCCAAACCCAGGTGAATCCTGACGGGGGCGTTCAAGTACAGGGCTTCGAACATCCGCGGGTTGCCTGCGGTTACGGCACGCCCCACGGCATGCAGTTTCTCGAGGTCGGGGAAGAGGCTGTGGAGCATCACCGCCTTCGGGTGCGTGTTGCGCAGCGCCTCGCGCTCCCCGAGAATCCCGGTCATCCGCTCTCTCAGGATTTTCACCTCCTCCTGCTCTCTGATGTACCTGCGGGTCCTGCCGGTCACCGTATTTACCCGCCTCATAAGCCCACTCGACAGGAACGGCGGAAGCCCACCGTCTTGTTTTTCAGAATGCATGCCAAGCTGCAGGCGCAGGCGTTCAAGCTCCTCCTGCCGGTGAGTCTCCCAAGCAGGCCTCTCCCGTGCTGTTGTTCCGCCCATGCAGATGCCGCAAACACAAGGAGACCGGCAATTAATATATTCAATTCTTTCCCCCTTGGGGCCTGTCCGTGCGGGCCAGCAACGCAAATACCTATTTTAACTTCCCCCGCGTTTTTTCTCCCATGCCGGCATACACGCGCAC
>JAZDFO010000056.1:0-21676 GCA_043807785.1 Microcaldota archaeon | reverse complement strand
GCCGAATAGCTTACGTCGGAAGCCTGTTGCTGTTGCAGGAGCTTTGCCGACAGCTCGGCGGTTTTCCCCTGCATTTCCGCCTTGGCCTGCGCCGAGTCATAGCCGGCATAGACGGCAATAAGTAGTGCAATTGCTGCGATTGCAAACGCGACGCTGTTGTCCATCCAAATCACCCGGTTTCCCGCCAAAGCCTCATTATTCCTTTGAGTATGTGGCCCGTGTTTCGCAATGTAATTAAACCCCCCTCTGCTTAAAATAATAGGGTAGTTTACTTGTCAAAGACGTTGTTTCGGGTTGTGCTTACAATGGATGAGGACGGTTGGTACACCGCCGAATGCTGGGACTTGCCAGGCTGCATTTCGCAGGGAAAAACCGAACGGGAAGCCATTGACAACATTTCGGACGCGATTAAAGGCTTTATTACGAGCCTGGAAAAACACGGCGAGCCCATCCCCTTTCCCAAAGAACGGCATTTCGTCGACTTGGCGCTAAGCATATGAAGCTGCCCGCCCAAACCGGATTAACGCACGAGAAGCTATTTGACCTGCTTCGCTAAATGATGCCGGGGGCGGCCTGCGTTTCTTTAACCGGTTTCCCGCCAAAGCCGCATTATTCCTTTGAGCATGTGGATTGTGTCCCTGAGCACGACCTTGCCTTCCTTCTTGTGGTGCCATTCGACGGGAATCTCGCTGACTTTGAGGCCGGCGCGCTTGGCGCGCACGAGCAGCTCGACGTCCCACTCGAAGCCCGTGCTCCTGATTTTGCGCAGCACGGGAAGGATCCGCTGACGGCGGACTCCCTTAAATCCGCACTGCGTGTCAGAGGCCCCAAGGCGGAAAAGGAGGTTGACTAAAAAGTTGAACACCTTGCTGGCGAGCCGCCGGCGCAGCGGAATGCGGCCGACGATGACCGCTTTTTGCGCCTTGCGGCTGCCGAACACGACGTCCGCGCGCGCCAGCGCGGCAAGCATTTTTGGGATTTCCTGCGGCGGCACGGCCGCGTCGGCGTCATAAGTGATGCAAAGCTCGCCTTTTGCGCGAAGGATTCCCAACGTCAGCGCAGCGCCCTTGCCAAGCCTCTTGCCGAAGTGGTAAAAGCGCAGGCGGTTGGCCTTGTCTTTTGCAAACAATGCGAGGATTTTTTGCGTCGAGTCGGCGCCGTCGTCGACCGCGACAATCTCGAATTTGCCGGCATGGTTGCGCTTGAGGTATTCGGTGAGGAACGCCAGCGTGTCGAATATGCGGCGCTCCTCGTTGTGCGTTGGCACGATTACTGAAAACATGAGTTTGACAGACACGCAATGCCGGCAAGCAATAAATAGGTTGGGGTGCGATATTTCGTCATGGCACGAGAGGGCGAAGGGCAGCTGCGTTTCTCATTCGACCGCCAGCGCCCACAAAATGCCCTCCGTGCGCTTGAGAAGGAGAAACTATTGCACCCGAGGGATAAACAGCTGGCTGGCGTTGTTCTTTCAAGGCTTGGAGAAACCGGAGCCGATATCGAAGGCATTGTCAGGAGGATTGCTGATGGGACGCTTGAAGCCGATGAACTGTCGTCCGAAGAGCCGCACGAAAGAAAGGAGGCCATCAGAGAAGATGTTGCTGCGCTTGTGCGCCTAGTGAAGGACGGTGCGACCCACCATTATACGCAAGCCCACGAAAAAGGAGAGCTTGGCGGCGTCGCACTTAGGCTTGAAAGCGCAGTTCACGATGCGGGAGCAAAAGCGATGCTGACTCAAAACGCAAAAACGAGTGCGGCCATATTATTGCTGAGGCTTGGAATCACTCCCCTCAAGGCGCAAACCCATACCCTAACTGCGATGGATATAATTGCACGAAGCAGCGGGCCGGACAGTGACAGGCTGACGAAAGCCCTCCACCTATTCGCCCGCCACGACGTTGAAAACGGCAGGCTATACGAGTTGCTCACTCGCGGATTGCGCAAACCCGGAGAATAAACCCGGCAGGTAAAAGCCCTATTTCTTTTTCCAAAGGCGCGCCAGCACGATTCCCCCGGCGAGCATTTGCACAAGGCCTCCTGCAAGCCAGCTAAACACCATCGCCTCCGAGACCTGGAAGCTGGTGTAGGTCGCAAACATCCCGGGAATGCCGCTTGCCACCCAAATCATGAAGCCGAAGGCCATGCCCCGGTCGACAAAATCCTTCTGCTTGAATACTGGGCCGACTTTCTCAAACACGTAAGCGAGCGCGATTCCAACGATGAACGGCTGGATGAAGAATAGGTTCATCAACGGGTCGCCCCACGGGCGGAATAGGAAGAGATTTGCGTATTCTCCAGTAATCGAAGGGAACAGCGCGCTCCACAGCGACATCAGCGCGAAGCTGACCACGAGCATCACGAGTCCTGCAACCAGACCTGTTCGAAAGACTTTCCACCAATCGCACATTGCGACCACCCTAAAAACAAGCAGGCGTCAAGGGTAAAAAAGGCTTGCGGTCTTATAGCGGCTAAGAAAATTAATGGAACATTTTCCAGTAGAGCCGCTATAATGAGAATGTCGGCAGAACTCAATGGTTCTGCGACACACGAAGACTTCAAGGTCTTCGTTGTAAGGCAACAAATGTTCCAATACTTGCCTTATTCGCTATTAGCCTCCGACGGGGTAGCCGCCGCCCTGCTGCGCATAGGGCAGTGCCACCGCCGCAAGCTCCTGCAGGGTATTTAAGTCGTTGGCCTTGACGAGCCGGTCCGAGATGGTGTAAAGGTAGTTGTCCATGTAGAGGCTCCTTTTGACGTCCGTGCCGCTGCCGTAATAGTATTCGCCGCTCTTGGCGAACGCGTCGGAGTCATCCTGGTGCGAAATCCTGCCGCGGAGGGTAAACCCTGAATTGAGGTCGATGGAAAAGACGTAAGCGCCTTGGAATGTGAATTCGCCGTAAGTGTTCGGCTTTACGCCAAGAGGGTATTTCCACGGGTTTATTTCCGCAAGCCGTATTGGCACTACAAGCAGGCCGCGCGCCTTGCTGAAAAGAAACGCCTTGTGGTCATGCAACGCGTTCGACTCGGTGCCGCGGTCGCCTATCTTGTAGGACGCCAGCTCTTTCGGGTTGCTTACGTCGGAGACGTCGAAGAGCGAGAGCTTGACGCCCTGGTACCACGCGAAATCGCCTTCCTCGGCTGGCACCGCATCCTTGCCGATGCCAATCAAGTGCGTCTCGTCATAGGGGTGGAGGTAGTCGGAATAGCCTGGAATCTTGAGCTTGCCAAGGAGCTTGGGGTTGGATGGGTCTTCAAGGCCAATTACAAACAGCGGGTCGACTTTCTTGAAAGTCACGATGTACGCGCGGTTGCCCAAAAAGCGCGCGCTGTAAATTTTCTCGCCCGGCGCGAGGTCCTCGAGCCTTCCGACTATGCCCAGGCCGCTTCCAAGGACATATACGTTGTTCTTGGAAGGGCTCTCTGATGCCATCCTCGAGACTTGGCCGACGGTAGTGGCTATCCTAAAGTTGCCGTAGAACTCGTCCATGCTGAACTGGTTGAGGACGTGGCCCGGCACTTCCCCGTTGCCGGTGTATGCAATCTCGCCGCCCAGGGCGAAACGGTGAACCACTGTTTTTTCAGGCTCGCGCTGGCGTTCCTGGTAGATTGGCGCCTGTGCTTTGTAGATTGCCTGCATGGCGTTTGAACGCTCCGTTGAACCGAGGGTAGAAAGAAAGCGGTTGGCGAGCCGCAGCTTCGAGGCGTCCTTCCTCCATTCGGGCGCGACGCTGGCATCGATGGCGTTGATGCGCACGGCATAGTCTTGTGTTAGCCTGCCCGCCAGCACTGGCCCGTAGGCCTCCCAGAGCGGGAAATACCGGTCGTAGCGAGTGTAAGTGATGTAGACGTTTTCCTGCGACACGTAGATGTTCTGCCCTGCGCCCATGAGGACGACCTTCCTTGATTCCGGCTTGCCAAGGTCTGCAAGGTCAAAGCCCAGGACTGTAGTGAACTGGCGGGATTCGAATGGCTCGTCAAAATAGCTGATTTCCTGCGCCGGGATGTTGCGCACCGTTCCGTCGACGGCGTAGACCGGCATCGGAATTTCGCCGCGCGCGTTTTCGGTATATACGGCGTAGACTTTCTTGCCGATCATCCTCGCCTGCGAATAGGACCCCTGAAGGTTGATGGTCTTCACTAGCCGGGGGGATGTGCGGTCAGAGACGTCGTATACTTTGATGAATGAAGAACGTTGCGGATAATATGGCCGGTAGGAGGGTGCCATGCCTGCCGAGCCATCGGACGGCGGGAGCGGTGGAAGGTCCTCCTGGTCGGGCTTGAACCGCTCCTGCAGCTCCTCGACGTACGTCTGCCACTGAAATTCGCCGCTGCCGAAGGCGACGAGCGTGTCGCCGTTTACAAAAATATTGGATATCGTGCCGTCGGAAATGCTGGAGAGGACCCTGGCCTCGGAAGGCGGGAAGGCATTGAGGATGACGACCTTGCCTGCGGATATGGTGTAGATGTATTTTCCGTCGTTTTTGACGATATCCGCCTCGTCGACGCCCTCGACCTGCACGTTGGTCGCGGAATAGTCGGATGCCTTTGAAGCCGAGTCAACAGAGCTTGCGCCTGCAGCTCCCCCCATCCCCGCAGCCTGGGCATTGACCATCGCCGATTCGTAAACACGGCCGTCGTAGTAGCCCATGCCGCCTACGTCTGAGGGGCCGATAAATGAAGCGATTTCCTTGTATGAACTGAAGTGGTTAATGTCCTGTGCGGGAGGGACTGCACTCGGCGCCGGTCCGGCGGTTGCAGCCGGGAAACCAGGAGCCGGCGGTGCAGTGGGGGCGAAAGTTGCGCCGGCAGTCGGGAATATTGCCGCCGCCGGGGAAGCGTAAGGCAATTCCGGGAGCTGGAAGTTAGCAATAGAAGCCCCGATTATGACAAGCACGGCTACTGCCGCGATTGTGACTAGAGCAAGGGCGTTGTCCAAGAAAACCACCAAAACTGATATCGAAGCAGGCGTTAAAAAGGGCTGCCAAATGGTTAGCGAAAAGCCTAAGCTGGCAGCGTATTGGAAATATCAGGCGCTATCAACCTCATCACCGCTTGCGCTCAGGGGTTGTTCGTGCTCATCATCTGCATTGCTTTACGGCGAAAAGGCATTTAATAGCGTGCTGCCAAAGGTTTGCCATGAAGCGCAGCCTGCTGGACGCGGCATGGGCCATCGACTACGAGCACGCCAAAGGCGGTGTGTGGTGGTGGTGGTTCTGGCTCGTGTTCCTCAAAAACCCTTCCAACCCGGACAAGCCCATGCAGCTCATGGTGCTCTGGAGCACGAAAAAGGAACCCCATTTCAAGTGCAACGGGGTCGACATCCGTTTCGACCAGACGATACTGCGAAAAGGCCAGCAGGCGGTGTTCGACGGAGCGGTCGCATCCTGGTTTTTCGACGGCAAGCGCATGCGCGAGAACTTCATCCTCACGCAGGCACTGCTGGTCTTGGACGCCAAGGAGCGCAGCATCCGGGCAGACGGCGCCTCCACGAGCGAAAAAGGCGGGGTGTTTACCGCAAGCGTGCACGGCAGCGGCGCAAAAATCGATTTCGTGGCAAGGCCGTTCAACGGCGCCGGAAAGCCAATGCACGTCATGAACACTTTTGTGAAGAAATTCTCGTACAACATCACCAAGGTCAACGAGCTGGCCGTGGAAGGGACGCTGGAAATCGCCGGCAAGAAACGGAAAGTAGGGGGGACGGCGTACTTCCAGCGCGTCATCGTGAAAGCGCCGGTCATGCCGTGGCTGTGGAGCATCGTGCACTTCGCCGACGGCAGCTGTTTGAGCTACTTCTGCCCGCGCATGGGAACGAGCCTGGTAAAAAAGGACGTCGGCTCGCTTCACAGCAACGTGCATTTCAAGAGCAAGCTGGAATTCTTCTGCGCCCAAGACGGCAGCTACAGGGAATTTAGGCCGTGCAGGATTTCTTCCGACCGCAACGCAGGCAGGGCGCGCTGGAAATTCGCGGCCCACAGCGCAGGCGAGTCGCTGGAAGCCGAGCTCGAGGCGTATTCGGAGGCGGGCTGGAAGATACAAAACAGCCTTGGCGGCATTTTCCGCAACGCCTTGCACTACGACGAGTATTGCGTGAACGCCACGCGCCTTGTCTTTAGGAGGGCCGGCAAGCCGGACTATACGCTCAAACAGGCGGGAAAGGGATGGGGCAACGCCGAGCACTCGTGGGGGTTCATCATCTGAAGGAAATGCATTTGCGTTTGGGGCGTGCGAAAACTAGAGTGAAAAAAGGTAATCGAAATGAAAGTCAGGGACTTGAAGGCAAACAAAATCGGGGGATTTCTCAAGGGACTTGAGCAGACCGGCTTCCAGGCCACGCAACTCGCAAGGGCGGCAAGGGCCGCAAATGAGATGCTGGCGGACAAGGACGCGACGGTCTTTTTCGCGTTCACATCCAACCTCATGGCCAGCGGCCTGCGCGGGCTGTTCATTGACATGGCCAAAAAAAGGATGTTCGACGCGGTAATCACTGCAGGCGGAGCGCTCGACCACGACCTGATACGCGCATATTCGGATTACGATATCGGGGAATTTGCATCAGACGACGTCGCCCTGCACAAAAAGTCGGTAAACCGGCTTGGCAACATCCTTGTGCCAAACGAAAGGTACGTTCTTTTGGAAAAGAAAATGAAGCCGATTCTGGCGGCGCTCTACAAGCGGAAGAAATCCATGTCCCCGAGGGAAATCTCTACCGGAATCGGCAAGTCGCTTTCGGGAAGGCAATCTTTCCTTGGCGAGTGCGCCAAAAACGGCATCCCCGTGTTCTGCCCGGGAATCACGGATTCGGCAGTCGGGCTGCAATTGCATTTCTTCAAGCAGGACCACCGCGACTTCGCCGTAGACGTCACCGCGGACATGGGCGAGCTTGCCACGCTGGTGCTTTCCGCAAAGCGCACCGGCGCGCTTGTGCTTGGAGGCGGCATATCCAAGCACCATACGATTGCAAGCAACCTTTTGCGCGGCGGGTTTGATTACGCGATCTATATTACCACTGCAGGCGAATTCGACGGGTCGCTTTCAGGCGCGAGGGCCAGCGAGGCAGTGTCCTGGGGGAAAATCAGGGAAAAGGGAGTCACCGCAACCGTGCACGCCGACGCCACGATAGCGTTCCCGCTGCTTTACTCTGGTTTGAAGGCCAGGCGGCGGCTTTGAGCACCCACCGGAACCGCACCTTAGTGCGCTTTTAAATCTTAATACGGCTAATGCCTGCATGAAATCCGAGAATGAAATCAATGCCGTAATTCTCGAACTGCACTCTAAACTCGGCCGCCTGCCCAACAAGGACAAGGAAACCGAAAAAAAAGCGGAGGAATACCTTAGCCAGTTCTTCGAGGCGCTCGGCTGGGACTGGCTCAGCTCTGAGATAATACCACAAAAAAGGGTCATGAGCGGGGGCAAAACCAAGCGGGTAGACTATGCATTCAAGAGGACGGGCAGGATCCGGCCAGATTTCTACGTAGAAGTCAAGAAGTTCTCCGAGGGAATCGACAACCCCGAACACGCCAGGCAGGCGCTGGAATACGGCAAGAACAGCGGAATCCGCTGGGTTGTCCTGACTAATTTCACGCATTGGCGGGTATTCAACTCCGATTTCTTCGAAACCCCGGAAGATGCGGAGCTTTTTTCCGGCTTTCAGCTTCTGGACGCCGCAACCGACCATGAAAAGCTAGGGTGGCTGGAGCTTTTTTCAAGGGAGCATGGCGGGCCCGCACTCGACGAATACGCCAAAAAGCACAAGAAATGGAGGGAAAGCGATAGCGTCGAGGAACTACTTTCGGAGCAGCTCATCGAAACCCGCAAGAACCTGTCGGCCGCAATAAGGGACCAGAACCGGGAGCTGTTCGACCCAGAGCCCCCCGACGAGGACATCTCCGTCGACTCCTGCGTCCAGCACATACTCGACCGCCTGATTTTCTGCCGCATGCTCGAGGACAACGGAATCGGCGACGGCTACCGGATGGACGAGGAATACCGGAAATGGGAGAAGGACAAAAGAGTGCAATTCTACCGCGAATTCCTCTGCGAATTATGGCTGAAAATGCGCAAGAGATACGACAGCACGATATTCGACAGTCACCGCATAGACGGCCTTGCAATCAAGAACGACGACTTCATGGAGATATTCGAGTCTTTCTACGTGAATCCAAAGACGAAGCTCCGCTACCGCTTCGAAGCCATCCCGACGGATGTCCTCGGCCACGCCTACGAAAACTACCTCTCTTACAAGCTCAAGCAGACCGCAAAAAGGACGGGGATGGAAAAGGAAATATACAAGCGCAAGCAAGGCGGGATTTTTTACACCCCCGAGTTCCTCGTCGACCACCTCGTGCGGGCAACCGTCGGAGAGAAGCTCAAGGCCTGCAAGACACCCTCGGACGCGCTCAAGCTGCGTGTGCTCGACCCCGCCTGCGGCTCCGGCACCTTCCTCGTCCGTGCATTCGAAGAGTTCAAGAACTGGTATCTCGCGCACGAAAAGAAGAATGGAAACGAGCAGGCCAAACTGGATTTCGAAAACGACTCCGGCCTGACCACCTTCACCGACCGCGTGCTGGAGAACTGCCTGCACGGCATTGACCTCGACCTCCATGCAGTTCAACTCACCAAGCTCAACCTCTTCCTCCGCGCAATCGACACGCCCAACCAGCTGCCGCGCCTGAAAATATTGCACAAGAACTCGCTGGTCTGGGACGACGACCTTCCCCTGCCGTTTAAGGCGGAACGCGACTTCCCCCTCGTCGCCGAGCAAGGCGGCTTCGACGTGGTAATCGGCAACCCGCCGTGGGAAAAGTGGAAGCCGGACTCGCAGGAATTCTTCGAAGAGTTCCACCCCGGCTTCAAGAGCCTGCCAGCGCAGGAGGCAAAGAAAGTCATCGAAAACATGCTAAAGACGAGAATAGGCGTCAAGAAAAGGTGGGAGGATAGGCAACGCGAATATGCGACCTACTCCGAGCTCTTCCGCAGGGAGTATGAATTCCAGTCCACGGACGCCAACGGCAGGAAATCCGGCGGCGACCTCGACCTCTACAAGGTCTTCACCGAGCGCGCCTACCAGCTCCTCAAGCCCGGCGGCGCCGCTGGCCTCGTGGTGCCGAGCGGCATCTACACCGACCTCGGCGCAAAGGGCCTCCGCCAGATGCTCTTCGACCGCTGCCAGCTCAATGAAATGTATGGGTTCGAGAACAGGAAGTTTATTTTCCAAGGCATTGACCAACGCTACAAGTTCGTGCTCCTCTCTTTCGAGAAAGGCGGAAAAACAAAATCCTTCAGGTGCGATTTCTTCCTGCTCGGCGAGGACGACTTGAAGAAGGCGGTTGAATCCCCAACAGTGCTCGACGTGGACTTCGTCAGGAAATCCTCCCCGACGTCGTGGAGCGTGCTGGAAATCAAGACGCCCAAGGACAAGCGAATCGTCGGCAAGCTCCTCGAGAACCCCGCGCTCGGGGAGCAAATCGAAGGCGCATGGAATATCGAGCTATCCCGCGGATTTGACATGACCAATGACAGCCACTTATTCCGCGAAGGCAAGCTCACCGGCGTGCCGATGCTGGAAGGCAAGTACATCCATCAGTTCACCCACCAATGGAAGGAGGCACCAACAGCACGGTATTCTATTGCCACCGAGAACCTAAAGGACAGCGAAAAAGTTCCGGCTTTTGACAAGTATTGGCTTGGATTTCGCCGGATTGCAAGATCTAAAGATTATCGGACGTTAATCTCCGCCATCATCCCGCCCGGTTACTGTTGTGCTGAATCAATCACTTTCGTCAAGGATAAGATTGACAACAAAACGCTTTGCTACCTGTGCGGGGTATTGAACAGTTTCGTTTTGGACTACTTCATCCGCCAGAAAGTCAGCGCGAACATCAATATGTTCCATTTTTTGGAGCTTCCGGTGCCGCGGATTTCTTCAGGCAAGGCGTTCGACGAGATTGCGAGGAAGGCCGCGCAGCTTGTGGCGACGACGCCGGAATTCGATGAGCTGAAGAAGGAACTCGGCATCTCGCACGGCTTGGCGAACGAGAACGACCGGCTGCTGGCGCGCGCGCAGCTCGACGTCGCAGTCGCCAGGCTCTACGGCATCACGAAAGAAGAGCTTGCCTTCATTCTTGAAAAGTTCCCCCTAGCGGACGCCAAGCAGAAGGAGTCGGTGCTGAGGGAGTATTCCTAGGGGCCGAGCGGCTAACGTTTTTTCTTGAACCCTATCTTCTCGCGGATTTCTGAATCGGACTTGCCGCATTCGGAGCAGCTGCCGAGGGTGATGAATTCCTCGTAGTGGAACGTGCTGAAGGAATTCGTCTTCCCGCTCTCCCTCGCCCTCCCAAATCCACTATACGCGTCTCGGCGGAATGCTTTTACTGATTGCTTCTGTCAGGCCGAAAAGCTGATTTCCTCGACAGAGGTGCGGCCTCCCGCGTCCTTGTCGCGCTCGAAAAAGAAGGTCTTGCCGGACGCGCCTTCCTTGAGCTTCTCGTCATGGGTCACGATGAATACCTGCTCGACAACGCTTGGCAGCCGCTCGTGCAGGGCGGAAGAGAGCATCTGCACCGCGCGCGAGTCAAGGTTGTGCGTGGGCTCGTCGAGGATTATCCACGACAGGCCGGGGGTGAGCACGAGGGCAAAGGCGATGCGCATGCACAATGCCGCGCAGCTTCGCTCGCCTCCAGAGCACGACTCGATTCCGGTCCAGTCGCCTTGCATTGTGAGGACTTCCAGCGAATAGTCGTCGTCCAGCGCGCTTTGGCGCAGCGAAGTGTAGTCGCGGTACGGGTAAATGATGGGCCATATGTCGGCCATTGCCGCGTTTATCGCGCCGACGAGCTCCTCGCGAAGCGCCTTTTGCGTCTCGACCACGCTGGACTGGAACTTCGAGGACGCAGCCTCCTTGCGCTCGAGTTCAACCAGTTGCGTGCGCTTGGACGAAACGGAATCCATCGCCTGGCGCAGGGATTGCGCCGAATCCGCCAATTCCCGCAGGCGCTGCTGCTCACCGCTTAGCTGGGCAAGCAGACGCGCATGCTGTTCGGTGGCATCGGAAAGCCTAGACCTGGCGTCTGCGAGCGATGATGCGTCAAATGCGAGTGAAGAGAGTTCTGCCGCGGCCTCCCTCGACTCATTCGACGCGATAGCGAGCTTTGACTTGATTGCGACGGCCCTGGCAACTGCCTTTGCCTTCTCGAGCCTTCCTTGCGCTGATGCAAGCGCGGCATCGGAATACTGCGCGCGCAGGCCCTCGGCTTGGCGTGTTTTGAGAGCAAGGCGCGCATTGGCATCCGACAAAGCCAAGGCAAGTTCCGCGCTCAGCTTTTGCGCGAGTGCCGCGGCCTTGGACAGCGAAAGCGTTTCCCTCGCCGCAGCGAGCTCCTTTTCGCATTGCTCCTTTTGCGGCTTGAGGCGGGACAATTTGGATTCAAGCAACGCCAATTCGAGTTCGCACGCCGAAAGTTCCGCCTCCACGCCGCCCAAGGCGGATAACGACGAGGAAAGCACGCCTGCCTGCGCGGCTTTTTCCCTCAATTCCGCCAGCGCCGACGACGCGCGCAGGCGCTCCTTTTCCAAAGACGAAATGGCGGCGGTTTCCTCCCGCTGGTGGCGTTCGTGCCCGGAAAGCATGCCTTGCTTGGAAGCTTCGGAAAGCGGCGTGCCGCACGTCGGGCACAATGCACCTGCGTGCGAGAGCGCCTCGATCGCGCCTTGCGCGCCGGCGAGCTTTGATGACGCCTCGGCAAGGTTCTTTTCAGCGGCTTCGAGCGCGGATTGCATGGACGCAGTTTCTTGCGCGCCGGCGGCAAGCGATGCAAGCCTTGACTTGATTTGCCCCCTTTCAGAGGCTTTTGCCGAGAGGAATTTCGCGTTTTGCGATTGCGAGGCGGCCTTGTTCGAGAGCGCCGAGATTTGCTCGGAAATTGCCGCCAGCCGGGAAGCCAAAACGGTTTCCTGCGCTTGCGCCTCCTCGAGCGGGATTGACAAAGCAGGCGCGGATGCATCAATCTGTCTGGCAAGCGAGGCGGACTCGGCTTCCAGCCGGCCAAGCTCGACGTTTGCGACGGAGAGGGCGGCAGACGATTTCTTGAGGGCCTCGACGCTTTGCGCCGAGCGGTTGACTTCCTCTTGCGCGCCGGATTCGGTGGCGGATTCTACTTCCGCCTCTATCGCGCCGGACTCGTTGAATTCCTCGGTGAGCCTGCGCACCAGCGCGTCAAGCGAAGACTTGCGCTCGCCAAGCTGGTGGAAACGCGCCTGCTTAGCCTCCAAGCCGCCTAAAACGCCCTGCAATGACGACTTGAGCTCTTGCGCGGACTGGGACTCTTGCGCAATTCGCCTGGACTTTTGCTCCGAAGTGGCGAGGTTCGCGTTTGCGGCGGAGAGCCTGTTTTCTATTTCCTGCGGGTGAAGGGCATCAAGGAATGAAACTGCGGTTGCCCGCTCGGACTTCAAGCGGTTGGCAAGCGTCGCGGAGTTGCTGCGCGCGGATTCGAAGGCGCTGATTCCCATCAGCTCGTCGACCTGCCTCTTGCGCTCGCCTTTCGGGGCGGAAAGCAGGTAGTCGATGCGGTTCTGTTCGGCGTAGATGATGCGCGAAAACAGGTCGTAGTCGACGCCGAGCACGGATTCAATCAATTCGTTGGCGCGGGCAGGCTGGGCCTCGACGAGCTTGTCGTTGCAGAAAACCTGCGCCTGCGAGGAATCCGGCCCGCCGGCGCGGCGCACTACGCGGTACTGGTTTGCGCCATGGACGAACGTCAGCTCAACTTGCGCTGACGCGGAAGGCGAATTGCGGGAAACGACGTCGGAGAGCCTAAAACGGCGCGCCTTGACTGCCGGGAAAGTGCCAAACAGCGCGAAGCTCATGGCCTCGATGACGCTGGTCTTGCCCGCGCCCATCGCTCCGACGAAGAGGTTGGTGCCTGCGCCGAACGAGATTCGCGTCAGCTCGTGGCTCTTCCAGTTCTTGAGTGCAATCGAAGTGATCAAACCGCTTTTCCCCTCCCTGCATTCCCACGCTTTCCCCTGCTTTGGCGGTTAGTCTATGGGGCGCGCAAGGAATAAAAAGCGCCGGGGGAGGAGATTCGAACTCCCAATCCCTTGCGGGAACTGGTGCGATAAGCATTAACCAACAAGCGGCTGGGAAAACAATCCGCCGCCCTGTGTTCGGCTCGGAGAAACCCATTTTAAGGCGCTCTTCCACAGGTATTGGATTGGGCATGGCTAAGTTTACGCAAAAAAGCATTTTGGGCAGACTTGATACGCTCAAACCCGGCCTTGCCCGCCTGGGGGTCAAGCGCATCGGCCTGTTCGGCTCTTACGCTGCGGGAAAACAGACTTCGCGCAGCGACCTGGATTTCATCGTCGAATTCGAGAAGCCCACTTTTGACTCGTTCATGGACTTGAAGGAACTGCTCGAGACCGCTTTTGGGAAACGGGTGGACCTCGTTACGGTCGGGGGGTTGAAACCTTCGCTTCGGCACATCGGGGAACAAGCGGCATATGCCCAAGTCTCATAAGCTGTATTTGGAAGACATCCTCTCTTCGATAGAGAAAATCGAGGGGTATACGGCAGGCGTCTCTTTCGAGGAATTTTCACAAGACTCGCTGATTGTGGATGGCACGGTCCGGAACCTCGAAATCATCGGGGAGGCGGTCAAGAAACTGCCCGCGTCCCTGACGGGCTTGCATCCAGAAATTGCGTGGAAAAAAATTGCCGGGTTGAGGGACATCCTAATCCACGAATACTTCGGCATCGACCTGGAAATAATCTGGGACGTCGTAGGGCAAAAGCTTCCAAAACTTCGAATTGCTGCAAAAAGATGCTTTCAGAATAGTGTTTCAGGCCTATGCGGAACCGGCACGTCCTGTATTTCAAGACGCCGGGCAGCTCACCCGATTTGGGCGTTGAGGGGGATGCTTACCGAGCCGCACGAGCTTGACACTTCCAGCCGGCCTATGTACGGCCCCGGCGGAGTGTCGGCCGGGACGCGGATTGTGAACTGGAACAGCTCCTGGCCGCCTGGAGGTATGCCTTCTTCGGCGTTGGCCTGGTCGATTTTCGCCAGGTCCAATGAATGCCACGGGATGAAGTCCCCGTAGACTGCCACGCTGATGTCGGTCAACGCCACCGAGTCAGGGGCTGCGGCGTTCTTTACCATGACATTGCTTTTCTTGACTATTTCCGCGCCCGCCGGCCCGGTAAAGTCCTTTGCCTCGGGCTTGTCGAAGCCGACCTCTAGCTTTGACGGCGAATTCCCGGAGGCTATCGACACCGGCAATGAGACTGTGGTCCCCTTTATGCGGATTTTGCCGCTTGCCTGGCCTTCCTCGCCGCCTGCAGTAAGCTTGACCGGGATTGCCACTGCGTCTCCTGGCTCGATTGGCTCGCCAAGGCCGGTTGAGCGTAGAAAGCCGGAGAGCCCTTCGTCGGGGACGAGTTCGGCAGCCTCCTGGGCCTGGCCTTCGTTTGCGACGGTCACGGAAATGGTGCGAGAGCATTTTGCCCCAAGGGAAACGCTCACCGGGTCGGATACGAACTTTAGGCCGGTCTTTGCGCCGACTTGGATTTCCACGCCGCGCTGCTCGCGCGAGGAAAGCGCGCTTTGGCTTGAAGTAATTGCACGCAGCTTGGCGCTGACCGGGGCGACCCTAACAGAAAAGCCTTTTCCTGCGGCAAGCGGAATTCGCACGACTCCGGTTTCGTCGGTAATGAGCCCTTCTGCGGCAGTTGTGCCTCCCTCGTATGTGGCGGTGATGAGGGAAGGGACGCCGGCGCCGTCGGAATCCACCCGCACGACGCTGAGAATGACCGTCCCGGGCTGGGGGCGGGCAAAGAAATACCAGAATGCGACCGCAAGCAGGGCAAGCACGAATACGCCCTTGACGAAGTTCCTGCGGATCGGCCCGCGCCAGTGCACCCACAATTTTTCAGCGTTGTAGCGCAGCATGCCCACAGCGTCGCCTTCCTCTGGCTCCTCGAGCTCCTCCTCTTCCGGCGCCTCAATTGCCGGCGCTGGCACTCGGGAGGGCACGGGCTGCTGCGGGTTTTGTGGCACTTTCTCACTCAAGCCCATAAAATCGGAATTGATTTATAAAGGGCGTGCATTATGGCTTGGGGGTCAACGCATCATGGCAGGGGAATTCGTAGTAAAGACGCAAGGCGGCAAGAGGCAGCTGATAATCAATTATAAGGGCGCGCCTTACGGCGCCGACATCGCCCAGTACGCGCCGTGCATGGCCGACGTGATTACCAAGCTGCGCGAGGTCGACGCCGACGAGGTGGTTCTCTCGGAATACTATGAGCGGATTTACGACCGCGAGCAGACCCGGCTCCTTAAAGGCATCGCGGACCTGGTCACCAAGTTCGAAAGCGAGGCGGTCTGGGCGCCAAGCAACCTCTCGTCCGGCACGGACAGCAGGACAATCGCCCCGCGCCACGACGCGGTAATGCAGTTCCTCTCGCTGCTCTCGTCCGACTTCTTCAAGGCCTACCTGTTCATTTTGCAGGAAATCAAGGCGCAGGAAGCGCGGGCCGAGCGCGGAACGGACACCGAGAAAACTGACTTGGAGGTATACCTCAAGACCCTTGAATTCCTGCGCGGCGAGCTGGAGCGCTCTGAAGTAATCCAGAGGATGAAGAAGTACCTCATCCAGCTTACGGGAATCCCGGCAGACCGCGGCATCTACCACGCATTCTTCGAGTCGGTGATAAAGCCGTCGTTCATCGGCTCGCGGATTTTCTTCACCGGAATCGGAAGCCTCCAGCTGGCCGACCAGTACGACGTGGTCGGCACGAAGGTCTACGTCTACAAGCACCCCGAGAAAGTCGAATACCTCTATTACATCAACCCGCCGGAGTACACGCTGCCGCCCGACCAGTATTTCCTGCTCGAGAAGACCAAGGAAGTCGTCAGCACGCATCGGCCGGCCTCCGTGTCGTTTTTGGACATGCAGCAGGCGCGGCGCTACTTCAAGAAAGTCTACACCGCGACCATCGGGGACCTGGCCCTGCATAACAACATCAAGATTTCCGCGCAGGAAAAGGACGACCTCGCCAACATCGTCGCGCGTTATACAATCGGCTACGGGATTCTCGAAATCCTCCTAAGCGACCGGCAGATTACGGACGTGTACATTGACTCGCCGCTGGGAGAAAAGCCGATTTACCTGGTGCACAGCAAGTACGGCCAGTGCCAGACCAACATCATCTTTTCCGAAGACGAGGCAAAAAGCACGGTCTCGCGCTTCCGCGCGCTTTCGGGCAGGCCGTTTGACGAGGCGCACCCGATACTCGACTTTGACCTCGCCGACCTGCAGACGCGCATTGCCGCAATCGGCAAGCCGCTGGCCGTCGACGGCACGGCGTTTGCGTTCCGCCTGCACAAGGACACGCCGTGGACTCTTGCGCAGTTCCTCGACCAGAAGATGTTCACGCCCATGACCGCCGGGCTGCTGTCGTTTTTCGTAGACGCGCAGGCAAGCTCGCTCATCGTCGGCTCGCGCGGCGCGGGCAAGACCTCGATACTCCAGGCGATGATGCAGGAAATCCCGCAGAACCTCAGGATAATCGTGCAGGAGGACAGCGTGAGTGGGGACTCCGAAATACTTGCCGAGCGGAACGGCAAATTGGAAAAGACCACGATAGGCGAACTCGTTGACGGATTGCTCGAAAAGCACGGGTGCGATAAAATCGCCGGCAAGGAAGTCGCCGCATCGGGAGATGAAGGCATCCGGGTATTTGCCTTGGATTCACAAAACAAGGTTTCCCTCCAGCCCGTGTCCCAATTCATCCGCCACCGCGTTTCAAAACCCATTTTCGAGGTGTCGACGAGGACCGGCAGGCGCATCAAGGTAACCGGCGACCATTCGCTGTTCACGCTGGGCAACTTCGGGGTCGAACCCATCAAGACCCGCGAAATCAAGGCTGGCAGCTTCATCGCCGTGCCGCGAATCATGCCGTTCCAGGGGGCATCACAGGCCAAGGAATTCAGCGCAATCAAATCGTTGCCGGATTCTGCTTATGTCGTCTGCGAGGGATTCAAGCCCTGGTGCAAGGCCAATCGCGGAAAAATCTCTGCCGCCGCAAGGGATTTGGGGCTCGTCAAGGGGACGGTGCAGAATTGGGTGAGGAAGGGCCTGCTTCCAGTCAAGGTTGCAAGGCAGTTCCCCGAGCTTCTCGATTTCCCGGGAATCAGCTTCAAGCTGGACAAAAAGTCACGGCCGATTCCAGCGACATTTGCTCTTACGCCGGAATTCCTCAACTTCGCGGGCCTGTGGCTTGCCGACGGCTGCTATGATGGCAAGTATGGTGTGGTGATTTCCGCCGGGGAGCCGGAGGAAGTATGCGTCATCGATTCCGTTGCAGGGCAATTTGGCCTCAAAAGCAGGCTCTGCACCGACGGCTATTCCCGCATAATATCGAACACGGGGCTCGTGTGGGCTCTTAAGAATGTTTTGGATTTGCAGGGGGACTCGTTTTCGAAAAAATTCCCGCAATGGGTGGCTGGGCTTTCCGACTGCCAGCTTGCCGAAGTGCTAAAGGGATTCTACAGCGGCGACGGCTACGCTGCCGAATATGAAGTGGTTACTTCGCTCCAGTCGCGCGCGCTTATCAAGGACATCAAGACGCTGCTGCTGCGGTTCGGCATCGTGGCACGCGAACACGGGCCAACCAAGCAAGGCCTGATGGGCCTCTCCGTCTCGTCCCTGCCGATGCTGCAGAAATATTCCGCGATAGGGTTTTTGCAGGCGCGCAAGAACGCCGCCCTTTCCAAAGCGCTCTTGCGCATTTCAACGCACGATTCGGCGGATGTCATCCCGCTCCCGCGCCAATTGCTCGCGACGTTGGCACAAGGCGGCGCTGATTTCAATCGCCATGACTACATGACGAGGGGCTTCAAGTTCGGCCGCCGAAAGCTGCTGCAAGTGGCACAGCGCATGCAGGGCGGGCAGCTGCAGCGCTTCGTCTCCACGCTTGCAGGGTCCGACATTTACTGGGACGAGGTAGTGTCCGTTGAAATGGTATCCGACGGAAAGGACGGCGGGTTCGTATACGATTTGTCCGTGCCGGGGTGCGAGAACTTCGTTTGCGAGAACATCATCGCCCACAACACGCAGGAGCTCCCCGTGCCCCAGCTCAAGAAGCTTGGCTTCAACATCCAGCGGCTCAAGACGCGGCCTCCGCTGGGCTCGCAAAGCGAGTCTGAAGTCAGCGCAGAAGACGCGCTGCGGACCGCGCTTAGGTTGGGAGATTCAGTGCTCATCGTCGGGGAAGTGCGATCAACCGAGGCCAGAGCCCTCTATGAGGCAATGCGCATCGGCGCCGTCGGCAACGTCGTCATGGGCACCATCCACGGAGAGAGCGCGTACGGCATATGGGACCGCGTGGTCAACGACCTGGGCGTGCCAACCACGAGCTTCAAGGCCACCGACTTTGCTATAGTCGCCGCGCCAATCCGTTTCAAGGGCTCTCTGCGCCGCAGCCGCAGGATGATCGAGATTACTGAAATCAAGAAGCACTGGAGCGAGGACCCGGACAAGGAAGACGGGCTGCTGCAATGGATGCAGTTCGACGCCGGCACGGACACCATGAAGATGTTCGACGAGAAAATCCGCGCAAGCGAATGGCTTGAAAAGCTCGAGCGCAACCGCGGCCTCTCGAGGGACGAAATCTGGGCCGAAATCAACGCGCGCGCGCAAAGCAAGCAATACCTTGTCGACGTGAAGCGGAAATACGACCTCCCCAAGCTTCTCGAGGCCGAAAACAGCATCAAGGCGCACACGCAGTTCATGCTCATCGAGGAGGCCATGCGCGAGGAATCCGGCTCCGTCGAGCATGCGCGGCTGATGGTGGAATGGAAGCAGTGGGTCGACGACGTTTTGGCAAAGCCGCTGATGAAGTGATGAAGATATAATAACCCGGCGCTGCACTAGGGTTTCCATGCCGTCCGTCAGCAAAACCGAGGCCGCAGCAATCGCCTGCTTTGCCGCCCTTAGCGCCTTTGGCCTGCAGTTTCACGCCTACGCGATGGACGAATACACGTACATGAACGCCGCCGAGGCATTCCACACCGGCGCGCCGGACATGATTCTCGCTGGCGAGACTTCCCGCTCGCCATATTTCCCGCTTGCGCTCAGCTTAGCCTATCCATGGCTCGGCGGCACCGAGACCGGAGGAAAGATCCTCAACATCTTCTTTGCCGGCATCGGCATCCTGGCAGTTTATTTCTTCGCGCGGGAGCTGTTCGGGAGGGACGCCGCGGGCTGGTCGGCGCTCCTGCTGGCAACCAACCCGCTCAACGCGTTTTTGTTCTCCCGCATATTGAGCGAAAGCATGTTCATCACGCTGCTCATACTCTGCGCATACCTTGCGCACAAGGCCGCGAAGGACCCCCGTTACATGGCGCCCCTGGGGCTGGCAACAGGCCTGCTCATCATGACCAGGTATATTGGGCTCTACATGCTGCCCGTCATCATCGCATATTTCTGGAGAGCCGGCAGGCTCGGCGCCCTGTTCTCCAAGTGGGCCGCCGCCGGCGTCGCGGCGTTCGCGCTGTCGTTTTTGCCGTTCGTGTTCCTCAGCGCTTTCTTCAAAAAGGGCCTGACGGACTTCATCACCGAGTTCTTCCGCGCGGCGTTTTTTGTCAAACAGGGCGCGCAGGGGTGGCCTGACCGCATACCGAGCTACCTGCTTGCGCTTCCGCTCCTGCTCGGGTTCGCGCTGCCGGCGCTCGCCGCAGGAGCGAAGGACGCCTTCGCGAGGCGGAGAGAAAGCGCGTATTTCGCCACTGCATTCCCCGCGGCGTTCATCGCCATCACGATGGAAATCTACGGCCTTTTCAACTCGCCCCTGCTCCGTTATATCTCGGTCGTCGTGCCGCTGTTGTGCATCGCCGCCGCCTCCGCAATCTCGCCCGGGAGGAAAATATTCGGCTTGGACTTGCGCACTGTCGCGTGGGCGGCGGTTGGGCTCAATCTGTTGGCGTCTTTCGCCGGCATCTATGCCGTGGACTCCCTCTACCTCAAGCACGCGGAATACAGGGAGGCCGGGCTCTACGCGGCAAAGGAATGCAAAGGAATGGTGTTCTCGAATTTCCCGGCGGCCATGAACCACTACCTTCGCCAGCCGACATCATACGCGGCATCGGAATACGGCGGTGGCCAGGCTTGCGTGGCGGTCAGCGGCTACGACGCCTGGAATCTCCCACAACCCGAGTCGGCAGGGTACCGGCTGGCCAAGACAGCGGGCAATATAAAAATTTATAAGCTTTCATAGCCTAGCCCATGAGGCTCGGGGGACTGCTTGGCACATGAGTGAATACGTCGGAATAGACCAGTTGCTGCGCCTTGAAAAGGGCCTCAAGGCATGGGTCCATGCAAAGGCGCTAGTCACCGCTCCCCTGCTTGAAGGCAAGCGCGTGCTGGATGTCGGCTGCGGCATCGGCATGTTTGCCGGAGAATTCGCAAAGCGCGGCTTTGAAGTCACGGGCATAGACACCTCGCAAAAATGCATTGAACTCGCGCGCGAGCGCCACAAGGGCATCGAATTCGCCGTCGACGACGGGCTCGTCATGGCCAAGCTCAAGGGCCGCAAGCCATTCGACTCTGCAGTGCTCTTTGACGTCCTTGAGCACATCGAGGACCAGGATTCGCTATTGAAGAACATCCGCGCGGGCCTTGCAGACGGCGGCGTGCTGGTAATGTCCGTGCCCGCGTTCCAGGCCCTCTATTCCCGCCACGACAAAAACATCGGCCACTTCCGCCGGTATTCCAAGAAGTCTCTGCGTGCGGTGCTCGAAAAGAACGGATACCGCGTCGAGAGGATGTTCCACTGGAATTTCATAGGGATGATAGGCTGGCTGCTTGTAAGCCGGCTGCTCGGGCGTGACCCCACAGAAATCGCGAGCCCGTTGGTCAACCGCGCGTATTCCGGGCTGCTCAAAATCGAGTCCAGGATAACAAGCCCGATTGGGCTTTCCCTAATAGTCAAGGCCCGCAAGGCCGCCTGACACAAAAAGGTTGGAAAAACATGGCAAAAAATGCAGAACCGAAACACGGCGGCCGCTACGAGTCGGTGAAATGCAACCTCTGCGGCGCCGACGACTACCACGTCGTCTATGCGGCAAAGGAGGCACAGCTGCCAAAGCTTGAAAGCTACTCGGCGAGCGGCAACGAGGTCCTCCTCGACCAGGTCGTCAAGTGCAACAAGTGCGGATTCGTCTACGTCAACCCCAGGCTGCGCGGGGAAACCATCGTGGAAGGCTACTCGCAGGCAATCGACGAGACGTACGTGTCCCAGGCTGCAGGCAGGGAGGCGACATTCAAAAGCAGCCTGCGCATCATCGAGAAGCACCGGCCGCAGAAGGGAAGGATCCTTGACGTGGGCTGCGCCGCCGGTTTCTTCCTCAAGGCCGCCAAGGAGAGCGGCTGGGAGGAATGCGGGGTAGAACCCAGCAAATGGCTTGCCGACTACGGCAACAAGAAGCTCGGGCTCGACATCAAGGCCGGCACGCTTGCCCAGGCCAAATTCCCGGCGGGCCACTTCGACGTGGTCACGCTCTGGGACGTCCTCGAGCACGTGCCCGACCCAGCGGCGGAACTCGACGAGGTAAGGCGCGTGCTTGCGCCGGGCGGCCTGCTGGTGGTGAACTACCCGAACTTCGGCAGCAAGCTCGCG
>JAZDFO010000055.1:0-3748 GCA_043807785.1 Microcaldota archaeon | reverse complement strand
AGAGTCGCCGCCGGAGAGGCGCAGGTCGTAGCCGATTGGCTCGAAGCTTGCGGTTTTCACGATTTGGCTAGCCGGCCGCGGATGCGAAGTGGTGCACCCGGATGGCGAGCACGAGACTTCAGGAACGTAATTGTCGCCTTGCGCGTAGCCTTCAATATAGGAGCTGCACGCGCGCGGGGGAGTCACAAAGACGCGGATTTCCTTGCTTGCAGTCTGGCAGTTGGTTGCGCTGCACACTTGGGCGGTGACTTCAATATATTCAGTGCCGCGGAAGCAGTCCGGCGCGCTGACTTGCAGCGTTGCGCCTGCGCGCGCGCCCTTGCGCACGGTAGAACTATAGGGTTCGAAATGCGCGTCCAAGTACTGGCTGGAGGCTGAAAAGCGGGCTTCGGCGGTGCCGTTGAAGGGGTTGTCGGCGTAAACGAGAACGTTTCCGATAGTGGATGATATATAGACGGAGTCGGCGGAAGAATGGACAACCATTGCGGAGGCGGCCGTGACTGCGGAAGCATTTGCCGCCAAGAGCAGCGCTGCAAGAAGGGCGAGAAACACGTTAACCGAGTCAGCCTTCATCAAACCACCTTGATACTACTGCGCGGTTACATTAACTCAGCCGAAATATTTAAACCTTTGCTTTTGTAACTATTAGCTAGTAGATACATTTATATATTGGCTTGGGAATAACTGATACTGCATTGGAAAGGCAGGTTGCCGTAATCACCGGCATGCCACATTTGGACGATTGCATGGCACAAAACGCACCAGAAGAAAACCTTATAAACCACTCGAGAGTAGCAAGTAACGATCCAATGCAGCAGGAACTCTTGGGCCGCCTTAGGGAAATGGGCCTCAACCAATACGAAGCGCAGGCATACCTTGCACTGTCCCTCCACGGAGTCGACACCGCAGGCGACATCGCGGAAGCCGGCAAAATAGCCCGGCCGCGCGTTTACGACGTGCTCTCAAAGCTGCAGGAGAAGGGCTTCGTCGCGCTCAAGTCCGGCAGGCCGGCAAAATACAGCGCACTGCCGCTCATTGAAGCAATCTCCACGCTCAAAAAGCGCAGGCAGGAGTCCCTTAAGGAGGAGCTTGCGCGCCTCGACGAGCTGGGAAAGGCGATGGAATCGAAGATGACGGCAGGTTCCGGCGCGCGCAAGTACGGCATCGAGGAAAACGTGTGGACACTGCGCGGCAAGGACGCCATATATTCCCGCATCGCGGAGATGGTCTCGGGCGCAAAAAGCCACGTGATAGTCAACTCGACTCTCGAAGGCGTGAGCAGCAAGGTCGGCGAGCACCTCGAGCACTTCGAGAAGGCAAAGGGCCGCGGCGTCAAGCTGCACTTTGCAACCGACATGTCCAGGCTCGAGAACAAAAAGACGGCGTTCCACTCCCCGAATTCCCACATTTCCAGGCTGGCGACGCAAATCCTCGACCGGCCGATTCCGGCGCGCATGGTGCTCGCCGACGACGAGGCAATGATTTTCCTCACCCCGTCGGGGACTGCGCCTGAAGAAGAGGTCGGCCTGTGGGTGAAAAACCCGCCGCTCTCCAAGACGCTAAAAGACGCATTCGGCGTAAAGTGAAGGCAACAGCCTGATTCTCAGAAAAACTAGATTCCCATCCCGTGGCTCAAATACGCGACTACGGCCGCGAAGATGACGATCCTGATGAGCCACTTGTCGAACTGTTCCTTCTCGTCGACGCCGTGGCCGCCGTGCGAATCAGACATTTTATCTCACGCCTTGGCGCGCAGCACAAGGAACAGGTGGTCCAGCTCGAACGGCCGCAGGTCGATTTTCTCGAGGACGTCAAAGTCGCGCATGAGCTCGCCTACCACGCGGGAATAGACTTGCTGGGACGGCGCCGACGAGTCGATGCAGCGCGCCTTTATCGCAATCATTGCAAAGCCGTGAGGCTCGAGGAACGCCTTGCAGTTCTCCACAAGGATTTGCACCTGCGCGCGGTCGGCGACATCCTCGAACACTACATTCACTTTGCCTTCGATGCCGTAGCGTTCGGGAAAGCGCGCGTCCTCGACGATTGGAAGCATGTTGGCGCGCTTTTGGCAGACTTCTACCAGCTGGCGGGCGACTTGCGCCGAAAATTCCACGCAATAGACTTCGCCGGAGGCGCCGACGATGTCGCTAACGTGCGAGGCGGTCGTTCCGCTTGCCGCGCCGAGGTAGAGCACCTTGCTGCCGGGCTTGATGGGCATCTGACGAAGGCCCTTTACTATCGCCGCGCCGATTTTGCTGCGCTTGGGCTCCCAGATGCGGAAATCACTGCCTTCCGCCTTCTTGATGTCCTCCTTATAGACCAGAAAGCCGGGGGCGATGCTCTTGGTGGCGAGCTTGCCGTCAACCTTGTAGACTCCCGGGAAAACCTGCTGCATGCAAGTATTTTGTTGGGCTAGCAATATAAACGGGCGAGATATGGAGATTTTTCTCAGAACATACCACCTAAAGCTGTGGCGATAACCACTATATACATCAAGCTCGAAATCAAGAGTGCAGCCAGCGCTCATGTATTTACTTTGTAGGTTTTGTTTAATAGTATGACGACGACTATGCGTGCATGCCCGCCAAAAATCCTTTCGGAATAACGCCCGAGATGGCGCGGGAGATCGCGAAAGAAACATCAAAGTGTATGCTTGACTTTAAGCATAGCTTCATCGACAAATACGGGGTCAACATAAGCAATAAGCTTACTTCCGAGCTCGTTGGGAAAATATTCGAGGTAGAGTGCGAACGGGTTTTGACAAAACGTCTTGGCTACGAAGTTCGCAAGGAAAAAAGCGACAAAGAACCGGACCTGTTTTTCACGAAAATTAACCGCCCGCTGGAGGTCAAGCTTACTTCGACTGCCAGTGCTTGGACTGGTGGAGAATTCAGCAAGAGGCCCTTTGATTACGTTCTTGTTTCCTGGGGAGGCGAATTCGATGAATTTTTCATCGCACTCGTCCACTTGGAAAAGAAGGATTGGAAGTCCAACTTTGCAAGCAACTTCTATGGCCCGTCATACTCGGCGGCCAAGCTGCACGCACGCAAGGACAAGCTCGTACTGATGGGCAGCTTGGAAAAGACCCCTCACGGAGCCGTGAAAGTTGTCCGGGAAAATACCGGCTAAAGGAATGAACTAAGCGGCGGCATCGTATCCTTTAACCGGCTTTGGATGATGCCGCAGTATTTTTTGCTTATTTCACATCCCAGGTATTTTCTGCCGTTTTTCTTTGCGGCAACTGCAGTGGTGCCAGAACCCAAGAAGGGATCGAATACGAGCTGGCCGGGGTTGCTGCTTGCCTTGACGAAAATTTCCACCAGTGAAAGCGGAAGCTGGGCGATGTGCTCGGTTTTTTCCTTGCTTACATTCTTGACAATGTTGAAAATGAAGACGTCATAGGGGCCAGTGCCGTTCTTTCCCTGCGAAATCAGCTTTTGGATGCGCTTGTCCGCCGGGTTTTTGTACGGTTGCGCCACATCCTCCTTATTGAAAACGTACTCCTCTCCTTTCGTATAGAACAGGATAGAGTGCTGGGTCCGCGTAAAATTTTTCTTCGAGTGACCAGTGTTTGTATGGTAGTGCCAAGTAAGCCAGCGGCGGAACCTAATTTTTTTGTCCAAATATACCTTCAAGTACGCATTGTTCTCCGGATAATTGAACAAATAGAAGCTTCCATGCGGTTTCAGAATACGGATGCATTCGTCAAGCCACTGATGGCACCATGAAAGGTATTCCTCGAATTTCA
>JAZDFO010000054.1:0-3968 GCA_043807785.1 Microcaldota archaeon | reverse complement strand
ATACCCCAAGTCTTGGGTATTGGTAATGCCGTTGCCATCTATATCCGTGCAAGAGTATTTCATGGAAACGTGCGTATTTGGATCGGGGCTTGCAGTCGGCTCGGGCGTCGCTTCTGCCGAAGGCTCCGGCGTCGGCTCTGCGGTAGGACTGGGAGTTTCAGTCGGGGTTGCCGTAGGTTCGGGGGTCGGAGCTGCCGAAGGCGCTGCTGCAGCAACCGTGAATTGCGTTTGCGCGGAGGTTACGCCATCAGATGCGCTCGCGGTATACGGGCCTTCAACTGCACTTAATAGGTAGGAATAGGAGAATGCGCCGGCATCATCCGATGAAATTGGGGGGATTGCGTAGGTTGTGGTGTCGGGCAGGGTAATGGTAAGGGTAACGGCGGTATTGGGGGCAAAATTGCTGCCCGTGATGAAAACGGTATCGCCGGGGGCATAAACAGGCTTGTCGGCGGCAAGCGCAGTCGATGATGCCGACGGGAAGCGGGAGCTGGCCAGTACCAGCATCGCAAACAATATCAAGTACCCGAAGTACGATGCGATTGCGTTGCCAAAAACAAATCGCGCGGTCTTTGTGGTCCCAATTTTCTTCATATCCCAACACCCCTAGACGGAAAAGAATTCGGAAAAATATTGCTTGCGCTGGCGGACTGGAATCCAAAATTCAGAGAATTAGAAAAGCGTTTTTGACCCGGCTGGGATTGGCTGGCATGCACTGATTTACCTGCCCCATGTAAGATTCTCCTCCCCAGCAAAACAATTACCCCCACAACAGAAATTTAAAAAAACAAAAACGGATTTTTAATGTCAACGCGAACGTATTAAAAGCTTATGCAAACTCGATGGTAGTGACATTCAGTTTATTTGGGTATGGGAAAAAAGCGATCCGCCCATCGGCACTAATACACTAAAAGAGTAACTCGTCCTTTCCCGCGCGTTTAAAACTCTTGTCCGCCTTTATTAGTGCCTGCAAAGGGCCTGTAGCTCAGCCCGGGACACCTCCAGGGGGTTGCACCCCCTACGCGTGTCGCCCCTACCCCCGCTGCGATTGTCTGCGACTGTTTATATTAATTCCGAACCAAACCGTTACGCAAAGGGCCTGTAGCTCAGCCTGGATAGAGCGTCTGCCTCCTAAGCAGAAGGCCGTGGGTTCGAATCCCGCCGGGCCCGCTCATTTTTTTCATAGTCAGAGGGTAAAGGCGACATGTTTAGGGGGATGTGCCCCCTAGAGGTGTCTGAGAATCCCGCCGGGCCCGTTTGAAGAAAGTAATCTGCGTTTGCGCCAATGCGAAAGTATTTTTACCCAGCCTCCTTGCATTAACCCGGGGGAAAAATGCCTAGTTACCTGCTTGAAGGCATGCGCAAGCTCAAAAAGGCGATTTCGCGCAAGGATATCGCGTCGCTCAAGGAGTTCGGCGAAGAAGTTGCGGAAAAGGCGTTCCTCGAGGACAAGCCGCCCATGCTCGGCCTTGCCGTAATCGCCTATTCAGTAGCCAAGTTCGAGGAAAAGCCCTATATAGTAAAGGGGGCGCTGTGGCCCAAGGTCTACGCGGAAATCCTCGACCACCTCGACGAATGCATCCGCACGCTTTCCGACGAACAGGAGGACACTGCATACGACCTGCTTGCCGACATGGTCGACGACTTGGAGGAATTCAGCTACGCCAGCAGCCGCTTCCGCTCGACCGTCATCGAAAAGGCGAAGATTAAGGCGGCTACGCAGGTCTACGCCCACGGCGCGTCGCTCTCCGTCGCGTCCGAATTCGCGGGAGTGCCAAAAGAAGAGCTCGCCAAATACATCGGCGCGACGAGGCTCCCCGAGAAATACGAGACGTTCAGCGTGAAAGAGCGCCTCAAGTCCGCGCGCGAGCTTTTTACCTAAGCGGGGGGATTGGATGGAAAAGAAGAATATTTTGATCGCCGTCGCCGTCATAGCCGTTGCAGCATTCTTCTACCCCAAGCAAATCGGGGGGTCGACATGCGGCCTATGCCCGGGCTATCCTTACCCGCAATTCGAGGAAACAGGATGCTTCGGCATCAAGCAGACAACCCACCAGACATGCGCCGACTGCGGCGATGTCGTCAACTGTTACGGCTTGCCGTTGCCGGAGAAGAAATGCTTTTCGCAAAATCCAACTGGCCCCGAACGGCTTGAGGTACAGTGCCTCGTTCCCAAGTGAGTTAATTAATTTTGCCGTGGCAAAGTATTCCGCTGCGGAGGTCGCCTAGTGGCTATGGCGGCAGCCTGCTAACCTTCCCGCCCATTGCAAAGCATCCGGCTGGGAAGGGCAGTGAGCTGTTGGTGCGAAAGCGCCGCGCGGGTTCGAATCCCGCTCTCCGCGTTTCTTTTGCGTCTCTTTTTAATTCCGCGCTGATTCAATCTTTTTCATGAACTGGAAGAACGCGGTGTACGTCGCAGCCCTCGCGGCGGTGGCGTACGCGCTGTTGAAGCTCTTCGACGCCGAAAAAGCGCTGCCATCATTGAACCCACTGCTCGCTGCCGCAGCAGTAGCACTATATCTATTGAGCATCGTGCCGTGGAACGCGGCTTGGGGCAAGCACCTCGGCTCCGGATTCTGGGAGGCGAACAAAATCGGCTGGGCAGCGCAATTCGGCTCGCTTACTCCGTTTAGCATCGGCAACGACGTGCTCCGCGGGTATTTCGGTAAGCGGTACGGCAAGCCAGCGACGGATTCAATCGCCGCCAGCCTCGCCACGAAGTTCCACAAGATTGCAATTGCGCTGGCGTTTTCCGTGGCCGGAGTATTCGCGCTGGTCGCGCGGCACAGTGAATTGGGGGAAACGGTCGCGCTGGGAGTAGTCCTGCCCATTGCGTTGTTGGGCGGGGTATATTTCCTGACGCGTGAGGCGCCGATGAGATGGGTGGCGAAACTCGCAGGCGGAAGGCTCGGCGGCGGCAAGGCGGAGAACTTCGCGCGGCGGCTGAGGGAATACCTGCACAAGCCGAGGATTGATGCGCTCGGGTTGCTTGGGCTGTCCCTTTTGCTGGAACTGACATCATTCTATTGCTGTTTTGCCGCATTCGGCGTGATTCTCGAACCGTTTTCCGCGTACCTGATATTCACGCTCCTGTTCTTCGTGGCGAAAATCCCGCTCGTCCCGCAGGGAATCGGAGTGACCGAGGCCATCGGGCTGGTAATTTTGAGGGACTCCGCGGCATTGCCGTTCATCGCAGCCGGTCTGCTGCTGTGGTCGGTTGCAAGGATTTGGGCGCCGGTAGTCGCCAGCTTTGCGTTCTATTCGGCGCTGCGCGCGGCTGAAAAGAAGTAGAAACGCAAGGCATAGCGGGCCGGTTGAAGCGCTAATTGTCGGTTTCCTTTGCGAGCCTGCGCTTGGTGACCTTGAGGGCGAAGAAACGCTCGGCTTCCAGGCGGTTGAGGTGGTCGCTGATTTCCTTTATCGTGAGAGCCAGCTCGGGCTGGATGTTGAATTCCAGCGCGTTGACCTTGCGGTTTGTCTTCTCGATTTCCTTGAGCAGGCGCTTAAGAGCGGTCTCGAATTCCGCGAGCTTGATGATGAGGTTGAGGAGCTTCTCGAAGTGCTCGACTGCCGCGTCGAACTTCGCCGAGGAACCCTGCAGGGGATAGCCGCGCTCGAGGAGAGTCTTTTCGACGTCGACTCCCTTGATTTCGGCGATGCGGATGCCCATGATGTTCTTGGCGTGAACCTCGATTTCCGGCACTTTCTTGGAGGCAAGAGCCGAGGTCTCGACGAAAAGGTCGCCGTGGAACGCCTTTGCGATTGCAAGCGACTTGAAGGCAAGCGCGGCTTCGGCGTCGGCTTCCCTGCGCAGGTCCTTGGCCTTCTTGATGATGTTGAAGAATTCGTGCACGAGCGCGTCGCGCTTCTGCTTGAGGATGGTGTGGCCTTTCTTTGCCAGCACAAGCTTCTGCTTGGTGTTGAGCAGCTCCATCCTGGTTGGTCGCACGCCTTCCTTCATGAGAATA
>JAZDFO010000053.1:0-6442 GCA_043807785.1 Microcaldota archaeon | reverse complement strand
AGTTTGGATTTTGCGTTGGTTTCTGCCGCCATGTTTTGTTTAAGCTCTTGGAGTGAAACGTGCGGCAAAAACGATTCTCCACGAGCAAGGTCCCAAGACATACGACAATTAAGAAGTATGAGTATATAAGTTATTCGCTATCAGAACAAATCCTTGGAATAAGCGATGGCTTTTCCGGCATCCATTTCTAACTTTATGTGGCGCAGACGTGCCAATTCCTTGGCGGATATGGTTTCCTCGGGAATGATACTAAGCAGTAACGCGTTGTTTTTTTCAACTTCCTTCTGAAGGTGCTTCACTTCCTTGAACAATATGTTGACGTTGACTTCCATCTAAAACACCGGATTTATTTGGTTTTGGCCATATTTAATGCCGTTGTTTGTGACTCTTTTCTGTATTTTATTCTTTCGTGCCAAATTTGGCATTTTGGTGCCAACTTTTTTGAGAAGGCTAGACCACTTCTAGAAATTCGGCCAAGGCGTGCAGGCGAAGGAAAAGCCGCCGGCTAGGGCTTCGAAAATAAAAAATCCGTAAAGCCGCGTTAAAACGACGGCTTGTGCTTCTGGAAGCAGTCCCTGCAATAGACCGGCCTGCCTTCACTCGGCTGGAACGGGACCTCGCACTCCTTGCCGCAGTCGGAACAAACGGCCTTGTGCATCGGCCTCGGGCCGCTAAAGCCACCGCCTCCGCCACCACCGTAACTTCGTCCGCCGCCACCTCCACCGCCGTAGCTCCTGCCGCCGCCGTAGCCTCCACCGCCACCGCCGCGATAACCGCCGCCGCCACCACCATGATGGTCGCCTGAGCGCCCGCCGTGGCTGCTTCCGCCCCCTCCGCCATAACGCTTCTTGCTGTAACCCATTTACCTATCTACACCCCCGAGCATACGGGCAAAGGCGCCAAAACCGGCCCAAAAGCCAGATCAGACGCCACAGACTGCCGTACACGAAACGCAATAATTCTCTCCCCGCGGATATATAAAACCGCCGTTTTTGCGGCAAACCGAGGCAAATCACTCATAGCGCAGGGCATCGACGGGCGCAAGCCTGCTGGCGTTCCTTGCCGGCACATAGCCGGAGACAACGCCTACCGCAATCGAAAACACCATTGCGAACGCAAGGAGTTCTGCGGACACTGCGCTTGGCACCCCGAACTGGCCCAGCGACCATGAGACGCCCAGCCCGAACAGAACCCCGAGGATTCCCCCGACGATTCCTATCATGGCCGCCTCATACAGGAAGATTTCCATTATGGCGCTTTGTGGCGCGCCGACCGCCTTGAGGATCCCGATTTCCCGCGTCCTCTCGAGCACGGAGGTGAACATCGAATTCGCGACGCCGACCCCGCCGACAACCAGCGCTATCGCCGCCACGCCGCCCAAAAAAAGCGACAAAAGGCCGGTTATCATGCCAACCGACGCCGCCATGCTCTGTGCGGTCATCACGGAATAATCCTTCTCGTCCTCCGTCACCTTGTGCGACTTCTGGATCTCGAAGTCAATGCGCTTGGCGATGGGCGCAACGTCCGCATTTTTCTCGGTAATGGCAAGGATTGCGAAAACAGTGCCGGGATTGTATTTCCCGCCCAGCAGGTTCCTAATCGCCCGCGGGTCTGCGTAAATGCCCTCGTCGAAGTCGCCGCCGACGTCGCCGGCCTTCTTGATGATGCCGCGAACGCGGAATGCCTTGCCGTTTATCAGTATCGTGCTGCCCACGCCGACGTCCTTCTCAAAATAATTGTGCGCAATCGTGTCGCCGATGAGCAGGCCATCCACATCTCCGTCCTTGAAGACACTGCCTGCCTGCAGGCCGATGTGAGTGAATTGGCTTAAAACCTCGGAGTCGATGCCGTAAACCATCCGGGTATAGGACTCGTTGCGGTATTCCACCTGCGCGAAAGAAATCATCACCATGCCGGAAGCCGCCTTCACGCCCGGAACCCTGCGCACTGCGTCGACGTCACGGTCGTAGAGCACGCCGCGCAGCACCGGCGGGCCAAAGCCGGAAAACATTTCCTCCATTTTCCCGGGCATCACCTGCACATAATTCGTGCCGAAAATCTCCATCTGCCCCCGGATTTCCGCATCCAATCCCTGCGCAAGCGAAATCAAAATCACGATGGCGCCGATTCCGATCACTATGCCCAGAATCGTAAGCCAGCTGCGCAGCGAGCGGTGCGCCATCGAGTTCACGGCATACTTGAAGAGATCAGCGTGTTCCATGCAAACCAATATAATTATTAAACGGTTTTTTTAAATTGTTTGCGTACCGATTTCTTGGGGGGGTGGATTGCATGGAATTCAATGCGATTGCATTTTTGGTTGCCGCAGCAATTCTTTTGACCGGCTGCATGGACATATTCGCTTCCGACGAGGAAATCGACGCCGCAGTAGCAGCCGGAGACGCCTCCATGTGCGCCAAGCTAAAGGAAAACGAGGCAGGCACGCGATTGGACGAATGCTATGCAAAAGTCGCCGACAAGACATTGGATGCCTCCGCCTGCGAGAAGGTCAAAAGCTCCCGCGAACTATCGAGCTGCTACGAGCACGTCGCCTACGGGAAAAACGACTCGACCATCTGCGCTAAGGTCCCCGACGCCAGCCTCAAGGACACGTGCTACAGCGAAGTGGCAGCCAAAGTCAACGACGCAACTGCGTGCAGCCACATTGGCGAAAAGTACATTGCCGAAAGTTGCCTCACAACCATCGCATTCAACACGAACAACACGGCCCCATGCGAAAAGATCTCCAGCCCCGAACAGGTTGCGACGTGCTACAGCGGCGTGGCGGCGGCCCTCCAGGACACGAAAATCTGCGATAAAATCCCGGACAAGCAGAGGAAGGAAAACTGCCTCTACAACGTCGCCTACAAGGCAGGGGACGTCAAGTACTGCGACGGCATTGAAAACAACCCCGGCGCCAAGGACGTCTGCTACAACAACGCCGCGAAAGTGAAAAACGACGTTTCACTGTGCGCCAAGATAGCCGATGAACTTTACCAAATCAGGTGCGTACACGCAATCGCGGAATCAACCAAGGACACCAAACCCTGCGCAACCCTCAAAATCGAGTCCGAACGAGTGGCCTGCGTGATAAAAGTGGCAAAACTGCGCCAAGAGGCGACTACCTGCAACGAGCTTTACGGCGACGCCAACAAGAACATTTGCTTCTACGAAGTTGCCCTCACCAAATCAGAAGGCACTCTCTGTGATAGGATCAACCGCGAGCCGGAAAGGACATTCGAGTGCTACTTGAAAGTGGCTTCGGCTAAAAACGACGCGTCGGTGTGCGAGCTGAGCCCAAAGGCAGGAACTCAAGAACGGTGCATTACCGAGCTGGCGAAGAACTCGGCCAACCAGCAGGTCTGCGTCAACCTAAAAGACGCCAAGCTCCTGGAAACCTGCAACAAGTACGCCCGGAGGTAAAAACGCCGCAGCGCTTGAACGCTAAAAGCGCCTGCCGTTGGCAGAAGCCTTCTTGGCATCCTTATCCCTATCAGACAAGTCGCTGGCCTGTTTCTGCTGGTAGAGCATCAGCTTGAGCGCCTTTTCCCCCTTCGTATTATGCATTACCACATCACTCCCATATAACCCATGCATTCTTGAGCGTATTAACCCACCATGCGGGGGCAATGCAACGGCAAAATCGCGCCAAAGCCCTCCAATGTTAAAAAGGCGCAAGAAGTAACCGCACTCTATGCCAAAGCCAAAAGACAAGCCCGCGACCTTCCGCGTCGAAATCGTGCTTCCCGACAGCCTTCGGCCCGCCCTCGACGGCATGATTGGAACATACGGCTCAAGCGAATCCGAAGTGGCCCGCACGCTGGTCATCGCCAGCCTCGACCAATTCGCGCGCGTCAAAAGGCAAATCGAGCGAAAGAAACTCAAAAAGCTGGATCAGCTTAGATAGCCGGACGGCCTAAAAAGACGAGAGCCCCCGATGCTCTTGCAGGCTGGGACTGTAAGCCCCCGGAGCTCTTGTCAATGTGGTCTAGTGTTGGCTTGAATTTGGCACTAACCCTTTCCCTGCGCAACGGGCCTCTCATCCCCCGCCCTCCTGCAATCAGGCGGGGGTTTCCCGGCCCGTCACTAAATTTGCCAGTTCGGTCTCCTCAAATAAATGTTTCGTTAAATTATCTGTTGGAACGTTTTGCCATATGAGCTAATATTTCTTCAAACTCCGGATTCAAATGCTCCACGAAGAATCTCGTAGCCTCTGGCGTAAGAGCTGGGCGGAGTAAATAATATTGGGCCACGGTTGCGTACTTCTTTAATCCTAGTACTCCTTTCATTCGTCTAACCGCAGTAATAAGTTCGTGTTCCTTTGTGTTTCCTTTAGGAAATGGTTGTTTGAGGTTGCTAAACAATATCGATGGAAATTCAAACTCTACTGCTAACTGGCTTGGGGGCGCTTCGCTTAGGATGTCCTCCTTGAACATATCGCTTATCTCTGCCCCAAATGCAGGTTCTCCAGGGGTATATGTGAGATGGGGTCTATCTTCCCTGAAAAAGGCATTTCCTGTTCCATGAAAATGAACTATTCCGGAAGTTATGCCGTTCTTTAAAAGAAAATTTCCTAGTTGCCTGTCGGTAGGGATACGCAAAACCCGTCTAGCGGCCTGTCTGGGAGTAAGATTTTTTTCCCTAACTCCTTTAGCGAAACCTTGTGGGGTGTACCTCCAGGGGATAATAACGGTAGTGGCTCCATGCTGTTCCCATTTATCATGAAGGAGGCGGCCGAGCTTCTTTGTCCCTTCATTGCGTTGCCTGCCAACGAAAATAACAGTCCTTCTTTTCTCCGCTGGTACAGCACGCAGTAATTCTAGCATTTCTTTACGATTATGTGGTTCAATCAGCGTTTTACTTCACAATCAATCTTTTTCTCGCCAAGAATTAAAACCTTAGCAACACGGTTCTTCTTCCAACTTATGCAGTAGTTGGAATGAAACGAGTCCTCCCTCGTCGCCCTCCAATAGAGCAGCGAATAAATAGCCTGCTCCACTAATCCAGTCGGACATGGGCGAGAGCAGCCGATTCAAGCCAATTATGGTATGAAGGATATTAGACCGCGTCTGAGAGCCCCCGATGGGATTTGAACCCATGACCTCCTGTTTTCCGGCCCAAATGCAGCACCAAATAAGTCAGTGCGGCGAAGGCTACGAGACAGGCGCTCTACCAGTCTGAGCTACGGAGGCGTCAAAGAATAGTTAGGCATGCTCGGTTTTTTAAACGGGTTTCAAGTCATCAACATATGCTCCACTCGCTGCGGCACATCCACCTGTTCCCCAAGCGCATGCGTGTGCTCATGCTCGCATCCGTGGCGTGGTTCACTGCGGAGTGCGCCCTCGAATTCGCCCTTCCGACCTATTTGCAGAGCGCGGGCCTTGGCTACGCCGACATCGGCGCGCTTGTGTCGCTGGTATCCGTCGGCGCGCTGCTGGTCGACTTGCCTGCCGGCGCTCTGGCAGACAAGGTGAACAGGGGAAGGATGATGGCAGCAGGGCTCGTCTTGGCCGTGTTGTCGTCCTGGCTGCTGTTCTGGGCCAAGGACGTCCTGGTTCTGGCGCCTGTGCTCGTCGCGTGGGGCGCGTCCTACCAGCTGTGGAAGGTGCCCAGGGACGCGTCACTGGCTGCGCTGACGACGAAAAAGCGCAGGTCGGAGTTCTATGGAATCGACACTGAACTCACTTACTTGGCAGCGGCGGCAGGGCCGATAATCGGGGGCGCGCTGCTCGCGTGGGCGGGCTACTCGTCGCTGCTCTGGTTCTACACGGTTGCGTTGCTTGCGGCTGCGGCGTTGGCCTTGCACGCGAGCCACAACAAGGGAGGAAGGGAGCTGAAGCCGAGGCTCCTGCTCTCACCATTGAAGGAGGCGGCGCACGCGACTCCGAGGATAATCCTGCTGCTCCTGCTGGCCGCGGGATTGGCGGCGTTCTGGGAAATGGTGTGGACGCTGCAGCCGCTGTTTTACTCGGCTGCCGGGCTCTCCCCGGTGCTTGGAGGAATGCTGATGGCGGCATTTTCCCTGCCGGCGGTCTTCCTCGGGATGCCCCTTGGCAGGCTCGCGGACAGGCACGGCAAAAGGCGGGTCCTGCTTGCGGGGATGCTCTTGATGGGCACGGGGATACTTGCTTTTTCAACTGCACAAGGATTTGAATTGATGGTCGTCGGCGCGCTGGCAGTGTCCGCCGGCGGGGCGGGATGCCTGCCGGCGCTGGAGGGCCTGGTAATGGACTGGGCAAGCGGCAGGAAGAAAGGCGTCGTCGCCGGCTGGATGGACTTCTTCATCGACGCAGGCTTCATTGCAGGCCCGCTTGCCGGAGGGCTTGCTGCACAGGCTTGGGGGCTTTCGGAGGCTTTTGCGGCTGCGGGCTTGATGTTAATTGCCGTCGCCGCAATAGGAGTTATTGCCAGCCTATTCGCCGCCAAAGCAAAACGTTAATAT
>JAZDFO010000052.1:0-15696 GCA_043807785.1 Microcaldota archaeon | reverse complement strand
CGCTATACCTATTGCTTGAAGGGAATTTCATTTCCTTCGCCTTTGAGCCGCGGCGTTTGGTGGGGATACCAACTGTTGTACAACAATCGTTGGAAAAGCTAACGCCCGCTCAAGGCAAAAACTTTTCGGTTGCTTCGGGATGCGAGGAAAAAACCAGAAGGCTTTAAAAGAAATCACGGCTGATTAGAAACTACCTTCGCAGCTTGGAGGGGTCGGAGAGGGACGAATCGACAACGCCAAGGAATGCCGAAGACGCCTCGTTGTACTCGCGAAAGCGCACGGCCTTTCCAAAGGCAAGCCACGAGACGGGGAACGCCCCGAGGGCGACTGCCAGTCCGGCTTTCGGGTTGCCGCTGGTCACCAGCGCCATGGAGGCAAACGAGCACGCGGAAAACACGGCAAGCGCGCCGGCTTCAGTCCTCCACACGCGCCAGCCGAAATAGCCGGTTGAAATCCTGCCGGAGGCGAAGAGAGTCGGCAGCCACCGGATTCCGCCCGCGGTAAGCGAATCCTGCCACAAATGCAAAAGAAAGCCGCCGCCCAAGCCCAGGCAGAACAAAAACCACCACGAAAAAAGCGCCAGCTCGCCGACAAAGTAAGCCAGCACGCCGCCTAATCCGAGCCAAAACAGGGTTACCAGCCCCGCGCCGGCAAGAGAGTGCAGCGCGCCGCGGTGGCCCCAGTTCTGCCGCCCGAAAAGCCCAGCGAGCGCGGCAATCGGCTTGTAGAGCAGCCACTTGGTGCAATACGCAAGCAGCTGCAGCGAAAGCCCGCCGCCGACCCTCATGCGAAACGCCAGTGCGTCGACGGAATCGACATCCGGCAAAAGGCATCCGGCCAGCGCGCCGAAAAAGATTGCGAACGCCTCAAGCGAGCCCAAATAGGACAGCGCAGACAACGCATACAAGATTGCGCCAGCGTGAAGGAATGTGACGAGCAGGTGGTTGCGTCCGAGCATGGCTTGATATCCTAGGGCTGACGGCGTGAAGGAATAAAAATCAGGGGGTGCGGCGCGGCCTTCACTTCAAGTCGTTTTTAGCCAGTTCCAACGCGGTTCGAACCTGCCTTAATGCCAAGGATGCGCGTTCCCCCATCAGCTTTTCAAACAGGCGCTCGAATGGCTCGCCATGCACCGCGTCCAACGCCTTGTCGATGTCAAGCCGGCCAGCCTTGGCTTCCTCCGCTGCCTTGTCGGCCATATGCTCGGCGGAACCGCCCGAGCGGCTCATTCCGGCAAACAAGTCGGCTAATTCCTGGTGTGAAAGTTCTTTTTGCGGCTGCTGCCGGACGGGCGAAGACCGTGATACTGCCCGGGGATTCGTGGCAACGAACTTGGCTGGAGGAACGCGCGCGGGTTTTGCCGCAGGAGCGGGCTTGGAGGTTTGGGCGGGCTTTGAATAAGGACGCCCGACAGGCTTTGCAGACGGGCTGGAGGCCGCTGGTTGGCTTTCCAACACCACGCGAATAAACGTGGGGGACGGGTTTTCCAACAGCGTAAGGACATGCTCGAGCCGCCCAATAGGGAGCCAGTTTCCTTCCACGTACTTGCCAGAACCGGAGTGCTCATCGTCGGCGTGTGCCTCGGCGTATACAGGCGTGTTGGCGGAAATGGGTTCCTTCAGCGCCCTGGCAGAATGCTGCAAGAGGGCGCGCAGGGCATGGTTAAGGTGGCCTGCGCGGCTTGAAAGCGCCGACGGCTGGTTAAAAAGCAGTACGCGGTGGCCGTCGGCTATTCCCCTCACGAAACCGTCCTCGGCGCCTTGAGGGATTTCTTTGCCGAATTCGTTGAGGATGCGCCTTGGGGTTTGGTCGCCGTGACCGAGCCCCAAAAACGACTTGCCGTGGTGCCAGACGAACTGGATTGCACGGTCTTTTTTGCGCGCGAGACTGGAAGTCATCCGCACGGCATACGCCGGGGTTTTTTCGCTCATGGATAAAAAAAATGGAAAGAAAGTCTTTAAACCAATTGGATTGACGGGCGCCAAATAAACGCGCTCAGAACCGTTTGGGAGGGTACTTGCGCACGTTGCCGAATTCCTTTGACGGGTCAACGCGCAGTTCCATGCCGGATTGCGGCCGCCAAACCCCGCTCGAGGGAATGCGCTGGCGGATCTTTTGGCTCCCAGCGGAAGTTTCCACAAGGTCCAGCGCCCGCTCAAACACCCTAAAGCGGGAAACGACCATCGCGTCATCCATATTAGGCCAAGTGAGCTTGCGAACAATATGTTCTACTTCGTTTTCTTTGCCAAGCAGGCGCCGGATGCCCTCAAGAGTCAGCCCTTCGCGGGGACGGAGGTAAACGGCAGTTCGAATGCCCTGCATGCACGCGCGCAAATGCGTTTCGGGGCGCCGGGATTCGGCAAACGAAGTGTTCAATATCTGCGCAACCCTCACGTGCGGCCCAGCCGGATTCTCGAATACCGCCATTTCATATCACACCCGAGGGCTTTCAGGCAAGTGGTAATAATACCTTTCGCACCGGAAACGACGTCCCGTAAAGGGCTTATTCCACGGCGTTTTTGCAATTAGTTACCCACAAAAACAGGTGAAGCACATGAACATGGTGTTCTTCAAGGAATCAGGAAAGCCGCTTTACGCGGGAAGGAACCGGCCGTTTGCGCCCGAGTATGACTTTTCGTTCTCGCTGTGCACGACCCACAGGTTCCTGGCATGATCGAGGACGAAATCGCGCACTGGTTTAAAGACGATGCAGGGCAGTCGCACAAGAGCACGCTGAGGCTGGAAACCGACGCGCCGAGCCTTGCCAACGGCTACCCAAAGGACGGCATCATCACCCTGCGCGTAATCAACGGCGTCGGCACAATCGGCTTTCGGCTCTCGCCCGACGAGGCGCTGCGCATCGCAACGCACCTGCTCCAGTTGGCAAAGGAGCAGATGCAGAAGAAGCGCAGGCTCTGGAACGAGCGCGACGAGGCCTATCAAAAGGGTGGCAGGAATGAAAAGCAGGCACAGACGGCGTAGGACGAGAATAACGCAGGACGGAATGGGGGGCTGGAAGGAAGAGGCTTGGGAAGAGGGCGGCGAAAGGGACCGGCACGAGCGCTTCTGAAAGGCACTCCGGGCTTGATGGGTTGGGACCGAAGGGGGAAGTGGACGGAAAGACAAAAACATGCATGGAAGCGGCAACTGGAGGTTGGCGGGGTGGAAGCATGGATGACCCGGAGTTTAAGGCGCTAAATGACGAATTAAAGGCGGTTTTGGATAAGCGCGGGGCAACTGACCGGTATTACTTCCAGGTAGTCGTCAGTGACGGCGTAAACATATTCCAGCCAAACACAAGCAATTTAACTCCCAACGACCCAATCCAATATGGAAAAGTGTTTTCCGGAATATCTGAGCAATTATTGATGCAATTTCGAGAGTGGCTCGTGAAATGACTAAGAAAACGGTTTTTGAGCCGAGCTTTGGGAAAATAATCAGCTTCGACGAGTTCAGGCTCCCGTCCCCGAAAAAAACGATTAGCGAACCGATTTTCCCGCTATTCTCCAAGAAATCCAGGCAATTGTTTTGATTTCGGCTAATTCTGGGCGCCACACATACGAATATGAAAGCGCGTTTGACGACACCCTAAGCGCGACATGTTGGACCGAAGGTGGAACTGAAAGGGAAGACTGAAACGAGGGGAAGGAAGATGGGCGTGAAAAAGGGGAAGAAGAAGAAAATCGACGGCTTTGGCATTTGGAAGGGCAAACCCTGGGCAAAAGAAATCGGCAGAGACAGAGAAGAAGAGCGAAAAGGCAAGGAATAAATAGTTATAATATTATAATCAATGCATGGCAAAGGCGAGAAAAATGTACAAGATGGTGCCGGTGTCGCCGGAATTGTATTCCATACTGGAGGAATGGAAGGACTCCCTCGGCTGCTCCAGCTTCGACGAGTTGTTCAGTGAATTCGTAGGAAAGAAGAAGCTAGAATGCTTCGGCTGCTGGAAGGATGAGCCTTGGCTCAAGGAATTCAAGCGGGACAAGTTCGACAGGATATAGGCAATTACATATGGAACGCTATTGCATGGACAGTTACGCTTGGATTGAATATTTCGGCGGGACCCCGCTTGGGAATAAGGTTTCGAAAATCCTGGGCCAGAACGCAATAGTGGTTACGCCTTCTGTCGCGCTGACGGAAATCGAGTCCTTTGCGATAAGACACGGCAAGGATACTTCAATGCAATTCCAGGCAATCAAGTCAAGGACCGCAATCATCCCGATTTCCGCGCAAATTGCGCGAATGGCGGCTGAACTGAAGGTCGCGCACGGGCTCTTCACCGTGGATGCGATAATCTACGCCTGCGCGCAGCAGACCGGAGCAGTGCTTCTGACCGAGGACGAGAAGCTGCTTGCGCTCAAGGGAGTAAAGAGCCTGCGGCAGCTGTGAAGGAGCACTCATTGAAGAAAGAGGCGCGGCCATATCCCCCACCCCCCGAATGCGCAGTACACCAGAAAGAAGCCTGCGGGAATCCGGCTTGCGGCGAAATTGCGGAAACAGGGCTGCGATGCGGTTAATAATGGGCGCATGCACGCAAAGCAGGCATGGGGCTTTACTTTCGCCATGACTCGTTTCGCATCGGCCAGTCTGAGCTTGCAAGCGATGCATGGCAGGCGATTGTCGGCAATGGCCTGCTTTTGGCGCACGCCCCAACTGGCATGGGAAAGACCGACGCAGTGCTTGCCTCCGCGCTTACGCACGCGGTGGAAGAGGGCTCGACAGTTCTTTTCCTCACGCCCAAGACGTCCCAGCACGCCATTGCTGTTGCGGTCGCCCGAGGCATAATGAAAAAGCACAGCCTGAACTTCGGCGTCACCGACCTGGTCGGCAAGGCAAGGCTGTGCCTGGACTTTGGCGCCGCCTCCAGCCCCGACTTCTACGCAGTATGCCGGCGCAAGAGGGGAAAGCAGGCGTGCCCGTTCTACGAGCAGTACAAGCACTCGAAGAAAGCCGCGCTCGAGCGCGTGTGCGGGCTGTGCGCGCCGACGCACCTTGAAATGCTTGACGAGGCGCGGATTCTCGGCGTCTGCCCGTACGAGCTTTCCCTCGACTCGGCAAAGCGCTCAAAGCTGGTCATCGCCGACTACAACCACTTCTTTGTCCCGTCAATCCGTTCGGCGCTGCTTGCAAGGATGGGCAAAAAGCCGCAGGACTGCATAATCATAGCCGACGAGGCGCACAACCTAGCCTCGCGCATGCGCTCCGAACGCAGTTCGACGCTGCGCCCGCAATGGGTCGCCAAGGCGGCAGCAGAGGCGGCCGACATGGGAAAGGGCGAGCTGGCTGCCGAGCTTGGGCAGCTTGGCAGCGACCTTTCGGCGTTTTTAGCCGACCGTACCAGGAAAAAGAAGGAGACGGAATTGACCAAGGAAGAGCTTCTCTCCCTTGTCTCGAATGCAACGGAGCTTGCGGCACGGCTTGCCGAGTGCGGGGAGGAATTCGCCAGTGCGCACGAGGGCCAGGGCAGCATGGGCGCAAGGATGGCCGGCTTTTTGGGCATCTGGATGGCCAGCGGCGAGGACTACGCGCTCACCGCCAACGCCGAAAAGGGCTTTCGGTGCAAGGCCCTTGACGCGCGCCCTCTCACCGGCATCGCAAACGACGCGCTTGCGTTCATCGCAATGAGCGGCACGCTTTTGCCGCTTGAAATGCACCGCGACCTGCTCGGGCTCGACCCGGCGCGCACGCAGGCGAAGGAATACGCGGAGCCGTTCCCTGCCGAAAACCGGCTCAACATCTTCGTGCGCGACGTGACGACGAGGTACAGCAAGCGCACTTCTGCGCAGTACGCCGCAATTGCCTTTTCGCTCGCCAAAGTCATCGAGGAAGCGGGCGGCAGGGTCGCGGCGTTCTTCCCGTCGTACGAGGTCATGCGCGAGGTCACGGCGCGCATTGACTCGCGGGTGCTCGTACAGGAGCCGCAGATGGACTGTGGCAAGGCCGAGGCCATGATGCTGAAATTCCGCCAGGAGAGGAGCGTGCTTTTCGCCGTCGCGGGCGGCAAGCTCGCCGAAGGCGTCGACTACGCGCACGGGGAAATCAAGTGCGCGGTCGTCGTCGGCGTGCCGATAGAGGAAAAAACGCTCGAGCAGGAGGCGCTGATTGCCTACTACGACAGGCTTTTCGCCCGCGGCTGGGAATACGCCGTCATTTACCCGGCGGTCAACAAGGCCCTGCAGGCGGCGGGAAGGTGCATCCGCAAGGAAACCGACCGGGCGGTAGTCATATTCATGGACGAGCGCTACGGCGACGGCGCATACCGGCGGTGCTTTCCAAAGGATTTTTCGGCAATCCAATCCGGCGAGCCGTGGCGCCACATCAAGCCGTTCTTCGACGGCAACCAGTGACCGCCAGCCCCAAAAGCCACGCTCCCCCCCCACTCTTGTTCCCTAGCGCCAGCCTAAGACTGCCTCCTTGCCAAGGCCAACTGCATTGCAAGACTCATTCAAGAGCGCCAGGCATGCTTCGGTTGCGTTGGACGCCACGATGCCATACATTGCATAAACCGGGCGCGCGGCAACGGCATGGACGTCAAACTTGGAAGCCAGCGCCTGTTCCCTCGCCTGGCCGCTAAGGGCGGAAACCAACAGCGCGACGAACGCGAAATACGCCGCGAGCAAAACCATCGCCTCGAGCGAGAACTGCGCCCTGCGACGCCCCGGAAACTTCATGGAAAACCCTCCCTTGCGACCGCCACGCTGGAAACCCCGCTGGCGGGGAAGTAAAACGACGCGCCGATTGCGAAACCCTTGTGTGAAAACGAGTATTCCGACAAGGCGCGCACGAACGACGAGCCCGTGCGCGAGACAAAAACGCGCCCGGAAGGGCTTGCGTCAATGAAGCCCTGCACCACGAGCACGCCGGCGCTTGCCTGCCCCAAATCAAAGCAAACCCCGCACTTGGCCGGATGGCGGCCGGCAGCGCCTTCCTTGGATGCCTTGCGCAAATCCGAGGTAGAAGCGACTCCAACCCACAAATCTGCCTGAATTCCGCGGGAGAGCATGCGGCCTTCCAAAAAAGGCTCCAGGGAAGCGAGTCTCGTTGCTGCTGCGGCCGCCATTTCTTCCCTTGAACCGCCTTGCGCGGACGAGAGCGCGGCGCCGAGCGCGTGCTTGAATTCGAGTTCGGCGTAGCGCGGAGCCAGCATGGAGATTGCCACTATGGCGCTGCGGCTCGAGCTTTTCGAGGATTCCGCCTCGCGAGCAAGCAGTGCGGCAAACAGCGCGCAGAAAGCCAGCAGGACCAGGACGGAGGCAAAGCCTTTCATGGCGACCACTCGCCCCCATCGGAAATATACGCGGGGCCGAGGTTTTTATTCCCGACTGCAGGCATGCGTGCCGGCGCCATTAAGCGTCAACAACCCTTTCCCGCCCGCGCCCCGAACTAGCCAAAACGGCAGAAACTAGCGGCTAGTTTAAGGCCGGAGGCGCGTTGAAGGCGGAGGTGCGGTTATTCCAGCAGCCACTTCCAGACCGGCTTTACCAAAACCTTGCGGCCCTCCAAAACGAGGTCTTCCTCCTGGCCGTAGGTCAATATCAGCCCGCGCTTGATTTTCAGCGCGGCCATGCAGGAGGAAAGCCCGGCCAGCTCGCGGCCCCGGTTGTCTTGCGTCAGCTCCCAGCAGACTTGAACCGCCAGTGAAAGCTCGTTGTTTTCGACTGTAACGAAGTCGCATTCCGAGCCGTTGCCGAAGTAGAACACGCTGCGATTGCCGTTGAGCGCATTGAAAACGAGGTTTTCCAGCATCCGGCCGTTGTCCTTGGTGGTTTTCGCCGAAAGCAGTGGGATAAATGCGTTGTCCGCGACATAGAGCTTCTTGTCGTTCACCAACTGCTTTTTCAGGCTGTAATCGAACTTGCTGGCCACTGACACAAAATAGGCCTGCTCAAGGAACGACACATGCGCCTTGACCGTGTTCATGCTCCCGAAATTCAAGAGCTTCTTGAGCGCGTTGTAGCTGAACCTGTTCGAGAAGTTGGCTATGAGGTATTTGTACAAGTCCCGCAGTTGGGCGACGTTCTCCACGCCATGCCGCACTGCGATGTCCTTTATCACGATGTCGTCATACACGCGCGCGAGAACCTCGGGGTCGCCATAGACCAAATACTCGGGCATGCCGCCTTTCTCCAAGTATTCGCCGAAAAGCTTCTTTAACGCCGCCCGGCCCTCCGAACTGTAGAGCATGGCCTTCTCGAAACGGAATTTGCGGAGGACTAGAAACTCCGAAAACGAGAAAGGCCGCACCACGATGTCCACGTGCCTGCCGGTAAGTTTTGTCCCCAGCTCCTTGCTCAACAGCCGCGCGTTCGAGCCGCTGATGAAGAACTTGAAGCCTGCGTCGTAAAACCTGCGCACGAAAGACTCGAACTTCTCGACGTTCTGGATTTCATCAATGAAAAACGCCTTTTTTTCACCGAACAGCTCGACGAGCGCCTCGTAAACGCCGTTGAACTGCGATGCGTCAAAGCCATTGAGCCGCTCGTCCTCGAAACTCACGTAATAGAACGCCTCGTCCGAGTAGAACTTCTTCACGATTTGCCGCATCAGCGTGGACTTGCCGGTTCGCCTCAAGCCGCTCAACACCACCACATGCGGAAGCTTGAGCTTCTCCCCGGCCGAAGAAAGCGCGGCACGCTCCACCCCGAAGTCCTTCTTAAGGAAAGCCACCCGCTGCTCGGACAAGACCTGCTTGAGCTGCTCCTTCGACAACATGCAAACAATGTGCAAAACCACCTATTTAAATCTTCTCATTCGGATTGAACAAAAACAGCCAAAAGTTCTCAATGGGAATGAGAAGATGCCGAATGCTTCATTTCCGCGTTTTGCGCAATCCGGCGTGCGCGGACTAAAAAAATAGAGTTATTAAGGGCGGCGTGGGAAAAGGGAATCATGCGATTCATTGCCTTTGCGGCGTGTGCGCTTTGCCTGCTGGGCCTGCTTGGCCACGTTGCGGCTTACTCGGACTACTCGTATTCCGCGCTCGCGCAGGTCAACGGCGACGGCACCGCGAAAATTACCGAAAAGTCGGTGTTCTTGTTCGAGACGGACAATGAGCGCACGGAATTCGAGAACAACCTCAATTTGGGCGAGAGCACGATTTCACAGTGGCAGAAGTTCTCCAAGAACGTGAAGTTCCATTTCCGCGGAGGCATCGGCAATGTCAGGATCACGGCGAAAAAGGAGTTCACCGTCGGCTTCAACGCCGGCACGGTCATCATCGAGTACGACATCGGCACGCCGATATTCAACGCCACCAAGGAAGGAAGCCGCAAGACCGTCTATACGCTCGAGCCCGAGGCGCTGGGGTTCGAGGTAACGAGCGCGAGGGAAACGGTCCTGGGGAGCAACATGCAGCTTTCGTTCGAGCTGCCGCGGGACTCTGAAATAATCAAGATCGCGCCGCTTCCCGACACGACAAAGGAACGCACGCTCTCGTGGAACGGGCCGATTGCACGGAAATGGGAGCTGCAGTATTCGCGCGAGATCCCGCTGAGCCAGGAGGTAAGCGAGTTTTTCACGCAATCCTACGGCGAGGCCCTCGCGTTTTTGCCCCTCATCGTGCTCGCCGGCCTGGCGCTCATCGTCGCGTTCATACTGATAAAGTTCAAGCACAAGTAGGTGGCTTTGCATCAGGATACCAAGGCGCATTGCATACCTGGCGGTTTTGCCTGCACTCACAGCGTCTTGCGCCACGGCCGGATTGCGGCAAGAGAAGCCATGGCCCAACGTCAAGATTAATGCCCACGAGGCTAGAGAGGAAGCGATCCGGAAATACGAGCCAAACACGCCCTTGGAGTTTTATGGGCCGGAGGAAAGGGAAATGCTTGGCAGGTTACTCGCCACGCTCGACCGCACGGGGGTTAGGCCGAAGGAATATAGGGAGTTTCGGAGAATGGCTTCCGGATTCTATCTTAGCGGGCCACAAGAAGCAGCGATAACGCTCCTGCATGCAAGGGAGGCAGCGGGGAACGGGCATCCAAGAGAACAGGCGCAGAACCTCCGGATTCAAGCTTCGGATGATTCGCTAAAGAAATTGGCTTCTAGCATCAGCGATGAGATGGCTGGCAAGCCGGTTGCGGAAGTGAGCTGGCGGATTGGGCTTGCCGCCAAGATGTTTCGGGTGTTGAATGCAACCGCTGACAGCCTGGAAGCCGGACGGCCAATCTGGAAGAGAATGTTTGCACTGCCCAAAGCCAAAGGCGGCCGCGAAAGCCACAAAAAGCCCGGGCAGTGAAAGTGGGCGCAGCTTCCTTGCGAATGCGGTTTTGAAGCCTTAACTCCTTTTCCTTGCCGCAACCTTAGCCTTCGGAGCAGCGCCGGCATAGAGTTCCTCCACCAGAGCGGCCTCGTCCTCGCTCAGGCCAAGCCCGTTTGCCATGCCCGGGCATTGCGCCAGCTGTGGGAGCATGCCGCGCGCGTCTTCCATTGAAACGCGGAGCTTGGAGGCGGTTTTCCTCACCGCGCCGAGCATGAGATTGCGGCTCTTTTTGGACTGGCCGAGCGTCTTGAGGATTGACGGGAAGGAGTATTTGGTGAACTTGTGGTAGGGCTGCCTCTTGCTCAGCGCCACGCCGCAAACAGAGAGGGCGCGCGCGTATTTGAGGAAGCCCCAGTGCTGGCGCCTCATTATCCGGCCCGAGAATATGTCCGCGCGCGATAGCCACGAGAATGCCTGCGCAATCTCGGATACATCCTCGTATTCCATCGGCACGTTTTCCTCCAGCCAGCGCACAAAGAATGAGAACTCCTGCGTGTCGAAGGACTTGCCAGCCTGCGAGGCCTCGGCGTAGGTGGCTGCCTTGAATACCTTGCGCACGGCGTTGAAAGTGCTCTCCTCGCGCTCGCGCGAAAACAGCTCAAAAATGCCGCCGGTTAGCGGCATGCCAACGCTGGCCTGGAGGTCGTTTATCGCCGAGCGCAGGTCCCCGGCCGCCGACTTGGAAATCTCTTCGGCGAAAAACGCGTCCGCTCCCTCTTTTGCGGCGATGGAATCGAGCACGCGGCGGATGGTGGCGGAATTGACCTTTCGCATTTCCACGGAAACGCACGAGAAGCGCAGGCCGGAGAGCTTGGGGTTCCACGCGTCGTTGGCAATCAGCATCACTGGCTGCCTAGACTGCTTGACGATTGACTCGAGCGCCGAGAACTCACTGCGGTCGGACACCGCATCGGCCTCGTCAACCAATATGAGCCTCTGCTGGGCGAACAAGCCGGCGGATTCACAGGCCGCGCCGTAGAGGCGGGAAAGCGATTCGGCGTCGCGCAGGTCGCCTGCGCTGCTCTCAATGACCTGCCAGCCCATTTCATTTGCAAGGCAGTGCGCCAGCGCAGTCTTGCCCACCCCGCACGGCCCGAACAACAGCAGGGGCTTGACCGGCTTGCCGCGCGCGGAGTCCGCCGCCCACTTGCGCGCCTCGGCTACGGCCTCGGGGTTTCCGGCAAACTCGCTCATTGAAGCCGGCGCGTGCTTTGCAGTCCAGAGCATAGGGAAAAATTGGTTGCGAGAAATTATTAAGGCGGCGCCTGGCAACTGGATGAAAAGACGCAGCGCATTTCACCCCCCACCCCCCAAAGCGAGGGATTTTATTGCGCGCGCAACGATAGAACGCCATGAAGCGGGCATTTCTCGCGCTGGCTTTGGTTGCGCTCTCCTCGCTGGCGCTTAGCGGCTGCACTCTTCCGCAATGGCCGGGCAGCCCAACCACGGTGCCGTCCCCGAATGCGACGGCAACGCCAACCGCCACTGCGGATGCAGCGGAAATTGTGCTTCCCACGGCAGTGCCACAGTGCGAGCCGGCAAGCGCAAGGATTGCCAACGCCTCGATTCCGCAGCCCATGACGATGTCAAAAACATACGACATTTCCGTGCGCATCGAATTCTCGAACGGGACCTGCAAGGGCAAGCCGCCCAAAACGCTTGCCGTAATTTTCCAGGACGGCAGGCGCGCGCTGGCGTCCGTTGAAGTCGACCCTGCCAAGCCACAACAGGACACCTCGTTTGAGTGGCTTGCACAGGATGACTCCCGCCGCGAGATACTCGTGTCGCTGCCGGCGCCGTATCAAGCCACGAAAGCCAAAATCATCCTGCAGGCGCAACCGTTCGGCTTTTTCCCGCAAGGCGGCGGGGTCTTGGCAAAGGTCGACTACGAGCACAGGTATGCGATGGCATTTGACGTCGAAAGCGGCGTCCGCGCCGCAAGCATCGAGCTGTTCGCGCGCAGGCTCAAGGAGATGCCAAACGGGGATTTCACGATTCAGATACGCGCGGACAATGGCGGCAAGCCTTCCGGCAGCAACGAATACGAAACGCGGCGCGGCATCCTCTTGATTCCCAAAAATGCCGGCGCGGTGCGGTTCGGCCTTCCCCCCGGAACCATCCTGCATGAGGGCAGGCACTGGCTGGTAGTCTACAGCGTCTCGCCCGACTCCTTTGAGGCCCAGACATTCAACCTCAATGCAGCAGCCAATTCCAGCCTAAGGGCGGTGATTTCAACCCTGGAACCCGGCGTTGAAAAATGGATGCCGTGGGATTCGGGGATTTACTTCAAGGTCTCGGGGCTGCCGGCGTGACTTGCCGGTTTAACCACTCCGATCCGACAGCGAGACGGAGTAAGAGCATTCGGGAGTGCACGAACGGGTAGTAATGGCGTACATTTCGATATTTTGCGAAACTTTCAGAGTCTCACCTTGAAGTTCCACAGGAAAATCACCGGGGGTATCGAGCCTTGTTCCTGCAAACCCCGCAATGCCGCGCAGGGAGGAGAAGTCCACAGTTGAATTCCGGTAGAATGTAATCTTCTCTGAGGCAGAAGAGTTGCCGGTGCTGTTGAGCCATTTTATCTGGTTTTGTGCGGCTACAACAGGATACTGGTCTGCGCCGCCCTTCCCGTTCCTGAACTTGAGCTGCCGCTCGAAATCGCGGATTACCATCGCCCGGTGAACCTGGTCCTTCTCGCTCTCCCCAACCGGGAACGAGAATAGCTTGGCAGCCCACGAAAAACGGTATTCGTTCATTGCCTGGAGCTTCGCGTCGAGTAGGCAAATCGGCACAATGGCAAGCCGCGAGGAAAGCTTGGCGAAAGCCATCGCGACAAACCTCGAGCCCGCGTCAAGGTATGAAACGCACCCGCCCTCGGTTTGTGTGGAAACTGCGGTTCCCTGCGAAGGCGGATTTTTGCCTTGCACATTGCCTATGAATTCCGTTGCGGAAGCGCTTCCATCCGGATAATACAGGCCATATTTTTTCTGCGCGTCGTAAAAGTATTGCGAGTTGCCCGAAGTCAAGCTCAATATGACTCCAAGGTCGGCGAGGCGGGTAATCACGTCGACAATAAGGCTTTGAGGCTGACCCGACCACAACAACGCCGATTTTTCAAGCGGGTTTTTCTTCCCCATGTCCCTGCTCCTCACTAGGATATCGTCGATTTCCGGATCGATTTGGGCAAGCAACTGCCGTTGCAGGGGATTTTTCGCATTCGCTGAAAGGTTCATCGAAACAGGCCGTTCTTTGCTGGCTTGGGGCGCATCGGAGAAGGTGATCGTGCACTTTGCAGAACCGCCGGCCGCCGAGCAAGCCGTTTGCGCCGAGAGGAAACCGCTTCTCTTTAGGTCGACGCGGCTGCCGGCCGCCTCGCATGCGGAGGTCTTGCATTCGAATACTACGGATACGTTGATGTCGGACGCGAATTCCTGGGCATAATACGCCCTGCGCGGGTTGAAGTCGTAGGTAAGCTCTGTGCCGAATAAATTCGCCCCTCCATAGACTTCTGCAACGCCGGTTACGGGTTTGCCGGAATCAATTGAGTCACTTATTCCTCCGACAAGCACATCCTTGAGGCTAAACGGGTTGAAGAGTGCAACAGGCTCTACGATTTTCTCGGCCACGAAATAGCTTCCATATAGGAATAGCGCAACTGCAACCAGGCCGATGGCAAACGCTGCAGACTTGTCACCCATAGGGCATCCCAGGGTTGAACTTGAAGAAGTCGAAACTTATGCCAAGCAGATACGTTACCGCCAGCATAGCCAGTACAGACATTATGAAAACGGCAAGCCGCATTGGCAGCCCGGCCTGTGGAGCCAAAGCGGAAAACTCAGACAGATGCACGTAAGCGAAAACGCTCCAACCGGCAAAAAGCAGGGCGGCAGCGGCAATGAACGGCACGAACCAGGATGAGAATAGGAATGCGGCGGGAAGCGCGCCAAAGAGCGCAAGCCCTGCCGTCGAAACGAACAAAAACGCGCTAAAGGCTGCCAGCGACTTGATTGCCGCGGAAACGAAATCCGCTTTGGCGAGAATCTTTGCAAACAGCGCCGAGGAGAGGCAGAATGCCAGCATTGGCAAGAAAAACATTTTGGCAAGCCCCGCCAAATCCGAGCCATAGGACTCCCAAAGCAGGATGAAACTGGCAAACAGGATGGCGCCAGACACGACGGGAGTGATTTTCACGAAATGCTGATGAAACCCGGGTTTTTAACGGTTAACGCCGCAGCGGATTTGCCAAACAACGCGCCAGTTTTCATCCCTAAATTCTGCAACCCGGCGCACGCCAAAGGCATAAAAGCACCGGGCGCGCGAAAGGAATGCAGTATTATCATGCTCATCGCAATCGTCGGCCTGCCCAACAAGGGCAAAAGCACTTTATTCAACGCCCTTACGCGCGCCAACGCGGCAGTCGCCAACTACCCGTTCACCACCATCAACCCCAACAAGGGCGTCGCGTTTGCCAGCGCTCCGTGCCCGCACCTGCGGATTGGCAAGCCGTGCGACCCGCACAACGCGCCTTGCGAGGCTGGCGTGCGCAAAATCCCTGCCAACGTAGTTGACGTCGCCGGGCTGGTGGAAGGCGCGCACGAGGGCCGCGGAATGGGCAACCAGTTCCTCTCCGACATCGCCGGCGCCGACTGCATCATCGCGGTGGCGGATGCCAGCGGTGGCACGGACGGGGAAGGCAACCCTTGCGCGCCGGGAAGCCACGACGCAGTGGCGGACGTTGAGGTTCTATTCAAGGAGCTGGACTATTGGCTTGCCGGAGTGCTTGCCAAAAACGCCGCCAAGGCAAAAGGAAAGGGGCTGGACTTTTTCGCCTCCCAGCTCTCGGGAATCAAGATCGGGCTGGTTGAGCTCAAGGCAGCCTGCCGCAAGGCCGAAATTAGCGAGGAAAAATTCTCCGACTGGACTAAACAAGAGCGGCTAAATGTGGCAACCCAGCTGCGGACAGCGCGCCCGACGCTGATTGCGGCAAACAAGATTGACTCCGAGCACGCGGCGAAAAACATCGAGGCGCTCAAGGCGGAGTTCCCCATGCCCGTGATGCCAGTTGCCGCCGACGCCGAAGTTGCTCTGTTGAAGGCGGCTGAAAAGAAGTGGATTGAATACGACGGCAAGGGGTTCAAAATCATTGGCGAAAACCTCGACCAGAGAATAATTGATGCGCTCCGCCGCATTGACGAGCACGTCCTCAAGAGATATGGCTCGACGGGAGTTGCCGCGCTCGCCGGCGAATGCGTATTCACACTCATGGGCCAGATTGTCGCCTATCCTGTTGAAGACGAGGTGCACTACTGCAACCACTTCGGCAAGGTCCTCCCCGACGCCGTGCTCCTGCAGAAAGGCTCGACGGCGCTGCAGATGGCCGGCCGCATCCACACCGACCTCGCGAAGGGCTTCCTTTACGCCGTGGACGCCGAGAC
>JAZDFO010000051.1:0-2521 GCA_043807785.1 Microcaldota archaeon | reverse complement strand
CCTTAGTATCCAACGCTATCTTTTCAGTAACGATTTTCATTATGAATTCCTCTTTGTGGGATAGCTCCGAGCACCAAATAATCCTCCCCTATGATAATCGCGCTGTTTTGTGCTTGACTTTTCATGCTAAACAATCGGTCGTTTGTTTAAACACCTTCGGGCAGGCCCTATTTTCGGACTTAACACTAAATCTCTGTAAAATAGAACTACCCTCCTGCTCAACGAGATTTTACACACACATTTTCACAACCATCGCAAGAGTTAGAATCGTTAATATAACTGTAAGAAATATCAGAATACAACTATACCTCGTTGTAGATCTGTTTAATTCGCTCATAACTCGAAGTTGCCTAATTGTTAATTCCGCCGAAACAGCGTCCCCCATTTGATGGTTATGATACTGGTATGCGGCGAATATTATTTCTTTGTCAGTTAATTGAGCTATTTTTTCGGCATTGCTTTTCGTGATATCGCTGAAATCCATTGCTCCTCCGATCAGTTATACTTTTTTTACTTCATTCTCAAATGTCGGGCGATAATCTTTCGAGGTTAAAACAGTATCGTAAAGTCCAATGTCTTCTCCTTCGTGCTTGTTGATGCCGGTGTAACTCAGACTGGCGTCTTCATACCGTTTAAATTTATAAACAGCATCGTTCATCAAGGCGCTATTGAAGACGCCTAGACTCACGAGCAACTCAAAGTCCTTCACGGTCAATCCGGTGACCTTCTTGAATAGGCCCGGCTCCAATTGCGTGATGACATCCTTCAAGCATCGCTCACGGTAGTCCGTCAGATACATAAAGATCGGTACCCGTGTGGCAAACTTGATAAGCTTCTCCTGAATCTCCTTCCTCTTGCTCTTATACTCTTTCTCTTCCTCGGTCAGTTCTTTCTTTTCCTTGGGAGAGAGTTCTTCGTCATTGGCTTCCTTCCGCGCCTTCTTTACAGCATCGGACTTGTTGATGATGGTCTCGATGTCCTGGTTCAGGTTCCGAAAGCCCTCGATGCTCATCAGGGCTTCCATGGCTTTGGGATTGTCCATGAGACGCCTGAGCGTGTCGTTGTCCACATTCACTAGTAACGCGCTTTCCCAGCGTTTCGCAAGCAGGGTGGCGGTCGTGCCGCTCATGACCATGTCGAGAATCCCGGCGGCGTCAATTTGTTTCATGGAACTGCCGTCATAGGCCAGGACGGGCAGGAAACTGATGAACTCCTCTACTTTCTTCTCGGGATTGGACTCGTTGACATCCAGGCGGCAACTGTAGTCGGCAATCTGCCGCAATGCCCGGTCCGGCGCGAAGTCAAAGACGTAGCACTCCTCCTTGATGATCTGCTCCTGATTTGGTGAAGCACCGTCGGGATTTCTGACTGTCCAAGGGGACTGCACCCGAAAGGCGGCCTGGAAGTAGGTTTCAGGGGTGGATGAATTGCGAAGCATGAGAATACCGGTCCACGGCCTGACCGTTACGCCCGTTGTTAGCTTCCCACAGGAGAGCGTGATCGTCTTGGTCTTTAGCGGCTCGTCCATACCCTCCAGCACGGGCGGCAGTGCCGCAACCCCGATACCAGCGGCGCTCCCGGCCGCCACAATCACCCTGTAATCGTGATAGAAGCGGTTTTGCTTCTTCTTCAGCAGGTTGCGCATGGCATAACACGACGATACACTAGGCAGGAACCAGAAGGTGTGCGAAAGCACGTTCAGCAACCGCACATCCGAAAACGGCATCGGCGGCTTCTGCGCGCCGAGCTTCAGGTTGTCAACGCTGGTCGGCATGAACGAACCCCGGATCAGGTCCAGCCACTTCTGAACATCGTCCTCGTACTTGAACTTCGCCTTGTCACCAACGCCTTCCGCTGAAAAGAAGACGTTCAGGTCGAACTCGTCGAACTCACCCTGCATAGCGATCTCACGAATAGCGTCCGGCAACTGATAGGTCAGCATAACCATCCGCGGCAATGCGGCATAGGGATTGTTTACCCCACTCCAATCTCGCCTGGACCGCTGTTCATCTGAGTAAGTCCAGTTGAAAATCTGCTCCTCGATGAACTCGCCCGATGCAATGGCCCGGAATGGTGTGCCGGACAGGTAGAGATAACCACCGGTCGTGATCGGCATGATCTCTTCATCAAAGTCCTCGATGCCTTCCCCCTTGCCAAACTCGATTTCCTTCTCATCCTCCGCCTCAAACAGTTCCTTAGCGTTCTCACACCACGCGCCGTAGTGATACTCATCAAGAATGACGCAGTCCCATTTGGTATCATGAACCCACTTGTTTTTTGTCTTAATTCCACCTGTGCTTTTATTTTTTCCAAGATAGTCCTGAAACGAGCCAAAGCAAACGAATGGTTTCTTTTTGTCCGCATCGTCATACGCCAACCCGTCAAGTTTTTTAGAAATGAATTGCCAGCCCGGGAAGTCTATGTGACATTTCAAGTCTTCTTCCCAAGCGCTCTGCACGGCTGGCTTGAAGGTCAGCACCAGCACCTTGCGCCAGCCCATTTTCTTTGCCAACTGATAGGC
>JAZDFO010000050.1:0-2156 GCA_043807785.1 Microcaldota archaeon | reverse complement strand
CCCGTGGAATGCGGCCTTGCGGATGAGCTCGCGGTGGTGGCTGGAAATCTTCTGCTCGTACTCCTCTATCGGGAACACGATTTTACCGCTCTGGTAGAGCATGAGCGCCACAGTTGCGATGCCGAGCCAGAAGACGAAGCTCGCCAGCGGGCCCATCATCACGCCGACGATGTCCTGGTTGCTGAATTCATACGGCGCGCTGATTGCCCACCCAAAAAGCTGCGGGATGAGCGCAGGGTTAAGCTGCGCGTACACTATCTTGTTTGCCGTGATGAATATGTTGTACGACGCTTCTGCGACCTTGAGCAGGCCTGCGGAAATCAGAAATGCTCCGGAAAGCTTGAGCAAGTGGATTCGCTGACCACCAATCTTGAACCATAATACGCGGTACATCGGCTCACCGCCCTGCATTAACATCCAGCCGTATATAAACCTTGCTTTGCCCTCTTCTGCGCGAGCGTTAAAAAACGCGCCTCGCCATCAACATCGCATGCGCATCCAACGATTCGAGCAAGGGGAATCCGGCCTGCTGCGGGCAATCCCGGAGTCGCTCGAGGACCTGTGGCTGCTTTCAAGGCTGGTGGAGAAGGGAGACCGGCTCGAGGGCACGGCATTCCGGCGCGTAAAGGCCCTGGACCTCAACCGCCCCGACAGCGGCGAAAAAAAGCTAGTGCGCGTGCTTGTCGAAGTCGAGTCCGCGCAGTTTGCGGAAGCCGCCAACCGCCTGCGCGTCACCGGCAAGATACTGTCGTCTTCCCCCTCCGACTACGCGCCAACCGGAGCGTTCCAGACAATAGACGTCGAAATCGGGACAAAATTCACCCTGCATAAGAGGTTCGAGTTCGTGCACCGCTCATTAATCGACGACGCAAAGCGCAAGGCAAAGGCGCCAACTGCCCTCATCGTGGCAATCGACGACCGCAGCGCGCTGGTGTGCGTCCTGCGCCAGTCGGGCGTGAAATTCCTCTTCGAAATCGACAACCATGCCAGCAAGCGCGACCCCAAGTCGTTTGCCGACAAGAACAACGACTTTCTGGCGGAAACCCTTGACGCCGTGCAAAAGCGCGCCACCGACCGCATCATCATCGCCGGCCCGGGCTTTTCCAAAGAAGAGTTCAAGAAATACGCTACGGCAAAGGACCCGCGGCTGGCCAAGAAGTTCTGGCTCGAGCACGCAAGCTCGGCGGAAAAGACGGCCGTGTACGAGCTGCTTAAGACCGGCGCGCTGGAAAAGGCGGTTTCCGGGCAGAAGCTGCAGGAGGAATTCATGGCCCTCGAGGCCCTCAAGCGCAGCCTTGGCCGCTCCGACGGTTTGTGCGTCTACGGCGCGGCCGAAGTCCGTTCGGCAATATCTGCCAACGCCGCCAGCGACGTATTGGTGTCCGACACTCTCTTGCGCTCCGACCGCAGCCTCAACCGCGTGCTCGAGCAGGCGCAAAGGCTGGGCGCGAAAGTCATGGTATTCAATTCCGAGGACGACGCCGGAAGAGAGTTTTCAGCATTCCAGATAGCCGCGCTCCTGCGCTATAGGCTGAAGTTTTAAACGAGCCAAGCCTACCTGGCCGCCGCGAAACGGGATTCTCTTCCAAGTAGAACAATGCCGCCCTGGCCATCCGAACAAAGTAACCCTGGTACTCCTCCGTCCTAGTGGCGTCGCGGACTCTGTCGGAAGCCCATTCCCCGTATTTTTTGAAATTATATGGCTCTCCAAAGTAGACCTCCGTCTTTTTTGCCGGCCGCGCTTGAAGCACGACGTCGATTTTCCGCAGTACGGGCGCCATTTCTTTCCGCAACCGCTGGCTGCGTTGAGCCGGATATAGCAAACCAAGCGGCAAACCCGTCGGGTGGACCTCATATTTTCCGGTGCCTTCAGTCAGTTTTTTGAATGCCCTCGCTAATTCCGTACCCGAGCCCCCCTCATCACAGGCGAACGCTACCCTTACTGGTCTGGGGTGCCACGGCATCCTGAACATGCCCTAGCGCCCTTCCTTGACGCGCACCCAGTAGTCGCGCGGCGTTTGCGTCGAGAGGACGCTGCTAACGTAAAGGTATGAGAGAACGCTTGCCGCGAGCGCATATGTCGTGATGGCGAGGTTTTGCGGCAGCGCGCGGTTGATGTACTGAGAGGAAGCTGCGATGGCGGCCAAGAGGATGAC
>JAZDFO010000049.1:0-2830 GCA_043807785.1 Microcaldota archaeon | reverse complement strand
TAGCCTTCAAAAACCTGCTTGTAGAGTTCTTCATAGCCCTTGGCGGCAAGGTCCCAGGTGAACTTTGCCTGCGCGCGAACACGGCCTTGCGCGCCCATGCTCCTGCAGAGCTTTCCGTCGGCGAGAAGGACTTCCATCTTGTGCTGCAGGTCGCCGATGTTGCGCGGCTCGAAGAGGTACCCGCACTCTGGAGTGATGATTTCCGGGATTCCGCCGATGGCGCTGCCGATGACGGGCTTCCCGGCCGACATTGCCTCGGCGACGACCATGCCGAACGGCTCCCACACGGAGGCGAGCACGAAGAACTCGCACGCGGCGTAGAGCTGCACCAGCTCGCTTTCCTTGATTTTCTCGGTGATGAAGAAGACGTCCTTGGAAATGCCGAGGCTCGAGGCCTCCTGCTTGAGCTGGGCTTCAAGCGGGCCCTTGCCCAAGATGGCCAGGCAGGCGTCCTTTTCTTCCTGCTGGATTTTCGCAAACGCCTGCAGCAGGTAGGAAAAGCCCTTCTGCGGCATGAGCCTTGCGATGCTGAGGATAATCCGTTTCTGCGGCAGGCCGAAGCGCTTGCGGATGCCTTCTTCCTTGTTGGCGGGATTGTAGAGCTCGGTGTCCACGCCGTTGTAGATGACGCGCTGCTTGCCTGCAAAATCCTTTGGTGCCGTGACTTCCATAGTGTTTGCACTCACCGCCGCAAGAGCGTGGCACGCGCGCAGCATTTTCCTGCCGATTAGCCTGTCGTAGAGGTCGCCGAATAAATCGGTGGCGAAGTCCACGCCCTTGAGGCGCGCGTTGTGGAGCGTCCAGCCGACCTTCTGGCGGCCGACGCGCTTGGACACCGCCACGTCGATGAGGGAATAGAAAAACCGGTTGTGGAAGTGGAAGACATCGTGCTTGCCGGTTTCCGCCAAAAGCGATGTCAAGAAAAGAGGAGATACGGGCGCAGGCGGAGGCACGGGCTTGGGCAGGTCCTCGAGAACAATGCACGGCACGCGCTTGACTTTCACGCCGTCGATTTCCTCGAAAGCGAGGGTGCCGGGAAGCTTGGCGGTCAGGACCGTCACGTCGTGGCGCTTTGCCAGCCTGCGCGAGACCTCGATCAGGTGCTTCTCGGTCCCGCCCTGGTAGGGGTAAAAGAACGGATTCAACATGAGGAAATCCATGGGTTTCGCCAAATCTAGCTAGCGCTCGCGGGTTTATAATTCGAACGCAAGGGCTACCTGTTCTTGAGGCCTTCAAGCTCGCTCATGAGCGTCCAAATCATGGTGCGCGCGTGCATGGGGAGGTTGATGTCGTTGCTGACCTCGTCGAGCGCGTAGACCGCCGAGGAGATGGCGACGTCGGCGTCGGAGCCGGCCTTGAGCTTGGACTGCGCCTCGGCCAGCCGCGCGCGGACGTTGCGCGGGATGGAATTGTCCTGCACCATCACGTCGAGCATCTGGATGATTTGCTCAAGCTCCTGCTTGGATACGGTTGGCATTTTAATCAGGCTCAAACGGCATTAGGATAAAACGGCAGACGCAGTGCAAAGGATTATTTAATTCGCTTTCCAAAACTAACTGACAGGCAAGCTAATACGCCGGGCAGGTTAATAAGGGTTTTGAGGGGAGATTCGTAAAATGCTGGATGCGGGGATTTGGGGAAAGCTCAAGCGCGGGCCGCAGGTGATTTCGCCCAAGGACGCGGGAGCCATCGTCGCCCAGACGGGCCTGCGCTCGGGCGACACTGCAGTAGACGCAGGCGCGGGCAGCGGGTGGCTGGCGGTATTCCTTGGAAGCGTCGTGGCGCCCGGCGGCAAGGTCACGACTTACGAAAACCGCGCGGACTTCGCGGAACTGGCTAAATCCAACGTCAAGCGCGCGGGGCTCGAAGGCATAGTCACAGTCAAGAACAAGAGCGTGTTTGACGGAATCGACGAAACTGACGTCAGCCTGGTCACGCTAGACCTCGCCGATGCGGAAAAGGCGCTTGAAATTGCGGAAAAGGCGCTTGCGCCGGGGGGATGGATTGCAGGGTATTTCCCGAACGTCGAGCAGGTGCAGAGGTTTGTTGCGCAAGCCGAGAGTCTCAAGCTGCACCACGCGCGCACCGTCGAAATCCAGGAGCGCGAGTGGAAAATCCGCAGCTACGGCTGCCGGCCGGAGAACGTCGGAATGCAGTTCACGGGATTTTTGTGCTTTTTGCGCAAGGTCGGGGCAGAGAGGTTCGACCGAGAGCGCGAATGGGAATCGGCAAGGAAAAGCGGCAGACGCGAGAGGCGCATACACGAAAAGCTCGGCGCAGCGCGCTCGTAATCGGAGGATTTTAGGAAAGCAGGTAGGGCAGGGCGGCGCTTAGGTCCTTGGCGCGCCTGATTTCAATGCCGGAAGAAAGGCTGTCCTCGAATTTCGCCTCCTGGGAATCCGAAATCACGAACACCTTGCGCGAGCCGGCCTTGGCGGCGATAATCTTCTCGTCAATGCCCCCCACCGGCAGGAGGGTCCCGTTCTCGCTAATCGCGGCGCTCATTGATGCATCCGGGTTGAGGCCGCGGTTGGACTGCATTGCAATGAGCGCTGCGGCAAAATACGCGCCCGCGCTCTCGCCGGAAAGCTCGCTAAAGCCCTGCGAATCCACGTCCAGGACAATGTCGTAATTCGACAGCCGCACGCCCGAATATTTCTCGGACGCGATTACCGCCTTGCGCAATGCGGCGTCAATGCTCTCGCGGAATGCCACCTCGCGGACGTTCACCAAGAGCCTGCCGTAGCCGGGCTGCAGCGACATCCTAAGCCCCACAAGCTCGCCGTTGCCTTCCGCGTTGACTGCGGGGGCCGAAAATGTAACCGACTTG
>JAZDFO010000048.1:0-7764 GCA_043807785.1 Microcaldota archaeon | reverse complement strand
AGGCTCGCCGAAAAGTGCTTTTCCTCCTTGTGGTGGCCTGGTTGGCGCGCGTCCATGAACTTCTTTTCCCCCGGGAGCAGCTGTGCCCATTGGCGCAGAATTAAGGACAATACGTCAAAAAATGTTTAAAAAGCCTTTGCCGGAAGGAGGGTTCCCGAATAAACCACGAAAACATGCTGCCTTGCGATTCCGGGCCGTGGATGCAAACGGAAAAAATTGAAAAAGAAAAAAAAGAACGGGAAAGCGCAGGGAAATTACCTGCGGCGCATGTGCCTTGCCTTGGCGTGGTGCTCAACCGGCCTGCTGCGGTTCTTCTTCAAGAAAAACCACGCCACTCCGACGCAAATGACCGCAACGGCGGCAAGCATGAAATACTTGTTGTTCACGGCATCGGCCTTGAGCCTATTGGCGGCAGCTTTTACTCTCCCGGCAACAGTCAACTGTTCGAGCGGGTCAGCGCCGGCGTTATTAAGCTCCTGCCTCAAGGAAACCGCTTCGGCAACGCCCTCGGCCTGGGCTTCATCAACCGCCCGGTAAGCGGCATCAGTTGAAGACTGCGCCAAGACCAATAGACCGGAATCACTGCTATATTTGATCAGATTACTAATAAGGATCGGGCTGCCCCCGGTACCAGGAGGAGTATATGGAGGAGTAATTATGCAAGGCGTGAACGTCGCCTGCGACCAGTCCCCGCCACCAGCAATAGGCTTGTCCGTCGCATAAGTGCCGGTTACCGTGCCGCCGTTGACGAAAATCCCGTAAGCGCCGGTATTGCCGCACACCCTGCGCCCAACCTCCAAGCGGGCATTCGTTCCCGGCCCGCTGCCCACATAGATGCCGTTGCCGTTACTGTTGCTGACAATGTCGCGCGCAATACTTGAAGACACTATAAAGCCGTAATCGCCGTTGCCGGAAGCAGTACTCGAAGAAACAGTGCCGCCACCGATGTCAAAACCAATGGAATTGCCGGAAGCAATGCTTCCAGAAACAGAACCAGTGTTATAAACATAATAACCGTCAAAAGTATTGCCTAAGGCAGTGCTGCCCGAAACGCTTCCGCCACCGACCAAAAAACCGTCCAGGTAATTGCCTGAAGCAGTGCTGCCAGAAACAGTGCCGCCATCGTAGATTTCAAAACCAAAGGAATTGCTTGAAGCGGTGCTGCTTGAAACACTGCCACTGCCGCCTCGAACCACAAAACCAGTCCAAGTATTGCCGGAAGCCGTGCTCGACGAAACGCTACCGCCATAGACAAAAAAACCATCGGAGTTACCGATGGCTGAGCTGCTGACCACCCTCCCGGCTGTGGCATACGGCAGGAAAAAACCGTAACGGCTTGAATGCCCCGTTACAATGCAATTTTTAACAGTCTGCGTTCCTTCAACGCGAATACCGTCATGAGTGTTTCCTATGCTAGTCTTTTTCGTAAGGTAATAGTTTTCGCAAGAAAAATAAGTTGAAAACCCAGAATCTCCGCCGTTGACAACGAGAGTGTAATCGAATTGGATATTGGAATTGAGCTTATAACAACTATCTGGAGCGGAAAAGCTGAGCACTAAATTCCCACCTGCAGCTGCAGCAGCATCAAAATCCGCTTGCGTCAAGTGCGTGCAGGTCGTAGTAGCCTCACGCGGCGGATTGCCAAGCCGGTAACCAACTTTGCCCACAGCCGGCTCTACTGGATCGGTTAGCCTCGTTGGTTTGGGCGCATGCGCCATGCGTGCATTCGCGTTTGAAATCAAGGTATTTACGCGCGTGGCTTCCGCCTGCTCTGAGGGAGTCAGGGCAACGGTCATGGAAGACAGCGCCAGTACGGCGAACGCAATCAAGACAAACGGCACGCGGTTCATATTTCTACCACCAGGCGGGAATTCCAATAAGCAAATAGAGTTTTGAAGCGTTTAAAAAACTTCCGAACACGGATTGCGCGCCGCTGCCCCCCCAGTACTCGTAAAACGGAGCAAAAACGGTGTGCGGGCAAAAAGTGGCGCGGCAAATGGAATCGGCGTTTGGCTCGTTCGGCGGCGGGGGAAAGACGGAAAAGGCCACATTGAAGGAGGCAGGGTTGCGGAATATTTCAAAGGCATGGAAGCCGCGTGAATGCTAGAAAACGCCCCTCCGGAGTCCCTCGGCAATCACGGGGTCCACGAGGGAAAACTTTCCGGCTTCCTTTTTCACCAAACCATAGTTTTGCAGCCGCGCAAGGTAGACGTAGACGTTTTTTGCGCCGCTTTCGAGCTCAATTTTCGGCGGGGCGCTGTTGCCGAGCGCTATTACCGACAATATTTTCCTGGTTTTGGAGCCGAGTTTTACCAGTTGCTTGGATATCCCCTGGTGCACGGCGCTCGCCGGGCTGAGCATTTCGTCAAAAAGCCCGCCATACTCTTTTTCGGTAATAACGCTTGCGGGATTTTCCAAAAACCTCAGGCCGAGCCAATTGAGGTACGCGGGGAAGCCCCCGGTTTCTTCAAAAAGCTTCGCCAACACCGCCTCATCAATTTTTTTGCCGCCGGACACCAGCCCTGCTTTCACGAACTCCCCCGAATTTTCTTCATCGAACGGGCCTACGCGGAGGATGTCCGCGTTTCCGGCCAACGGATTCTCGGGCTTTGCGAAAATGTCTTCCATCATGCCAGTCGCGCTGCCGGTGTAAACGTAGCACACGTTCTTGTGCGCTTGAACCGCCCGCCTGAAAAGGGCGTGGAAATCGTTTTCCCCGAAAATGCCGTACGACGCTGTTTCCTGGAATTCGTCGAAAATGACGACGCACTTTTTGCCAAGCGTTTCCGGAAGGGCGATGGTCTGCGAGAAAAACCCGTAAAGACGCTCCCCCTTCAACTCGCTCTCCGGCAGCTTTTCGACCTCAATCCGAAGGCGTAGGAAATCGGCAAGCACAGAATCTACTTCGACGGCCCTGACGCGGCCCAATACCTCCGACAACGCGGCAAGGGTTGCAGAAAGCCCTTGCTTGACGCTTTCCCGGAATTGCCGTGAAACGCCCTCGTCCTGCACTTGCGCCCCGATGACGGCCGTACTGTATTCCCTCAAGAAGACTGGCAGCGGAAGGCCCTCGCAATCTATTTGAATGCAGCAGATGCCCCTTGCCTCCAACTCCTCCGCCAACTTGTTAGTCAACGAAGACTTCCCTACCCGCCGGGAGCCGATGACGGCGATGTCGTTCCTTGCGCCATCGGATATCCGCCCCGTACGCGCCAAGAGCCGGGCAAGCTCTGCCTCCCTGTCAAAAAAGTTTTCGCGGCTCACAGGCATTCCGAACGAGAAACCGACCACAATACCACCATAACACCAGTGTTAAGTAACAATAGTGTTACTTCTTTATTAAGCTTCGCACGCCCCACCAAATACCCCAAATATACTAACATAAGTGTTAGATAAAGTTGGTGTTAGCGCCCGACGCCGTCGTACCTCAGATTGAACGAGGAAGCAATCAAGTGCCCTCGTCCCAGCTGTCGAGGTATTTCTTTTGCGCGGGGGTGAGAACATCGATTGCGATGCCCCATGACTTGAGCTTTAGCTTGGCTACGAGGTCGTCAATTTCCTTTGGAACCTCGTGCACGCCGGGCGCGAGCTTTCCCCTGCTTTTGGCGAGGTACTCGCTCACGAGCGCCTGGTCGGAGAAGCTCTGGTCCATTACCTCGGACGGGTGGCCTTCCGCGGCGGAGAGGTTGACTAGCCTGCCTGCGCTAAGTAGATGAATTTTCCTGCCGTCCTTCATGAGGTATTCGACGACCTGCGGCCGGATTTCGCGGCTGGACTTGGCAGCTTTTTCCAGTTCGGGCACGTTTATCTCGCAGTCGAAGTGGCCAGTGTTGGCAAGCACCGCGCCGTCTGGCATGAGCGCGAAATGTTCCGCGGTGAGCACGTCTTTGCAGCCCGTCGCGGTTACGAAAACGTCGCCGGTTTTCGCCGCCTCCCTCATCGGCATGGCCTCGTAGCCGTCCATGCGCGCCTCGAGGGCCTTGACGGGATCGATTTCGGTGACGATTACGCGGGCGCCCATTCCGCGCGCGCGCAAGGCAAAGCCGCGGCCGCACCAGCCGTAGCCGGCAACTACCACGGTCCTGCCTGCAATCAGGAGGTTGGTAGAGCGGATGACTCCGTCGAGCGTGCTCTGGCCGGTGCCGTAGCGGTTGTCGAAGAGGTGCTTGGTGGGAGTGTCGTTGACTGCGACGACGGGGTATTTTAGCGCGCCTGCCTTGGCCATCGCGCGCAGGCGGATGACTCCCGTAGTCGTCTCCTCCTGGCCGCCGAAGACGTCCTTGAGCAGCTCCTTCCTCTTGGAGTGGATGGTGTTGATGAGGTCAGCGCCGTCGTCGAGCGTGATGTTCGGCTTGAGGTCGAGCACGGAATTCAGGTGGGAATAATATTCGTCGTTGCTCTCGCCCTTGACGGCAAAGACGGGAATTCCCTCGCCGGCGAGCGCCGCTGCCACGTCGTCCTGCGTGGAAAGCGGGTTGCTGGCGCACAACGCAACCTGCGCGCCGCCGCCGATGAGCGTGCGCACAAGCACGGCGGTCTCTTTGGTCACGTGCAGGCACGCACCGATGCGCACGCCTTTAAGCGGCTTTTCCTTGGCAAACCTCGCGCGGATTTGCGCAAGCACGGGCATGTGCGATTCCGCCCACTCAATCTTGAGCTGCCCCTGCGCTGCGAGCTTGATGTCCTTGACGGCATGGTTCATGAAATTTCACCCGCTATATCAGGACAACACATTATTTCGCAGAATTTAAATTACTTGCTACCAGCGCACCGGAACACAGGTAACGAAAAAAGCAATAACCCGAATCGATTGAATGCAGTCATGAAAAAAGTGGTTATTCCGGGAACAGAGCTTTTTCGGGCATACTTCGTTCAAAAGAGGAGCTTGAGGGAAATTGCATTGGAAAGCGGGCATGACCTCAAAACGGTGATGAAACTCTTCAAAGAGAACGGAATCCGCCCACGGGGCTTACTTGAGGCGTGGAGGGTCAGGAAAGAGAGGAAAATTGCGAGGACCAGGGAATGGCTGCAGGAGCAATATCATGCGGAAAACAGGTCTTTGAAATCCATTGCAGGTGAAATCGGGATAAACAGGCATACGCTGAGCAAACATCTGAAAAATATTGGAATCGGGATAAAGAACAAAAAAGAAGCCGTATCCGGGAGGAAGAAGAGCGAAAAGCACAGAAAACACATTTCGCAGGGCAGGAAGATAATGTTAAAAAGCTCGCCAGAGCTAATTAGAAAGCTCAGGATGCACAGACTCAAGCAGGTGCTTCCGGTCAAGGATACCCTTCCTGAAAGGGTTCTCGAAGATGAACTGGCAAGGAGGGAAATAGGGCACTATAAACACTTGGCGGTGTTAGGCATATGCCAACCGGACAAGGCGTTTCCGGACAGGAAAATCGCCGTATTCTGCGACGGAGATTATTGGCATGCGAGAGACGACGTAAGAAAAAAGGACGAAAGGGTAAATCGCAAGCTCAAAAATGCTGGATGGACTGTTCTTCGATTTTGGGAACATGAAATAAAGAAAAATCCGAAAGAGGTTGTCGACGAAATCGAAAAAATGCTGAAAAAAGAGGTGTATGTTGATGGGTGCTCGGCCCAGAAAGTGGAATGACCCCCTTGCTTTGCAGGCGGGTCCCACAGAAAAAGGGGCCACATGCGCTGGAAGTGGATAAAAAAGCGGCGCAAAAGGCTCAAACGCAAGCTCAAGCGCAGGGTTGGCGAACTGTAAGCCAAATCCTTGAAAACAGCTTGCCTTAGCGGGAAATGATATTCAACATGGAGGTAGCGGCAGCCATAGAAAATGGCGGACTACGCCTAATTGACGAAACTCAAATGCAGGTTGGCGAGCTGTAGGCCTGCCCCCGTTGCATGCTTGCCGGAATTAGGTTTAAATACGCTCCAGCAGTAGCCTTTGCCATGCAGCCCAGATTAATGGCATTGCTGGTGGGCCTGGCGGCGTTTGCCACAATGTCGGCAGCCGACGTCATCTACCTCCACTGCCCGACGATTTTCACCAAAAGCGTATCCAAAATCCAGGCCAATTATTTCAAAAACACGTCCGTCGGCGGCGGCCCCTTGCCTGCCTGCGACGGGCTAAACGTCACGATTGACGGCAGGCCGCCAATCAGCCAAGTTTGCGAGCGGCCGGGGCTGGTAAGCTTCAACCTGTCCACGCCAGTGGCGAAAACATACTCGATTGAGGGCGTGTCAAGCATGTCATCCCCATGGAACGGCGACGGCACGACATCCAATTGCACGGTAAGGAGAAGCAGCTTCAACGTCTCGATAACAATCCCAGACATCGGCCTGGCGGCGCTGCCATTCGCCGCAGTTGCATCCATGGCCATCGCATTCCGTTACCGTACGCTCAAAACGCGCAAGGGCCGGGAGCCGCCGAAGCGTTTTAAAGCCTGAAAACCGCCTAGTGCAAACGCGTTGTTTGGGGGGATTGCGTTGAGTGACTTCGTTCCATGGATTGAAAAATACAGGCCGGTTCGGCTGGCTGAAGTTTACGGCAACGAGGCAGCTGTAAGGCAGCTTTCGTCGTTTGCCAAAAACAAGAACCCCCCGCACCTGATGTTTTCCGGCCCGGCCGGAAGCGGCAAGACCTCGTGCGCCATTGCGCTGGCAAAAGAGCTCTTCGGCGAAAATATCGGCGAATGCCTGCTCGAGCTCAACGCCTCCGACGAGCGCGGCATCGACGTCGTGCGCACGAAAATCAAGGACTTCGCCCGCACGCTGCCTCTTGCGGACGTGCCGTTCAAGGCGATATTCCTGGACGAGGCCGACGCGCTCACGCAGGACGCGCAGCAGGCGCTGCGCCGCACGATGGAGAAATACAGCGGCAACACGCGGTTCATCCTCTCGTGCAATTACTCCAGCCGCATCATCGAGCCGATACAGAGCAGGTGCGCGGTGTTCCGCTTCTCGCGGCTGGCCGAAAGCGATGTCGGCAAAATCATCGAGAACGTTTCGCGCGGGGAGGGGCTCACGCTCGAGGGCAAGGCGGCACAGGCGCTCATTTACGTTGCCGAAGGCGACGCGAGGAAGGCAATCAACACACTGCAGGGCGCCTCGTCGTTCTCGCCAAACGTGACCGCCGAAGACGTTTACAAGATTGCCAGCCGCGCGCGGCCGGAAGAGGTCGCAAAGATGATAGAGCGCGCGCTTGGCGGCGACTTTACCGGCTCGCGCAAGATGCTCGACGAAATCATGCTCAAGTACGGCATGAGCGGCGAGGAAGTAATCATGCAGATTTTCCGCGAAGTCACCGGCATGCCGATTCCCGATGCCGACAAGGTCGCGCTGGTGGACCGCATCGGCGAATACGACTTTCGCATGGTCGAGGGCGCCAACGAGAGGATACAGCTCGAAGCCCTGCTTGCGCAAATCATGCTCGTCGGGAAAAAGAAGGCGTAATATTCACAGAAAAAAGAAGCAGTATCAGGGCTTGCTCGCGCTGGTGCAAATCACGCCTTCAACGGTTTAACCCAGTCTTTGTAACAAGCGCTTACCTTCTGGTAGTAGTCGTCGTTGGCCGGCCCGAAATAAGTCGCATACGGCCCCGCGTGGTAGCCGCGGATGACTCCCTCCAAATTGCAGCCCTTGATTTGCATTATTTTGCGCTGGTAGGTCATTCCGGCCTTGATGTTGTCCTCGGGGTTCAGGGGATCGGATATCGCATTCAATAGCCGAGTGCGCATTTCACCCCAGGTTCCAGGCGTCAGCTGCATCAATCCCTGCGCACCCGCG
>JAZDFO010000047.1:0-5167 GCA_043807785.1 Microcaldota archaeon | reverse complement strand
CAAGGCGACAATTACGTTCCTGAAGTCTCGTGCTCGCCATCCGGGTGCACCACTTCGCATCCGCGGCCGGCTAGCCAAATCGTGAAAACCGCAAGCTTCGAGCCAATCGGCTACGACCTGCGCCTCTCCGGCGGCGACTCTTGCATATCGTTCCTTCGCGGCGAGACAGGCTCGGCCGAAATGATGCTGCGCAACCGTGGTGCAGCCGGCAGCTTTGACGTGCGCGTGGTCGGCCCCGACACGCAGCTTATGGCATATGCCAGCCGGGACTACGTTTCGCTTGCGCGCGGAGGCAGTGAAGGCCTCAAGGCCTATTTTCGGGCAGAGCCGGAAGCTGAAGAGGGCCGCCACTTTGCAACCATCCAATTCATCCACGGCGCAGACGTCGTCGCCGAAAAAGACCTTTGCGTGCAAATCAAAGACCGCCACGAGGCAAAGGTGACCGCGCCCCGCAGCGCGCAAGTCAACCCCGAGCGCGCAACGTCGCTGCAATTCGAGGTGGAAAACCTCGGGACCTCCCGCGAGAGCTTTGCCGTGAGCCTGCTGGGCGTGCCCGGAGGCGTGGAAATCTCCCCGCAGGGATTCAGCCTCGAGCCGGGCGAAACCAAGGCCGTCGACGTCATCTTCTCGCCAGGCGCGCTCAAAGCGCAGACGTCGACTCTGGAATTCCTTGTCGACAGCGATTACAGCCATGGCCGCGCAAGCGTCGAAATCACGCGCGCAGAGCAGGTTCCTTACCCTGGCATTTTTGCCGGCAATACCACCGAGTCCGGCGGCGCGTTCACCTTCGAGGTCATCGTGAAAAACGGCCAGCCGTTCGACATCGACAACGTGTCCTTCGAGGTGCAGGGGCTGCCTGCAGGCTGGGAGTCAACGGTTCCATCCACAACGGACATTCCCGCAGGCAAGCAGGCGCGCGTGCCGGTAGTGATACGCCCCGGCTCGGATGCGCAGGCGGCTTCGCTGGTCCTGGTGGTCAAGCAAAACGGCAGGGAAATCGGGAGGCAGAAACTGCCAATAGTCACGGGTGCGGCATCCGGAATATCCGGGTTTTTGACGCTTGGAACGGCTTCCGGCATGTGGCTAATCATTCTTATCCTTTTGCTTGCAGTAATCGTAATACTCATGGCGGCAAGGATTCGCAAGGACGTGCGCAAGGCCGAAACCGAGCACCTGGCGGCGCTCATGCATGAAGTCGATAGTGCGGACGGCGGGCAGCACGAAGACCACGCGTTCCACGCGTCGTTTGCCGAGTCGCTGCACTCAATCAACCGCGAGGCAGGAAAATAATTCTGCAGGCCGGAAAGTAGTTTTGGTGGTTTCCATGAAGCATGAGACGAAAGAGGCGGTCAAGCACAGTCTCGCCGGCATCGACGAAACCCTCGGGGGCGTCGCAGGCGCGCACAAGCTCCACACGCACGAGGGAATGTCCGACGAAGAGTTCAAATCGCACGTGCACACGATTACGCGAGACATCATAAGCGAATTTGCAGAGGCCAAAAAGCGCGCCTACGATGAAGGCTTTCGCGCCGCCGCAGCGAAATCGCCAGGCGAGCCGGCTCCGCTTTTCATCTCCGCGCCTGCCGCAGCCCCTGCATCCGGCGAACACGATGCCAGCCGCGAGATACGGGCTGCCGAGCGCAGCATTTCCGACAAGATTGACGGCCTGTTTTCCGACCAGTCGGCGCGCATTGCCGCGCTTGGCCAGGCCGATTCTTCGCTGCACTCGGAAATCCGCGAGCTGCGCGACGACCTCGAGCGCTCCAAGTCATCCCGCCATTCCGCGGAAGGCGCAGCCGAGTTTGCAAAAAAGCTGGGCTCGAGGCTCGACGGCCTGGAAAGCTCCCGGCAGGAACTTGCCGAAAAGCTCGAAAGCCAACCTGACTTTTCCGCCAAAATCGGCGAGCTTTCCGAGCGCGTCGCCAAGCTCGCCGCAGACTCCGACCCGGACCGCGTGTTGAACCTCATCATCGACAACACTACTAAGGTCAACGCGCTCTCGCGCAGGCTCACTTCCTTCAGCAAGCGCGTGCGCCGCTCGTCAAGGCGCGCCGAGGAAATCTATGCGGACTCCGCGCGCAAGTCCATCGCCAGGCGCCTCAGCTCGGCCCGCAAGCGCATCGAGGAAGTGTATTCGCTTTCCGCGCGCAAGCCCAAGCCGGCCAAGAAGTAGCCTTCGACAAAAAGCAATATTAACTTCCCTTCCGTCGGCTAATGCATGGACCTTCCCTACCAGCTCTTTGCGGTATTCGAGCTTTTGCTTGCAGTTGCCGTGTCGTTTGTCATCGGCCGAATCGCGTATGAGGTATTCTTCCGCATCGCCAAGGCGTTCACCCGCCGCACGCACACTACCCTCGACGACAGGCTCATCGAGGCCTGCGAGCAGCCTCTTGAAATCGGCTCGATAGTCCTCTTTACCTACATTCTGACCAGCTATTTGACCAGCCTCACCGGCGTCGGCGCGCTGATTTCCCGCTACAGCCTGGCGTTCATCTTCGTCGTCGGTGCGCTGCTGCTGTCCAACATCGTCGGCGCTTTCCTGCGCTGGTATTACGACGAGGGCATAAAGCACCACTCGCGCTCGGTTGACGTGTCGCTGCTGCCGCTGATACGCAAGATTTCAAAAGTCGTCATCCTCTTTGTCGGAATCACCGCGGCGCTGGGCACCATCGGGTTGGACATCACCGGTGTATTCGCGGTAACAAGCGTCGTGGCCCTCGTTGTCGGCCTTGCCTCGCAGGAGACTCTGGCCAACTTCTTCGCCGGCCTTGCTCTCCAGCTCGACCGGCAGGTGCGCTACGGCGACTATTTCCGCTTCGCTTCCGGCGACGTGGTGCGCCTTGAGAGAATCGGCGTGCGCTCGAGCCAGTTTAGCGACCTTGACGGCAAGGAAGTCGTGCTCTCGAACTCGGAATTCGCCAAACAGCGCGTGGTAATCGTCGGCGAGAAAGGAAAGCCCGCAGTCATTGCCGCCTCCGTGGAGCTGCCTCACCCAATCAAGCCCGGCGAAGCCCTGGAGTTCCTCAAGTCGAGGCTCAAAAAGGAAAAGCCGGATTGGCTTGCCGCGCCCGGAGTGTCGGTGTCCGTCGACCGCATAATGGAAAAGACTTACTCTGCCTCGTTCCTCCTTACCGTGACCGATCTTGTGCATGCCCCCGGCGCGAGGGCTTTTGCAAACTCTGAAATGCTGGATTTGGTGCGCAAGCGAAGGGTGTGAACGTGGCTTCCATTGAACTGTTGGAGAAGGAAATCAACGTGCTCAAGGAACGCAACCGGCGCGTCGAGGCCGACAAGGCGTGGGAGACCGGCACGGCCCGCCGCGCAATGATTTTCCTATTGACTTACGCCGTCATCGTGGTCTTCTTCGTTTCCGCGCGCCTTCCCGACCCGTTTGCCAACTCGCTGGTGCCCGCAATCGCGTTTGCATTGTCGGGGCTGTCGCTGCCGTTCTTCAAGAAGGTGTGGCTGGCCCGGTGCTAGGCCTGCCGCCCTCTATTATTTTTATTTTTTTCAAGCCACCGTCTGACGTTTTCGACCATCTTACGCGAAGTTGGCGACTCATCCAGCACTATTGTCTTGTATCGCATTCCCGTGTGGGTGAAAACGTCCGGGTCGTCTGAGTCCTTGCGGTACTTCGCTTCCTGTAGTATCCTTACTGCCTCAGTCTTGGCAAGGCTTGCCCGCCTTTCGCCGTCCTTGGGTGGCACCGCCCATTCTCCCTTGTTAATTTTTATCATGCCGAGAAGCCGCGCGATGTCGTCGACGGTTTTGCGATGGACATATACCTTGTCGTAGGGATAACTCCTTATCCGGCAGGACCACGTTTCGCTACCTTCCTTCTTGAAGAATCCTATCAATATTTTCGGGATTTCGGCAGGCGTGCGTTCTGAATAATCCTTCGATTGGATGAAGTGCCACGCGTGGGCCTTGCCTTCGGGGTTAATTGGAATCAACGGGTCTCCGGGCTGCACCCTCGAGTGGTATGTGAAATTGCCGTAAAGCTCAGTCCCGCTCTTGATTCTTTTCCCGGTGGGCATCGTTGTCACAATCTAGCGGTATTCAAGTTTTTGCGTCGAGCGCAGCCCGCTTTTGAGCCCCGCCGCAAAAGACCTGCCGATTTCGCTTGACATTCCGGAAAGCGCGTCCCAGATGCTGCGCGAAGGCGCAAAATCGCAGTATTCAATGCTGTCGAGCTCGGATTTGTTGACTTGCATTCCCGCCATCTTGGCGGCCTTGAGTTTTGCGGCATCCCTGCTGCCGATCTCGTCGACAAGGCCGGCAGCAAGCGCGTCTTTTGCTCCCAGCACGCGCGCGTCGAGAACCTCTTCGAATGCCTCGGTAAGCTTGCCCTTGCGGCCCTCCCGCACGTCGGCCACGAAGTTGCCCGCGCTTTCCTTGATGATTTTGTCGAGCAATTCGCGCTCTTGCGGCGTCGCATTGCGGTAGCCAGCGCCGATGTCTTTAAGTTCCCCGCTCTTGATGCTTTCCTCACGCAGCCCCAGCTTTTCATAGAGGCCCTCGTAGTTGAGCAGCGTCAGCCGCGCGCCGATGCTTCCGGTAAGCGTGTTCGGATTTGCCACGATGTAGTCCGCGCCGGCAGCCGCGTAGTAGCCGCCCGATGCCGCAGTTTCGCCGAAATACGCCACCACCGGCTTTTTGGCCTCGGCGACGGCGTCGTAGAGCTCCTTGCTCGCCACGCCCGTGCCGCCCGGCGAGTCGATGTCGACGAGAATCGCCCCGACTTGGTTGTCTTTGTCGGCGGCGCGGATTTCTCCCGCAATTTCCTCCGCAGAAAGCGAGCCGCCGAACAATCCCGCCGAGCCCTCGTACGAGATTTCCCCGTGGATGTCTATCCGGCCGATGCACTGGCCCGCTCCCGCGCCGATTGCAGGCGCAAGCAGGCCAATGGCCATGATGGCGACGAATGCCACTGCCGCGATTGCAAGAATGATTTTGCCGATCCCCGGGCCCTTGTTTGCATGGCCTTCTGCGGGATGCGCTGCCCCGGCGTTTGCGAATTGCTTAAGCGCGCCATCCTGCTGTGCAATCCCTTCTTGGCCGTCCGTTGTAGTTGTTTTTCTTGCCATGCAGCGTTAAACCAGCTGGAGCGTTAAAAATAGCATGGGTTTGTATGATGGGGCGCGGGGTGTTCCATGCCTTCAAGCAC
>JAZDFO010000046.1:0-2495 GCA_043807785.1 Microcaldota archaeon | reverse complement strand
GCGGATTGCGGCAGGGCGGAAAGTTCCCGCGCTCAAACGATGGCCTGGCCCGCGGACTTTCCGTCGTCTGCGCGCTGGGAGACTTCGGAATAGAAGCGTTGCATGAAGAGGTTGACGTCCTCTATGGCGTGAATCCCCTTTTCCTCAAGGTACGACAGCAGGCGCTTGCGCTGCTCGATTTCGGCGTTGATTTCGGGGATGGAAATCCCGGTGGCCTTGGACAGCTTCTCCTTCGCCTGCGACGGCATCTTGGTCTCGCTCAAGCGCATAAACTCGGGGTCGAAATCGAATATCTCGTTGGACGTGATGTTGCCCTCGAGCTTGCCTATTTCGGCGACCTGCGTCACGCGCCGGATGACCCCCTCCTTTTTCGAGCTGATGCGGTGCTGGACGACGACAATGTCAATGAGGGGTATGAGGTCTTTTGGCACGTTCATCGGGAAGTTCTGCAGCCTGCTTACCGCGTCGCGCGAGTCCTCGGAGTGCAGTGTCGTGAGCATGCCGCGGTGGCCGACGTTCATTGCCGTGAACAAAAGCAGCGCCTCCTTGCCGCGCACTTCGCCGACAATGAGGCGGTCGGGGCGCATGCGCAGGGAGTTGCGGACCAGGCCGTCGAGGTCCATCTCGTCGCTGGTGCGGCACGGCACCCAGTTCTGCATGCCGTACAGGTTCAATTCCAGCGTGTCCTCCATGCTCACGATGCGCTCGCTTGGGGGGATGAAGCTGCTCAGCGCGTTGAGGGTCGTGGTCTTGCCGCTTGCCGTCGAGCCGACGATGAGGATGTTCATCGGATGCAGGCGCAGGCCGTCAATCATGACCCAAAGGAAAGCCGTCAAATCCACGTTGAACGTCTTGTTTGAAATCAGGTCAACGATGCTGAACGGCTGGACGCGGAATTTGCGGATGGTTACGGAAGTGTGCTTCGTCGTCGGCGGATAAAGGATGTTTGCGCGGCTTCCGTCGGCAAGGCGCAGGTCCTCAAACGACCGCCCGGCATTGCACGACATCTGGGAAAGGAACAAGCCGAACTGGCGCTCGTTGTCGAACTTGAGGTTCGTCTTGCACATGCCGAACCTGCGGTGGAACACGTAAATCTCGCCCAGACCGTTGACCATTATTTCCTCCAGGTTGCCGTCCTCGAAAAGCGGCTGGACGACGGCATAGCCAAAGAGCCGGTCAAGCACCTTGGCGGCAACGAGCTTTTGCGAAAGCGGGTCGGCCACCAGGCGCGAGGAAAGCACTTCAAGGCCCTCAAGCACTCTCTTGCGCTCGCTGGAAGAAACCGGCCGGCCAACCAACGCCGGGTCGATGCTCGCGGCGAATTCCCGGAACAGCTGCGAATGGGAGTCAAGGCCATGCTCTGAAATGAACTTTTCAATCGGCTCCTTCTGCGCAAGCGCCTTGCTAAGAGACTCTATTACGGCCTGCTCCTGTGCGGGAACTTCCGTCTCCTCGGCAATGTACTTCGAGAAAGGGTAATCCAATTCAATCTTGGCGGAAAACACGATAGCCTAACCGAACTAGGTTATAAAAAGGTTGCCCGAACAACTCAATCGGCAATAAAGCCGTTGCAACTGGAGTAGCCGTTGCAGCAGGGTGGTATCCGTGGCAGAAGCAATGCAGCCAAGCGCGCTGTCTTCAAAGGAAGCGTACATCGAAGGCAGGCTCGAAGGCCTCAACGAGCTGGTCAAGATACTAAGCGAGGCAGTCACGCAAGACGAGCAGGTGCAGATGAACACGCTGGCGCGTTCGCTAATCGAGCACATCGCCTCGGAAATGGACGAAATAATCGACGAAGTGAAGGGAGTGCACGTCGAACGCAGGCAAACGCCCCCGGTTGAAATAAAGCGCGCCGAAGCGCAGGTCGACCGGATGCAGGCCGCCGCCAAGTCCATCGGCAACAAGACGCCAGAACAGGCGCCCAAGGAACTCAAGAGGCACGTGGAAGCCGCCGATGACCTCATGAAGAACCTCATGGCACTGCGGGAAGAGAGGGGCGGCGAGCAGGGGTAAAGAATGGCAGGGAAAAGTAGTGCAAGGGGCAGTGCAGGGATAAAAAAACGTTTTAAACCGTTAGCGTCGTGAAAAGCAACAGGACAAGAAAAGGTGGTTTAAATGCCCAAATTTTTAAGCCCAAAACAGAGACTTGAAAAATCCAGACAACAAATTGAACGGGCTGAGAGAGAAAGCGAAAAAAATCCGTTCGTCAGGCCGGGTGAGAATCTTCCGGCATTTCGCCGGGCAGGCCAAATTATGCATCCGGACCTTTTTGAAAACCCATCCTCAAAAGACCTTAAAAAATTCGACACAGACTCAAGTGGACTTTCTTACAATGCATTTCTCCCCCGAGTCGAACAAAGGGAATTTCGGAATTGGGATGAAGTAGAGGCTTACAAGAAAAAAGTCGTGGACGCAGCCTGGAGGGTGGCCGGCCTTCGGCTCGTCGAGAGAACGGAACAACAGCGCAGCCCGAGCAAAAGTTGGTTTTCAAGAGC
>JAZDFO010000045.1:0-9711 GCA_043807785.1 Microcaldota archaeon | reverse complement strand
GGTAGTGACGATTCCTACCGTAACCCCGGCCAGGTGCAATTCGGATTCCGACTGCAGGATTGGATTCGAATGCCCGCGGCTAGGCTGCCCCTCGACCGGGCCATGCCCTGGAATGGCGTGCAAGTGCGATTCACTGACCAGGTCATGCCAGCTCGTGACAACCGGCACTCCCACGCCATCTTGTGTCACCAGCGCTTCCGGCGACCGCAGGGCTAAGATTTGCGTCGGCGGCACGCTCACTGCGACCAACGGGTATGCCGTCAAATTGGTTAGCGTTGGCTTGAGGAATCGCCCAAGCACTCTTGGCGTCATAAAATTGGACACGATTGCCAACTTTAACGTTTATTCGTCGGACGGCAGGCCTGTAGGCTCCGCGTCAGTTTTTATCGGTGAAACCGCTTTGGTTGCAGGCAAGGTGCGCATTACGTTCCACGACGTTTTGATGATTCCTCCCGCTGGCACCGCCCAATGGGCCGATATCACCGTCTCTTCTGTCCGCGCGTGTTCGACGGATTCCGATTGCAGGATCGGAGTCGATTGCCCGCGGATAAGCTGCCCCCCTTCAGGAGGATCGTGTTCGAGCGTGTTGTGCAAATGCGACCTTGAAACCCATTCTTGTAAGCCTGAAACAACCGGCACGCCTAGCGTTCCTCCAAGCTTGTGTGTCCGGCAGGCTTCGGTCAACTCTGCCGGCAACGGCGCGTTCAAGCTCTGCGTCCTTGGCAACGTGTATTTGGGGGATGGCACGCGCGTCAAGCTTTGGGCGGCGAATGGCGTCAATGCCACGATTGAACTATGGAATAGCAGCGGGTCTAGGCTTTCGCAGCAGATTGCGCGCAAGGACCAGATTTTGACTTTCCCCTCCAGCAACGCGGTTGTGCTAGTTTCCGACATAGGGAACGGATGGGCTGTCCTCAAGTTTTCGAGGGCCACCGCCCCCTCCGCCGTTTGCGAGAGCGTTGCTGATGGCGTCCTTCGCACGCGTCAGGTGAACGGTTGTGTTACGGCTTCGAATGGCGTGCTGGTGAAGGTTGTGGGAATATTGCACGAACGTGATTTGACGGCTGCGAATCTTGGCAAGCTGGTTTACAACGACTATGCGTCTTTTGAAGTGCGGACTGCGTCTGGCCGGCTGCTGGGTACAATACCCCGGCTTACTGCTGCGTCGAAGGTTTCCAGCCGCTCTTTTGGTTCGGATTCTGCCGGTTATGTCCGCGTGGATGTGACTGCAATTCGGCCGGCTGTCATCGGAGGCAAGGTGCCGGTGTCTGCGTCGGTTACGTTCAAGGTGCTCGCGCTCAAGACTTATGGCACGCCGTCCGTGACCCCTTCTCCAACTCCGGCTGCCTCGTGCCTACCAGGCGCAAACATCCTCAAGGACGGCACGTATACGCAGTGCGTCGGCACCAAGGTCAGGAGTTCAAGCGGATACGACGTCGTCATCGCCAGCGTAACGGACAGGGGTGTGCAAATCGAGGTCAAGGACCAAACAGGTCTTGTAGTCTCCTCGGCATCACTGCCAAAAGGAGGTAAGCTGACGATTTTGGGAGTCGATATCGAATTGCTTGATTTCAAGACGGGTCCAACGGCGAGCCAGACCTGGGCCCGAATCAAGGTCAGCAAGCCTTAGGGTTGAATCCTTTTTTTAATTTTTTCGCCTTTATTTCGCGGGCAGCAGGCCGTAGTCCTTGCGTTGGGCGGAATTCGGAATCCGGGGTTGAGCCAAACGCATATCCTTGCGCAGAAAACAACAACCAATATAAACGGCTGCCGGCATTTGGGTTACCATGCGCGGCATTTCCATTTTCTTTTTGCTATCGCTGGCGGTTTTGGCTTGTGCGCAGCAGAATGAGACTGGCCTTATCCCCCCGCTTCCCGCCGCGGACATCGAAATGTCGCTTGCGGTAAAGGACGCCGGCACGCTTTCCCTATTTCCCGACAGGATCGTGCGGCTGGTGTTCTTTGGGGCATCGGGCACCATCACGAGCGTTCGGCTCCTCCCCAACGATTCAATAGCCCGCGTCTCTCTTGACGCCGGGGACTGGACCGCATTCGGCGAAATCGATGACCCTTCAACGCCGGGCTCGGACTATGCCGGCAGGATCCGTCTTGCGGTGTCAAAGCCGGCCGCGGCGGACCTTCTGCTGCAGCAGGCCGGCAGCGCGTCCGGCTTTGTCTACGACGAGGCCAACAGGAGCGTCGCAGGCGCGCGGCTTTCCCTCGAATGCGGATGCTCGTTCTGCGACATGGACGCCTTTGCGGACATGAACAACTGCTCGAATTCGAACGAATATGGCGCGTTTTCGATGAGGTTTATCCCAGCGGGCACCTCCTGCAGGCTGTTTGCATCCTCGGGCGAGCGCATAGGCTTCATTGAATTCTCCGTCAAAAGGGGCGAAAAGAAAAACCTGCGCATCAACCTCACCGGCGAAAAGGCGGTTAGCGAGAGCATTCTGTCCCCTTTCCTCATTGCCATAATCGGAGTCATTCTTGCAGCTGTTCTGGCATTCGTTTTCTTCTTGAAGCGCAATAAACGGGTTTCCACCAACTCTTCTTTCGCATCCCCCAAATCTTCATCGCAGCGGCATTCCGCCGCAAAGCTTTCCAACCGCAATGATAAGCCTGGTATTGCCCTTACCAGAAAAATGCGCGACGTCATCGCCACCCTTCCCCAAGGCGAGCGCCGCGTCGTCGAGCATCTCCTGGAGAACAACGGCCGCAGCCGGCATTCCAAAATCTTCTACGCGCTGTTGATTCCCAAGACCACCCTTTCCCGCCTGCTCTTTTCCCTCGAGAACAAGAAAATCATAAATACCCGTAAATTCGGCAAGATACGGCAAGTGGAGCTCAGCGAGTGGTTCCTTTCCGAGAAATGAGGCAGCAGGATTCTTCTTTACCGCTTTCCACGCCTTTTGGAACGGTTGGCGCCGATTTCGTTCCGCCCAACCAATATATATCGCGCCGCGGACAACTAGTTTCGCAGCCAGCACTGGATGCCGTAATAACCGGCTTTTGGTGCGACTGCATTGGATCGGAATAAACGTATGGCGCCTGTCTGGCAACGGGCTTGCGCCCTGCGTTTTTCCAGATGAAAGCAAAGTACAAGCAATGAATGAAGTAATGGTGATTTATGCATGGGCGGAAAAGCGGTTCTCGTGATTTCGGTATTGGCATTCGTGCTGGCCTTGGCCGGTTCCGTGCGCGCATCTGATTCCAAGCAGGCATTGCCATGCTGGGACAACGTCTGCCCCGGCACCGGCATGTTCTTCGGCTGCTGCGACTCCAACGCCAACGGAAAGTACGAACAAAGCGAGTGCGCCAGCGAGGCAGCGTGGAAATACCAGACCAGGGAACTGACGCTCGAGCAGGCGTGTGCGCTGCAGAAGCCCGTTGAAACGTCTCGCGCAGAATTCACGCTCAAGCTCAAGTCCGGCTGGAACCTCGTTTCCGTTCCCGTCGCCAACTACCAGCAGGTCGTGTGCGTCAAGGCGCCGTGCTACCAGCCCATGCTATCGAATCTCAAGAGCAACACTTGCCCCAGGGACGGCATTAAAATATTCGCATACGACCGCGTTTCAAAGACTTACAAGGAACAAACCGCCTCATTAGATGTATTTATGGCTCCTTACGGCGGCTTCGAGGCCGGCAAGTCGTACTGGGTAAAAACCGCTTCCGACTGCGAGATGGCCTTCGACGGCACGCACCGAATGTTCGGAAGCGTTGACCCTCTCATCATCAGTTCGCTTCCTCCCGCGGCATCGATTGCCAGCGGCTCGGGTTGGGCGCTTTCGGCCGGCTGGAACAACGTCGGCGCTCCAATCGACAATACTGAATTCAAGAAGGTCTCCGCTGCGTGTACTCTCAAACCTCTCTGGCGCTACAATACGGCCGCGCGCAAGTGGGAGAAGGCCGAGGTCCTCAAGCCCGGCGAAGGATACTTCGTGAAAGCGGCAGGCGATTGTGGGCTTGGAATCAATTTGCTGCCGACTGCGACTCCCACGCCAATTCCTACTCTAACCACTGAAGTTAACGCTTCAACTTCGCGCCAACTGACTTTCGCCAAAGGCGCCATATTCAACCTCTTTGATTTCGCAAACGTGAACGGAAAGAGGCTGGCAATATATTGGAAACGGGCTTATGACGGCAGCAACTTCGGGGATGGCGCAATCGAATCCCTCGACGTCGACTCGGGCCAGGTAACTACCCTCACCTTGCACAACGGCATGGTTCAATCAAACGGCAAGTACCTCACTTACACTGAAGGCAACTGCGTGCGTTACCGCGACCTTGCGACCAACGCCGAGGGGACTGCGGAATGCGGCGGCGACGGGACGGATTTCCGCGACCTCCAGTCATTCGTGCCTGTCGCGGCAGGCGACTCAATTTATTACGTTGACAAGACTGGCCAGAAACTCTACCAAAAAGCTGAATATAACCAGAAGCTTCCCTTTAACGAAAGCATTTCTTTTCCTGTCTATGCCTATGACGTGAAAACCGGCGTCAAGCGCGAGGCGTTCCGGGTTAACTCTGAATTCAACGCAGTTTCCGACGGCAAGACAATTGCGTGGACCGACTATTCCTTCGCACGCGCGGTCGGCGGCTGGGTTGGAATTGACTATTTACGTCCGGGCGCTACCGGAACGGCTTCGACTTATGTTGCCCGCGGAGAGACGGGCCCGATGCAGGTTTACCACTTCGACCCTGCAACGAATGCAATAACCGTGACGCACACGGGTGAAGCGTTGAACAACTGGCCCAACTATTTGTCCGTGAGCGGAAAAAACGTCGCCTATGCGGCCGGATGGGCGCCTGGAAATGCCAATGACCTAGACTACAATTCGGTTTATGTCTTCAATGTTGAATCGAAGAAGGCGGTTGCTTTGACCGCTGCCGATGCAAACCATCAAAATACGGATTCCGACGGAAACTGGCTGGTTTGGCACGCGGGCGGTAGCGCCGAAAACGATCAAATCTGGCTCTACGACTATTCTACCGGCGTGAAAAGGCAACTGACTTCCGGAGCGGGGTTACATTCCGTCCCGCATGTTTTGGGCAATGCCGTCGTGTACTCAGGCGGCAGCAGCGGGTCATACAACCTGTTTTTGGTGGACATTAAGTGAGTGGTTAAGATATACGTTGTCGTAAAATGTTGGTTTTGCTTGTGTTTGAGAATTCGGTGGTTGAAATGAAGTGGGCTCAGTTTGGTTTGGTTTCGGTTGCCGCGCTGGCGATTATGCTGGCGCTCGCGTCTTCGGTGCATGCTGCTGCTAATGATGTGGCTTACGGTCCAACCGCAGATTTTACCGTCAGCCTCAAGTCCGGCTGGAACCTCGTTTCCGTTCCCGTCGCGAACTTCCAGCAAATCATGTGCGTTAGGGCGCCTTGCTACCAGCCGATGCTATCGAATCTCAAGAGCAACACTTGCCCCAGGGACGGCATTAAAATATTCGCATACGACCGTGTTTCAAAGACTTACCGGGAACAAACCTCCTCATTAGATGTATTTATGGCTCCTTACGGCGGCTTCGAGGCCGGCAAGTCGTACTGGGTAAAGACCGCTTCCGACTGCGAGATGGCCTTCGATGGCACGCACCGAATGTTCGGAAGCGTTGACCCTCTCATCATCAGTTCGCTCCCTCCCGCGGCATCGATTGCTTCCGGCTCCGGCTGGGCGCTTTCTTCCGGCTGGAACAACGTCGGCGCTCCAATCGACAATACTGAATTCAAGAAGGTCTCCGCCGCTTGCACGCTCAAGACGCTCTGGCGCTACAATACGGCTGCGCGCAAGTGGGAGAAGGCGGAAGTGCTCAAGCCCGGCGAAGGCTATTTCGTGAAGGCGGCAGGCGATTGCGGGCTTGGAATCAACCAGAAGCCGGCGCCAACCCCGACGCCATATCCCGTTGACTATCTCATGAAATTGTGCGAGGACACCGGCGGCAAGGTTCTTCCGAACTGCAATCCAGGCCAGCCGTGCATTACCGTTGCCCCCTACTGTTCGTGCGCCGACGGCACGGTATTCCAGTTCTGGGACGCGGATCCGGCGTTCTCTCAATACGGCTGCAATGCCCCGAAGGACTACTGCGTGCAGGACTCCGACTGCGTGCGCGAGCCATCTTGCTGCGACTGCGGCCTGGGGAAATACGTGAATAGGAAATATGCGCAGGAAGTGTCGTGCACCAGCCCTCGCTGCATGTGCGCAACTCAAGAGAGCAAGGGCGTCTGCGAGAGCAACCAGTGCAAGGCCGTGCCGGTTGATGCTACGGTTACGCCGACTCCGATTACAGTTCCGGTGGTGAATGTCCGTCCCGCCCGCCAGCTGACGTTCACAAACGACATTTCATACGGCATCATCGATTTTGTCAATATCAACGGCAGGAGGCTGGCCATCTATGGAAAGTACGTATATAACGGCATGGACGTTGTAAATGTCTCGTTTGAATCCCTTGACGTTGATTCCGGCCAGGTGGCTGCGCTGAAGCTTCCCAAAGGCATGGTGAAATCCAACGGGAGGTACCTGACCTATATCGAGGACTTCTGCTTGCGCTACCTAGACTTGGCTACCGGCGTTGAGAAGACCGTCGCGTGCGGCAGGGGAAGTCACGGGTTCAACTCCTATGGCCTTGCTGTTGCGAATGGCAAAATCTATTACAAGGACGAATACTTCCAGTACCCCCCGTACGGTTCAGTGCCGTATGACATCGCGGTCAATTACTCCGTTTACGAGTACGACATCGCGACTGGGGCCACCCGCGAGGCATTCCGAGTCAACAAGGAATTCAGTGCCGCCTCGGACGGCAGGGCGCTTGCGTGGTTTGACACTTCGAGCTACCGCAAGACCGCAACCGGGACTCCCGGAAATTCGACTGGTGCCATCATCGAGGGCGCGCGCAGCCTATATTACCTTGACCCCGCAAGCGGTTCGGTCGCGTTTATCCCGGTGGCAAAAAATCCGAATTACCTGGCAGTTTCTGGAAACCTTGCCTACTTCGGCGCTGGGGAGGCACCCAGCCGGGATGTCTCGGCATCTCTTGAGGAAAGGCTCGGTTCCCCGCCATTCAATGCAGTGTACGCTTACGACATGGCCGCGCATTCGATGCTGCAGCTTACCGCGATGGGCTCGCACCGCAACAACCTGGATTCCGACGGCAACCTTCTCGCTTGGAACGAGGGCGGTCCAGAAAATGACCAAATATTTATCTATTATCGTGATTCGGGCGCAATTGAGCAAATTACTACCGGCGCGGGATTCCATGCGATGCCGAAGGTATTGGGCGACTCTTTGATTTACCGAGGCGGAGGTATTGGGCCAAACGCTTGGAAGACAAGCAACATTTTCCTGGCGGACATTAAGTGAGAGGTTTAGATATATGTTGTCGTAACAAATGTTGGTTTTGCTTGTGTTTGAGAATTCGGTGGTTGAAATGAAGTTGGCTCAGTTTGGTTTGGTTTCGCTTGCCGCGCTGGCGATTATGCTGGCGCTCGCGTCTTCGGTGCATGCCGCTGCTAATGATGTGGCTTACGGTACAACCGCAGATTTTATCGTCAGCCTCAAGCCCGGCTGGAACCTCGTTTCCGTTCCCGTCGCGAACTTCCAGCAAATCATGTGCGTTAGGGCTCCGTGCTACCAGCCCATGCCTGCGAACCTCAAGTCGAATACGTGTCCTGCCATCGGCACGAAGGTTTTCGCGTTCGATCGCGCCGCCAATAAGTATAGCGAAGTCACCAACAAGCTTTACGAGGAGATTTACCCGCAGGGCGGCTTCGAGGCCGGAAGGTCGTATTGGGTAAAGACTGCGTCGGCTTGCGAGATGGCCTTCGACGGCACGCACCGCATGGTTTCCGGGAATGCAGAGGTTATGGCTTATCGTTCCGCCAACCTCGGTGACGGCAGCGGATGGGCGCTCTCTTCCGGCTGGAACAACGTCGGCGCTCCAATCGACAATACTGAATTCAAGAAGGTCTCCGCTGCCTGCACGCTCAAGACGCTTTGGCGCTACAATACGGCCGCGCGCAAGTGGGAAAAGGCGGAGGTGCTCAAGCCCGGCGAAGGATACTTCGTCAAGCTCGCCTCCGAATGCACTCTCAATGCGGCCCCAACGCCTCAGCCGACGGCCGTTCCTGTAGACCTGCGCAGTTTGTGCACGAACACCGGCGGCGTTGTCAAGCCGGCCTGCAACCCCGGGCAGAATTGCCCAGCTGTCATGCCATGGTGCACCTGCAGCGACGGAACTATTTTCCAATTGTATGGCGCCGATCCAGCGTTCGTTAAGTTCGGCTGCAATGTTGCGCAGGATTACTGCAATGCGGATTCAGACTGCGTGCGGCAGGGGAATTGCTGCGACTGCGGCCTAGGGAAATACGTGAATAGGAAATATGCGCAGGAAGTGTCGTGCACCAGCCCTCGCTGCATGTGCGCCATCCGGGAGAGCAAAGGCGTCTGCGAGAAAAACAAGTGCAAGGCGGTTCCCGTTGGTGTGACTGTTACGCCAACTGCGACTCCGACGCCGTCTCCGGTGGTGAATGCCCTCCCCGCCCGCCAGCTGACTTTCGCCAAGGACACTGTATTCAACCTCTTTGATTTTGCAAGCGTCAACGGCAAAAGGCTTGCAATCTATTGGAAGCGTGCAGTAAACGGCAATGACTTCGGCGCGGGCTCGATCGAATCCTTTGACGTCGATTCCGGTCAGGCGACTACTCTGATGCTCTATGATGGCATGGCGTATTCCAATGGGAATTACCTTGCCTACATCGAGAACAATTGCGTGCGTTATAGGGACCTTGCAACCAACGTCGAGAGGACTGCGGAATGCGGAGGGAATTTGCATGATCTCGACCGGGGCAGCGCAGTGATTGCCGGGGACTCCGTATATTACATGGACCAGTTCTATACCGGCCCGTACGTTTATGATACGCCGTTCAATGTCTCAATGAGCTACCCCGTCTACGCCTACAACATTATCACCGGGGCGAAGCGTGAGGCCTTTAGGGTGAATAATAATTTCCTAGCCGCTTCGGATGGCAGCACCCTGGCATGGTACGACAACGAGTACTACCGCAAGACTGCCAGGGGAACTCCCGAGAATTCTATAGGGGGCTACGAGGAAGGCCCTATGCGGCTGTACGTCTATTCCCCCAATGCTGGAATTGTGACAAAAGTTGCGACGCCCTTTGGCCAGTCTGCCAACTACCCTGCAGTGTCCGGAGACTACGTAGCGTTCCTGGACGGATCCTTCCCGAAAACCGGAGTGGGCAGCTTTGGCAACTACAATCGCCTTTTCTCCTACCGAATTTCGACTAATGCAATTGAGGAAATCGACGGAAAGCAGCTTTACCACGTGCAGCCAGACGCCGACGGGAATTTCCTGGCCTGGGATGAGGGAGGTTGGTCTGAAAACGACCAGATTTTCGTATATGATTTCTCCACGGAATCAAAGAGGCAGATTACTTCCGGCGCGGTGTTCCATTCCGTCCCGCATGTTTTGGGCAATTCGCTTGTGTATTCCGGCGGCGGGACCGATTGGAAGAGCAACAACCTGTTCCTGGTGGACATTAAGTGAGAGGTTAAGTTTATTGGCCGGGTTTTAAATGCCGGCTGCGTTAGTGTTTGAGAAAAAGAGTGGTGAGTGGAATGAAGTGGATGCAAATCGGTTTTGTTTCAGTCTTGTGCCTGGCGCTGTTGGTGTCGCTGGCGTCGAATTCGTCGGCGTTCGT
>JAZDFO010000044.1:0-2058 GCA_043807785.1 Microcaldota archaeon | reverse complement strand
CAAGATGGAAGTCCTTCTCGCCGACGGAAAGCTCTGCAGGAGCATGGGCGCGCAAGGCCGTGTTCGCGCGCAGGCAAAGTTCACCTGGGACCTTGCCGCCAAGGGCTATGAAGAACTCTACAAGCAGGTTTTTGAAGGCTAGTCTATTTTGATGCCTTTTTTCCTTGCCTGTTCGAGTGCGAATCTTATTGTTTCTCGGACCGGCGGGATGTCGACTTTGAACTGGTAGACCACTTTCCCTTCTTCGATTGACGACCGGATTGGGACGCTAATACTGCGCCTGTTCCTGGCTACGATCTCATTGAGTGGCATTGATTCAAATTGCTGGCGGTAATAATACGCCCTGGATTGGCGTTTCGCCATCACTTCGTCGTGGATTGATTGGACTGCCCTCTCTGCAAGCGCGTCCCTGCTTTCCCGCGCGAATGTCTTGTGCGGGTCCACTTTTCGAGAATATGCTTTGGCAAGCTTGTTGGCATCGGGTTCAGTGATTGCCTCCGGCCGGATTTGCATGCTGGGCCTTTTTTCATACTCCCCTGGAATTTCGACGGACATCCTCATCAGTTCCATTGGAACGAACCGGCCGCGCTCGTAGACGACCGGAATCAACTTGCTTGAGCTCATGTCCAGGTAATGATGGCCCGCCAAATACGCGGTGCTTCCAGCGTCATGGGTGTTGTAGTGATACGTATCCGGGAAAGTACTGCTGTGCAGGCCTTCCCAAGGTGAGGCGTGTATTCCGGCAATGTGCCAGCTCGGGTACTTGAACCCGATTTTTGTCAGGAAAGCCCTGCCTGAGAAATGCTCGTAGAACGACTTGGGAGGCTTGCCGGACTGCGAATGCCCGTGGACCGTATCCTTGAATGGCACCCGCACTATCTTGACCCGGTGCCCGAGTCCTCTCAGCCGTTGGGCAATATCTTCCGTAATCCCGAGGTCTTCGTTGGGGTGAATCCCGTCGATGAGCAGGATTTTTTCACCGCTTCTCCACCGATTCTTCGCGCGCGGTTCCATACTTGGTTATCCTTGCGGGCCTTTTAATAATTAGACGATTCCAGAGATTTTTTCCAGCCTATTGACGGCCCAGTCCGCCCCGCTCACGTCGTAGCCGCCGCCTCCGTAGCCGATGACTTTCATGCCCGCGCGGTGCGCGGCCTCGATTCCATTCTTTGCGTCCTCGACGACCGCGCAATCCGCCGGCGCGACGCCCAGCCGCGTTGCGGCCAGCAAGAATATTTCGGGGTCGGGCTTGCCGTGCGCCACGTCGTCGAACGACACGACCGCATCGAAGTGCTTTTCCATTCCCAGCCTTCGGATTACGAAATCCACGAACCTTTTCTTCGAGCTCGACGCCACGGCTAGCTTGAATCCCATTGCCTTGAGCGCCTTGACAGTCTTGAGCGCCCCTTCGACTGCAACCATTTTTTCCTTGGCCGCGTCAATCAGCTTTTCCTCCATCCTTTCATAAATCGCGTCAGCTTCACTTTCCCTGCCGAGGGGTTTCAGCGCGTCGCGCATCATGACTATCGACGGCCTGCCGTTGTAGGAGTGCAGGAATTCGTCGGTTACCGCGACTCCGACGTCCTGCAGGGCGGTCTTTTCGGCGAGGAAGTAGGCGTCGAGGGTGTCCGCGAGGACTCCGTCCATGTCGAATATTACTGCCTTGAATTTCATAAAATCAGCCACTGCAGTGCATGCGCTAACAATGCCTAAATGGGCCCGCCGGGATTTGAACCCGGGACATCCAGTTTTCCTAGTCCTCCGTCCCGCGGCTTTTGTTCGCCGGAGACGGCGTCGTATAAGACCTGCGCCCGCAGCCGCGTTTTTTTGGCCGCGGTTGGCGCTCTGGACCAGGCTGAGCTACGAGCCCGTAGTGGAAAAGGTTAGGTTGACCAATAAATATAAAGAGTCGCTGGTTGATTGTAGCGTCTGTTTTTCAAGTGCGGGTGGCGGTGGGATGGCAAGCGTGTTTTGTGAGTTGGGCGCAAAGGACTACCTTACGCTCGCCAACGCCGCAAGCGGCTTTATCGCGATTGTCTCGGCGCTGCTGGCGTTTTC
>JAZDFO010000043.1:0-4097 GCA_043807785.1 Microcaldota archaeon | reverse complement strand
GCGAAGTTGTGCGCCTCCTCGATGATGCAAAGGTACGGCGGGATTTCCTCTTTTCGGCGCAGGCGGAACATCTTGCGCGAGAGGTACGACACGATTGCCTGCTTTTGCCTCTGGTTGACCAGCATCGACAGGTCGAATACTGCCAGCCTGCCGGGCGCCAGCGCCTGCTTGATGGACGGCACGTCGTGCTTGCCGATGATGCGCATGCCGCGCAGGTCGCCCAGCCATGCCAGCAGCGCGTCCTTTGAATTCTTGTTCATGTCCGACGATGTGACGGCGTCAATGACTTCCGAGAGCGCGAACGGCTCGCCGGACTGCATGCGCTTTTCTTTCAGCTGGCGCAGTATGGGGGAGAGGTCGCGCAGCTGCGCCTTGCTCACTTCCGGCAGCAGCTCGGAAATCAATTGCGGGGTTAGCTTGGTGGCGCTGATGCGTATCGTGTCGCCGCGCACGACGGTGGTCTTGTCTGCATAATCCGGGTTGGCGCGCCGGTCTGCAAAGCAAGTGTATTCTCCGTGGACGTCGAATATCGCGACTGCAATCCTGCCGGACTCCTTTGGCCGCTCGAGGAGTTCCTCGATGATGCACGCCATGGCGTACGACTTGCCCGCGCCGCTCATCGCCAGGACCGCCAGGTGCTTTTGCAGCAGGCGGCTCAATTCCGGACGCACTTCCACGTCGTGGTGGAACATTTTCCCCAAAAGCAGGCCGTCGGGGGAAAAGCCGAAGAATTTCCGCAACAAGTCGTTGTCCGCGGACACTACTTTCGTTCCCGGGGCCGGCGGGTACGACGAGCGCTTTAGCTGACCGGCCTCGAACGCGCCCAGCACGCGGCATTTTGCGACCGCATAGTCCCATTCCTTGGCTGGAAAGTTTTCAAGGAACGAGCCGGCTTGCGGGTTTCGGTCGTATTCGGAGATGCTTTCCGCGCGCTCGAAGTAGCGGTTGCCGCGCGTGATTTCCTGGATTACCGCGAGCAACAGGCCGTCGTCGGAGTTGAGCTGCACGTGCCTGCCCTTGCGCGCGTGCGGCGAGGAAATGACGAAGGAGAAGTAGCCGGTTGCGGGGGAGTCTTCGGTTGTCACGACGGTGCCGAGTTCCATGGCAGGATTGGCGGCGCTCGCGTTTTTATTCTCTTGCAGGGCGGGGTTCCGGTGCACAGCGCTGCACCGTAGAAACACGGCGGCATATTGTCCTATGGCCTATCCCTTTGCCTCGCCTTGTGCTGGCTTGGTTGGCGGCACTAGCACAAGATGGCGCGGCTCTACAGCCACGCGGAATTCCTTGAGCGCCTTTCCACGTTTCATTGAGCCGTCGTGCGTCAAGTCGCCTTCGTCGCATAGAGCACAAATCAATTGGTCCAGCCGGTCGGTGAATGCGCCACTCTCATTGAGCCGGCCTGCTGCCGAAATCAGGCCTTGGCGGTATGATTCCTCTGACCGCGTACGGGCCCGGATTTTTTCGGCAAACGCGTCCCTGCGCATGCACCGCTCCCAGCGCGCCTGGGCAAAACGGGCTTCGCGGGCAAGCTTGCGCAATTCCGGGTGCAGCTCGCTAAACGGGATGCGGATTGCAATGCGGGCCATGCTGCTACAAGGGAGTTCCAAACAATATTAAGTTTGCTGGAGGCAGCTTTGCCTTTGCCAAAGCTGGAATGCGGCCATTGCACAAAAAACGCGCCACGTTTTGGCTAGGTTTGCGGCTTGTGAAAAAGTTCGCGCAGGATTCGCGTGGAGTGGTCCAGCATGTGGATTCTTCCGACATTGCGCCGCGGCCTTTCCTTTAGTTCGCGTTTTTCGGCAACCCAGTCGTTGTGCAGGCGCCTTGCCGCAGATCTAAGGGCATCAAAGGGAATGCCGCAGCCGGCTAATTGGCTTTTTGCGTGGCCGGCGCTGGTGCTATCCGGGATTATTCCTTCTAGTAAAATATATGGATCCGGGCTCATGTGCCTCTTTGGCACAGCCGGTTTTTCCCTCTCGGGCAGAAGACCTGCCAGCAAGCCTTTGGCGAGGTGCTTTGAATGCGGCTCAAGAAGGAGTGCTGCCCTGGTTACTTGGCGCCGGAAGATGCGGTGGTGCTCTGCTTTCACGCCTGCCGGAAGCGGTTGCGAGGGGTCGAGCGAAATCCGCCCCTGCCTAAATTCGGCGTAAAGCCTGGCAGCCAGGGGCGTCAACAAAAGCTCCAGGGGATCGGGGTGAGCAACCAGCCCAAGGTGGGCTGCAAACTCGGGGGAAGGAACTATCCGCCTCCCAGCCCGGTACGGAGTTCCCTGCAGAATTGGGGGATTATGCAATCCCGCAATGCTTGTGCCTGAAATCGAGCGCAGGTGGCCCAATAGCGTGCTGGTCGTAACGCCGAGTGCCGAACGCAGCTTGGCCGTCGAAACACCGCCTTGCTTGGCAGCCAAATCCACTATCTCGGCTTCGCGCCCCCGGAAGTAGTCTGATACGCGGGGCGGCCTTCCCTCTTCTTGAAAAGTGAACTTGTTGCGCACGTTTCTTCCCTGACCGCCGTATTTCCCGATGGAAAATGCAGGTGAGCCATAGGCAAGGCCGTGGAGGCGGTTGACCGTCGAGGCCAAATCGATGAGGGTGAGGCTTGCGCGTTCCCCGGAAAGACCCAAGTGCGCCATAAGCTCTCCCGAATCGGCAGCCTTCCTTTTCCGCATATAATTGTATAATTTCCGCGTACGCCTGCCAAGTACCAGATTGAATGACTCCAACTGGTTCAAATTAAGCCTTTCTCCAGAAGTTTTCGGCACGAGGTACACGCGCCGGTAGCCTTCAAGGGCGACCGACTTTACAAGCCTGCCGATGCCAAGGCTCTCAGCAGCAACATTCAGCCTCGAGAATGCTTTAGATGTCGCTTTCCCGCCTGCCCCGCGCTTAACCAGGCCATATTTTTCAAGCAGCGGCCTCACTTGCGCCTTGGACCTCGGCCGCAAGGACAGCTCATTTAAAAACGAAAAAACCCCCGGCGAGAAATGGAATAAAGGCTTGGCCCGTTCCAAGTGGATAAAGTATTCGAACGAAGGCTTGCCTTCCTTCGGAGCGTACTTGAGCGGCTTGATGGAGGCCGGCACGTACCTAAGGGCATGCTCGAGCAGCCCGGCCTCTGAAAAATGCAATAACACCGGCCTTTTAAGCGCGTCACTCAATGGCACCAAGCCGCTTTCCCTTAGGCTTTTCCTATGCCTTGCCCGCATCTCCGGGGAGGTGGCAACCAAGGGAACCGGATCGTTCATGCAAACTTGTTGTGGCGAAGCCAATAAATTACTTGCCTATGACGAGGAACACCTTCCTCTTGCGGGGATTATCTTCGCTGTCGACATGAAGCACGACGCGGAATCCCTCCTGGCGGAACAGCCTGCCGGTCGCCATCGCCTCGTCTTCGCTCGCAGGATAGAACTGGATTACTGCTACGCCACCGCCGGCGAGAACACGATGGAACTCTTTTGCCACCTTTGCCCTTTCCTTGAGCGGCACCCACTGGAGCGCCGAAATTGAGACGATGGCGTCAAAACTCTTGTCGGGGAACGGGATTTTGCGCAGGTCGCCGGCGACAGCAGCGAGTTTCTTCCGTTTAGCGAATGCGACCATGTCCGGGGAAACGTCAAACCCGCTGGCCGAAAAGCCGAGCTTTTTTAGCAGTTGCATTCCAAAGCCGGTTCCGCAGCCTGCGTCGAGGACCCTCGCGCCGGCGGGAACTTCAACGAGCTGGAGCGCGCGCATGAGTATCTTTTCCTGTATGTGGCGCATCGCGTTTTTCTCGTAGACTTGCGCGCCGGGCTGGGAGTAGAACTCCTCCGCGTTGCCGCCGTCTTCGGGCCTTTTGTTGCGAACTTTCCAACCCATCCAAACCGCTTTAAACCGCTAGCGCATTTGATTATGCATGCCGCAGATAAAAAGCGTTTCCCGCAAGCGAATCCTGTACTCCGAATGCGAAGTGGCCGACACGGCATGGAAGCGCTTCAAGGGAATCATGCTGCGCAAGCGCCTTGACGCGCCCCTGCTTTTCGTGCTGCCGCAAGAATCGCGGAGCAGGGCTGCAATCCACTCACTGTTCTGCATCCGCTTCGACGCAGTATTCCTCGACTC
>JAZDFO010000042.1:0-3222 GCA_043807785.1 Microcaldota archaeon | reverse complement strand
TTTTCGGCCGCAAAAGTGCGCGGCTCAATTAAGAAGGCGCTCCTGGACGCCGGGCTGCCGGCGGACTACAAGGCCGCGTCTTTCGAGAAAATCGTGGCTTCCGTGGCAAGGGACGCAAAAATCCACGGCGGCGTCGAAACCGCGTACGTGCGCCTGCGCCTGCTGGCGGGCCTTGAGAAGCACGCAAAGCCTGCCGCAAAGGCGTGGCACAGGTTCGACGCCAAATACAAGTAGCCGGCTAAGCCGCCTTTTAAAGCCCGGAATCCCTAAAAAATTCGGGCTGTATTCCTATGAACGAGTGGCTCCTTCCCTTCGTATTGCTCGCCGGCAGCGTCGTAGTCATCTTCAAGGCCGGCGAGAAGACCACCAACCATGCCGCCGTGCTGGCGCGCATGCTGGGCATCAGCGAGCTCGCCATTGGCTTCATTCTCCTCTCCACGGCGACTTCGCTTCCGGAACTGGTGGTTTCGGTCTCGGCGGCATTGAGGAATTCCCCTGACTTGTCGGTCGGCAACGTCTTTGGCGCCAACCTCATCGACGTTTCCCTCGTCGTCGGCGTCGCCGCATTCCTCGGCGTCATGCGCATCCGGCGCAGGGAAACCGGCAGCCTTGTTCTGGTGCTTTTGGCGACGAGCCTGATTTCCCTGCTGATGGTGGTCTATCACCCGAACCGTTTTGCCGGCGCGGCTCTCGTGTTTCTCTACATGGGCTACGCGTACTGGCTTTTGACCAAGAAAAGCGGCGCGGCTGGAGCCGCCAGGCGCTCGCCATTATCGCTGGGCAATCTGGCGGTTCCCCTCGCGAAATTCGGTTTTTTCATCGCGTTGGTCATCCTCTCCGCGCAGGTCGCGGTCGAGAACGCCATCCGGCTAAGCCAATTGTGGGGAATTGCACAGACCGTCATCGGAGCGACCATTGTTTCCCTGGGCACGACGCTTCCCGAGCTTTCCGTCAGCGTTGTTTCGACGCTCAAAAAACGCGAGAGCATGGCAATCGGCAACGCCGTCGGCAGCGCCATCACAAACCTCTCGCTTGTTTTCGGCTCGGCGCTCGTGATCAATCCGAATATTTCCTTCGCGCCGGCGATAAAGCTAGTGGTGTTCTCGGTCATCGCCAACATCGTTCTGCTTTACTTCATCGTCATCCGCGGCGGCCTTACCAAGCGCGACGGCCTTCTCCTCATCTTCGGCTACCTCGCGTTCTTCATCCTCCAGTTCGTTGGAGGCTAGCTATAAACAATCCGGAATCCCGCCGGCTCTATTGCGGTGCCGCGTGCCTTCCATCCGTTGCGACCAGCTTCTGCAGTACCGGCGGAACAATCACTGTCGTCAAGAACGCCATTGCCGTGATTACCGTGTACTCCGCCGGCGTGATTGCCTGCACTCCGTTGACCGTCGCTGTCAGCCCATAGAGCGCGACGATGAGCGCGATTTCGCCCCGCGGAATCATCCCGACGCCGACGATGATGGCGTCTTTCCTGCCCGCCCCCGCCGCAAGTGCCGCAATTCCGTACCCGGCGACTTTCGTCAGTGCTGCAATGAGCGTGATGGCAATTATCGGCAGCAGCTGCGCGGGAATGGCGGCGATGTCGACAAACATTCCCAGCGAAATGAAGAATATCGGGGTGAAAAGCATTTCCAGCGGCGCCATCAGCTCGTTTATTTTAGCCACAATCCTGGAGTAGTTGAGCGTCACGCCGGCGATGAACGCGCCCACGATTGCCGAGAGGCCGACGACTTCCGCGACATACGCGTACATGAGCAAAAACGCCAGCGCCAGGAGGAACGTCTTGTTCGAGAAAGTCTCTTGCGTGACGCGGTTGAAGTACTTGCGCACGATGAGCCTGCCCAAGCTGATTCCGCCGATGACAAACACCGCCGCAGTGGCAAGCACCACCGCCAGCGGCGCAAGCGCCTCGGCGGTAAGCGCGGTCGGCACGTTTTTGACAAATGAGAGCGCCAGGAGGGCGAGTATGTCGTCGATGACCGCCGCGCCGAGGATTATCTGCGCGTAGGGCTTGTGCATCACGCCGAATTCCGCGAGTACTGCGACAGTAACGCCGACGCTTGTTGCCGTGAGCGCGGCTCCCAAAAACAGCGCGTATGCAGTCGAGCCTCCAGTCATTTGTGCATAAGCGAAGCCTGCGGCGAACGGGATTATCACGCCCAGCAATGCGACTGCAAAATTCTTTGCGTTGAATATCTTTGTGATTTCCGAGTGCAGGCCAATCTTGAACAGGAGAATGATTGAACCCAGCTTGGCGAACACCATTACCGTGCCTTCCAAGGGAATCAAGTGCGGGGCCTGCGCCGGAATGGACGCCGCAAAGTACGCCAGGAATGCGTTGAGCGTTTGCGCAACCATCGGCCAGAGCAGTTTGACCGTGCCGGGGGCGACGAGCACGCCGACAAGCAGCAGCACCATCACCACCGGCTGCCGCAGGTAAATCACGAGCAGTTCCGCCAGCACCGCAAGCAGGAGCAGGAAAGTGACTTCAAACCAGATGCGCGTCTCTTCCCCTTGGTCGCTAAACAGGCTCGCGCGGATGGCGGAGAGGAACAATAGCACGGCCAGTGCGAGGATTAATGCGCCTGCAACTGGCATGACCGCGCCTTTGACCCTCTCGATGTTCCTCTTTGAATCCATTGCAACCGCATTGCCTTTGGTCTCGTGCGCATAAAAAGATGTAGCCCTTGGGCTTGAGCAACCTGACAAGAACCCTTTTAATTCCGCTTCAGCTTTTTGCTTGTGGTGACAAATGCAAATGCGTCAAACCCGTTTCTTTCGGCTGCTGTTATTGGCTTTAGTCGGCGTTTTTGCGCTGCCTGTGTGGTCGGCCTCCACTTGCGCGCAGCTGGGCGTGCCAAACTGCCATGAAATCGTTCCCGGCCAGTCCGGCTCGTTTTACACATACCTGCCCCAATACGACACCTATAAACTGGACAACACGGACAGCGCAAACCATTATTTCCTGCTCATGGGCGACCTTTCATGCGACCGCTCGTGCATTGTGCCCCGGTTCGCTTCTCCAAAGTGGACGCAATATATGACCACCATTGACTTGAACGGATACACTATTTCGTATTCGGATGCCAATTACGGCACGATGGCCAACACTGGCTTTGAATCGTGGACCGGGAACACGCCGGACGGCTGGACGGTGGTAAGCGGAAGCGTCGAGCGCAGGAACGCATCATATTACCATCCCATGACCGGCAATTG
>JAZDFO010000041.1:0-8857 GCA_043807785.1 Microcaldota archaeon | reverse complement strand
TCGACAAGCCCCTATGCTGGACCACTGCACTACCAAGGCAGAGGAAGAATGTTTAACAGGGAAATTTTATAAATGCGCAGATGCCACTGCAGACAGTCTACCGCCATGCAAACGGGGGGTAGAAGCGACCATAGTAGGGGGGCGTCCCCCCTAGTTGGTCAGTCCCGAAGGCCGGATTTGAACCGGCAACCGTCTGATTACAATCCGGCCGCGCCGTTGCGCCCAAGAAAAGCGGGCGCGGGCAGGCTACAGTTTCGTCTTTTCCAAGCTGGGAAAAACAGACGCTCTGCCAGATTGAGCTACTTCGGGGGCTCGCTAAAGATATGGAATCGCGGGTTTTAAAGATATTCGCTGCACGGCGGCCGGCACGATGCAACGCCCTAAGCAAAGGATGGCGCGGCAAGCGTCGGGAAAGCGGTTAATTTAATAAACTAAGTCGAGTTAGCACTGCATGAACAAAATAGGGATTTTCCTCATCGTTTCGGTGCTGTTTCTCGCTTCGACGGCACTGGTTGCGGCTAAAACAATTGACGAAGCAGTCTCGGAATACAGGCTGAAAAACGAGTCAGCCGAGTATGCGACGGTTTCGTTTGGAAACCAAAGCTATTATTTCGTCAAGTTCGACGGCAACCTTTCCCTCGTCATCGGCAGTGATTTGAAGCCGGTGGCAACCCCCGAGGCGCTTACGGTACTGCTCGCGCAGTTTTATGAAAGCACTGGAAAGCTCGGGTTTTCGCAATCCATCGCCGACGGCCTCAACGTTTCCTTCGACACCGCATTCAATCAATTTAAGGCATGCAACAAGACCTTCTATGCGGATGTCGAGGACTTCTTCATGTGGAGGGACTTTAAATGCGTTGAAACCGGCACGGGCAGAATCTGCGGGATTGGATTCGCGTACAGGAAAAACCTCTCCGACAACTTTGCCGCCCTCAAGCTGAAGGTCAGCCCGTTGATTTCCTCATGGCAGGAACAGGAACCGGCGGCCTTGAACCAAACCCTGGCCGAAATAAGGGACCTGTCAGACGCGCTCCGGGTTGGCATGGTGAGTTTTGACCCGCTATACAAATACTTCAAGGGGGACACCCTCAAGGCGGACCCCAAATGCGGGTATGACAACATCCACATTACGAAGGTGTACACCGCTGCCAAAGACGCAGTCGCCAAGGGAGTGACTGACGTCCGCGGCGATGCCGACAAACTCGTAATCGAATACGGCAAGAGAAAGGACGTGCTCGCAATCAAAGAACTTTCAATCAAAGGAAAGGCGTTAGTTGACGAAGGCAGGACAGCCGCAGCCGCTTTCGACGCGCAATATTCTACTAGCGCGCTGAAAAAGCCCTACGATGCGCTCTTGGCCGCTTACGGGGAGCTGGGCAACGCCTCAACGCTCGGGGAAGCCAATGCAAGGTATGCAGAGGAGGAAAAGAAGCTCAAGGAGCTTAAAGACACCCAAAAGTCGCTTGAACCCGTCATTTTGCCGTACCGCAAGACGGTTGCAACCCTGGAAAACGCGTCCATATCTCTTTCCTTAGCCAAGACTAAATTCACCAAGGACGGGGCAACGGACAGCCGGGTTACGGCAATGGAAAAGGAATTCACTGCGTTGAGCCAGTCGCTGGAAAACACCAAGGCGGAAATTGACCTCGGCCACTACGACAACGCCACCAAAATGCTCAACGGAATAACCGCGGCGGCGGCCAAGCTCGAAGTGCGCGCACGCACGCTTCCGACGTCAGAAAGCGAGATTGACCTCACGGTGGTTGCCACCATCATCGTGCTTGTCATGGCCATCGCGGGGCTAATCTACATTTTCAAGATACGCAAGCCCCCGCAAGTGGTGGACATCCGAAGTCTTTCGGACAGGAATGATGAACAGCACCGCAATGCGGTCATCCCCCGCACGTAAACCGGCAAATGGCCAAAAACAGGCGCAAGGCATAAAAGAATTCGCCGGCGTTAGCGGATGCGCTATATCACGGTTTAAAGCCCGGGTGGATTCAATTTGGGCGCGTTTGACTCTGCGTTGACAGAAGTGCAGCTTGCGCAAATGGGGAAGGCGGGCTACGAATTCGCCGGCAGGCACAGGCACTCGGCGGCAAAGGCCTGCCTTTGGACCAAGAAAAGCATCAGGCTGGAAGGCGAGTGTTATAAAAGCAAGTTCTACGGCATTGCCAGCCACCGGTGCCTGCAGATGTCGCCCGCAATCCCTTTCTGCAACCACGCCTGCGTTTTCTGCTGGAGGAACCCCAGCCTCCACAACCTGGCGTGGAAGGGGGGCGCGGATTCGCCAAAGGAGATTATTGACGGATGCATCCAAGCCCAGCGGCACTTGCTCAACGGGTTTCCCGGCAACCCCAAGGCCAGCATCGGCAAATGGAGGGAGGCCCAGCAGCCCGCGCACGCGGCAATATCACTCGATGGCGAGCCGACGCTTTACCCAATGCTCCCGCAATTAATCAAGGAATTCCATGAAAGGGGGATGACGACCTTTCTGGTCACCAACGGAAGCAGGCCGGATGCCCTAATGATGCTCGACGACAATGGCGCGCTGCCGACGCAGCTTTACATCTCGTTTTCAAGCTACGACGCCGAATCGTACGCGAAAACGAGCGTCCCAATGTACGAAGGGGCGTGGGAGAAGTTCAACGAAAGCCTCGGCGTGCTGGCGGCATTGAAGGGAAAGACGCGCACCGTCCTGCGAATGACCGTAATCAAGGGCGTAAACGACTCGCACGCAGGGGAATACGCTGCCCTGATCCGGAAAAGCGGTGCGGACTACGTGGAAGCCAAGGCGTACATGGCGCTGGGAAGCTCGCGTGCGAGGCTCGGGGCAGGAAAAATGCCGTCCCACGCGGAAATAAAGCGGTTTGCCGCGGCCCTGGCAGGCGAAAGCGGCTACATTGCCGCCGACGAGCACGAGCCGTCAAGGGTAGTGCTGCTGTGCAGGGACGATATGGCGGCGGCAAGCCGGATTATCAAACTAAAATCTTTGGATGAGCCGGCGGATGGGGCGTGATCATCCGAGGCCGAAAAAGATGCCGGCCAAAAGCAGGATGCAGGAAAGGAACCCCATCAAGGGCAGGAGCGGGAACAACGGGGTTTTGAAGGCGGGCTTCCAATCCTTCCTCGACCGGGCGAATATGGCGATGGCATTCACCACCGCGTAATACAAGAGAAACAACGCGCTCGAGATTTCCGCCGCGCCCTTGAGGTCGACGAAGAACACTATGATTGCAGGCAATGCCCCTGCAAGCGCAACCGCCTTCCACGGCGTGCCAAAGGAAGCCTGCACGTGGCCGAGCCGCCCAAGGCTCCTGCTCCTGCGCCCGACGGCGAACAAAATCCGCGAAATGCCCGCGTTGTTGGTAAGAATTACGGTAAACATTGCCGCAAGCGCACCCAGCCAAAGCACTTGCGCGGCCCACGGGTAGCCTAAAAACCCCACCGCAGAATAGAGGGGAGACGCCGACGCCGCGGCAGACTGCCATCCGAAAGAGCCGATTAGAGCCACCGCGACGAGGATGTACAATGCAGTGCATATGCACAACGAGGCGACGATTGCCCTCGGGAGCGTCTTGCGCGCGCCAACCACTTCCTCGCTCAGCCGCGTAATCTTGCCGAAGCCCGAGTAGGCGAAAAAGAACAGCGCTGCAGCAGCCAGAACCCCGGTTTTGCCAGTAGGCATCAATGGCGCAAAATTCGCGGCATTGAAATGCGAAAGGCCGATTGAGATGAATAACACAAGCACCGCAACCTTGAATACGGATAACACGCCGTTGGCCCGCGCGCTCAGCTTCACGCCGGCGGCGTTGATTGCCGCGGCAGCGAAAAACACGCCCCATGCAGCGGCCCGTGCGGGAACCGCCGGAAATACGGACGAAACATAGTTTCCGAAAGCAAGGCCGACTAGGGCAGTGGAGACCACGTCGGCTACAAGCCAGCCCGCCGCAGTCAGCTTCCCGGCAAGGGGGGACACGAGCCGGTGCGCGAACTCGAACTCGCCGCCCTCCACCGGCAAAGCCGAGCTGATTTCGGCGTAGCTCAAGGCCGTCAAAAGGGACACTACGCCTGCGAGCGCCACAGCAGCTACGACTGCAGGGCCTCCGGCGCCGGCAGCCAAGCCGATGAGCGCAAACACGCCCGCGCCCACAATGCCGCCTATCTCGAAGAGAGTCGCGTCGGCGAACGACAGCCTGCGCGCAAGCCTTTTAGCCACGCAAACCCGTACGCCGAGGGGGTTAAAAAAACTCCCGCACTCCCGCGAGCGAATGCTCAAAACAGGCCGGCATGCCCCGGCAAATCCTTCTTTCCGTCGGCAACAAGGCACGCCTCCCGCACAGTCGGCAGGTTGAACGCGTCAAGCACGAATTTGTAGCTCGTGCCCACAACGATTGCCGTCGGCACGCGCGTAATCTCGTACTCCCGCGCCTTGGCATTGCCTTCCTCGGAAGCGGTGTCGTAGTTGAAGTATTCCACTGCCAATCCTTCGGCTGCAAGCGCCGCCGCCGCCCCGGAAAGCTCTTTCTTTGCCGGCGGACAATACGGGCAAGTCAGCGATGTGAACAGCTCGATTTTCGCCACCACAAATCACGTAGATATCAGGCAGTTTCCGGCATATAAACCGGGGGGTTTAAAGCCGGCAGGAAAAGTCAAAACCCAAGCAATAGCGCCAGCGTTGCGGCGCAAACCGCCCCGATTGCAAGCGACCACAAAGCAGGGTATTTCCCGGCCTTCTCGTGCGCATCCGGCATTAACTCGTGGAACACTACAAACGCCATGCTTCCCGAAGAGAATGCGAGGGCGAAAGGAACTGCGGAAAGAATGGAGGACAACAGGAAAAAGCCTGCCACGGCTGCAGCCAATTCCACGACGCCCGAAAACGCGCCCAAAAGCATGGACTGCCTCATGCCCATGCCGTAGAACGCCAGCGGCGCGGACACCGCAAAGCCTTCCACGACGTCCTGGATGGCGATGGAAAACGCGACAACCCAGCCAAGCGGCACGGAAAGCGCAAAAGCCGACGCAAGCGACAGGCCTTCAGGAATATTATGCAGCGTAATGGTCCCGGCAAGCAAGAACGCCTTGCGCTTGGAATGCCCCAATTCCCGCCGAGTGAGCAGCAAGTGCGCGTGAGGCAACGAAAGGTTCAAGGCGAGCATGACGGCGGCGCCTGCAGCAAACCCGCCGAATGCCGCAACCGCCCCGCCGGCGCCATAGGCCTTCAACAACAGCTCCACGGACGCAAACGCCATGACGCCGCCGGAGAACCCCAGCAGGTAAGCATAGCTTTTGAGCCCGAGCCTGTGCGAAAACATTACCAAAAGCGAGCCTAGAGTGGTGGCGAATAATGCAAGCAAAGCCCCAAAAAGCAAGTCGAAAAAAGCCATCAAATTTCCCCGTAACTATGGAAGAGTTGCCTGCTAAGTCATAAAACCGATTGGTTTAACCCATCCAGCCAAGCCCGCGCGGCGGAATTTCTAGCGCCTTACCAGCCCGTCGGTATGCTGCGGGGCCTTCTTCGGCCTGCTGTGCCTATAGCGGCGCAAAAAGTCGGGAAGCTCCTTGTACAGCCAGGCGCAAAAATCCGTTAGCGCGTCGGCCTCCCTTTCGACGTACTTGACTACCTGGTTGTATTCGCGCTTGGAATGCCATTTCCGCATGGCATCCTCGTCCACCGGCTTTTTCGTGATGCGGTCGATGCCGGAGTACTTGAATTCGCCGCGGTTTATGATGATTCCAAAGGCCCGCAGGTCAATGAAAGGCTTTTTCAGCAAGTGGATCGGAGGAATGCCGTTGCGGCGGCACCGCTCGAGCAGGAAGTTGTGGACGAAATTCAAGTCGTAGCCGACGGGAGTGAAAGTGAACGGGTACGGGTCGAAGGCCTTGCTGACCCGGATGAACTCGTCTAGAATCTGCTTTTCGGAATACTCCCATTCCTTGAGGATTTCCAGCCTGCCGATGGGAACGCCGGTATTGCGGTGGAGCTCCTGGAATTGGATTGTGATGATCCGGTCCACCTTCGGGTCCGGGCCAGTCGTTTCAATACCCAAGTAATAGTTCGGCATAAACAACCCCTTGATTAAACAATGAATTTGCCGGTTAATAAAATGGCGCAAACGGGGGGGTGCGGGAGCGCGTGTTGCAGGCGGCCAAGAACCCCGGCACAAAGCCCGAGAGCCCGGCGGCTTTAAATTCCCCAGCCGCATTACTTATTCCAACAATCAAACCGAGGGGAGTCTTTGAATGGGAATGACGAAATCCGACATGGAACACAAAAAATCGAACATGAAGGCCAAGCTAGCCGCGCTCGAAAAAGAGGCCTACATGGACCCCCTCAAGCGCGACCGCAGGCTCCACGAGGAAATCGCGGAACTCAAGAAAAAGCTCGCCAACGACTGAACAATGACGCAAAGTGCAAGACGGCTCAACGCGCGGATTTTGCGCAGAGGCGAGCGCGGCAAGGATGCCCCCCTGGGACCGGTTTGACTGTTCCTCTTCGCTACAAACTGCTCGGATCGCCCGGTTGAGCGAGTCCAATGGCAAGGCTTTAATACGCGTTTGTTTAAATGAACTCATGTTCAAAAAATTGAATTTGTTTTCAAAAACGGAAATGAAAGTGCTGGATTACATCTCCGTCAGGGACGGCGAACTGTTCGAGCGGCAGATTGCCAACGGCGCGGGGATAAGCGCCGCCTCTGCCAACAGAATGCTGAAAATGTTTGCAAAACTCGGGTTGCTCAAGCAGACCAGGAAGGGGAAAATGCTCTTTTACCTCCGCAACGACGGCAACCCGGTACTGCGGCAGTACAAGGTCTTCACGACCGTCAACAACCTCATGCCTGCAGTAGAGAAGATTGCGCCATTCTCTCAAAGAATTCTTCTTTTCGGGAGCGCTGCGACGGGCAGGAACGGGGAGAACAGCGACATCGACTTGTTCGTGCTCTCCGGGGAAAAGGAAAAAACGAGGGCACGACTTCGTGAGGAAGAGCGGATAAAGGCCATTATCATGAACGGCCAGGAGTATGCGGAATTGCGGAAAAAAGACAAGCCGCTTTATGAGCGTATAAATTCTGGCATCGAGCTTTTCGGGTGAAGGAATGGACAGCCGGTTTTCGAACTGCATTGATGAAGGGAAAATTGTCAAGATTGGGGTGCAGCCGGATTTGGTGAAAAAGGAGCTGGCAGCAGCGGAGTCTGACCTCCATAGTTGTGAAAATTCGTTGAAGGAGGACGACGCGAAGTGGGCGACAGTGCAAGCGTATTATTCGATGTTCCACTCCGCAAAAGCGCTTGTGCTAAGCAAGGGATACCGGGAAAAGGGCCACTACTGCCTCGCTGTGGCGCTCAAGGCGCTTTTCGTGGATGAAAACCTGATGCAGGCAGAGTGCACTACGAGCGCTTTCGGGACTGCATGAACCTGCGGCAGGAAGCGGATTACGGCATGATTTACTCCGAGAAGACCGCCGAGGAAGTCGCAAAATGGGCAACGGAATTCCTTTCGGAAGTGAAGAAAGTATTGAAGTGAGAAAGAGGGCAGCATATGACGCTCGTTTTGTACTCTGACGGCTCGCATGCCTCGGACGCCGCCAAAGCCTTTCTTTCAAGCCACGGCATGGAATTCGAGGAAGTGGACGCCCGAACCAGCGACGGCTATCAACGGCTAGTCAAACGCACGCAGCAAAAAACCGTTCCCGCCATCGAAATCAAGCGCTCTCACTGCGTCCAAATCATCGTCGGCTTCAACGAGCAACTCCTCGCAATGGAGCTTCGGTTGAAATAGCCCGAAAGGCAGCGGCAAGACCATGACATTACGCCAGATGCAGGGGGGGCACGGCAAGCATCATGCTAGAGTCGCGCTTTTTTCGTGATTACATACTGGGGCATATGCGGGTATAGCGTCCAGGCGGTTAAATTGAGGAATTTCCAATCTTTAACTGCTTCAATAATAGCTCGGTGGTCACGCCTTGAAATTCCTTCTGACGCAAGGATTTTTTGGACTCTCCCCTTCAATTCTTGGTTCCAACCTTGTTCCGAATAATGGTAAACTAACGCTTCAGCATCAATCTTTCGAAGAACTTGCTCGTATTTCTCACTTCCATACGTCCGGCTCATGCGCACTCCAGTTCTACCTGCCCTCAAACGAATTTCCTTCATTCGAGGGAATAAACTGGCTACAACGCGTTCTCCAATACGCGTAATCTTCGCAGGAACCTTTATTTTTCGCACTCGAGGCACTGGAGCGTCCCAAAGTTCAGGGATGGACCGGTAATGTAATTCTCCTACGCGGGAAACCAACTCTTTAGGGGATAAGTTGCCCGAACCATACTGGCGCCGAAGCTGTCCATACTTTATTCTCTCTTTACCAACGGCAATTAACGGTCTTGCTTTTTCTATCGCAACTCTTGGGAACTCCGGCATAGAACCACCCGGGTATTGATTCTCAAATACTTGAGTTCAAGATTGCTTTAAAATCCCAACCCATGCCCACTTTTCATAAAATTTCGACCTTTGCGCGAGATTTTCCAGTAAATGATTTCAGCGCTATTAGGCGGGTTGGGGTTGCCTCTTAAATTTTCTAGCGCAAACGGCGTTCTTCATATCTGAGGCGGGTCGGCAAATTCTCCGCCTATTGCGCTCCATACTCATATGTACCGAGATATGCCTTTAACGGAAAAAGATAATGAACTAGTTTGCTCATAAGACTACTGACGACTAAGAATTAGGCGCGTGCCGAGACGGAATACTGGTCCGCGGTAAGACTATAACATTATACCAGATGCAGGGGGGGAGATTTGAACTCCCGAACCCCTAAGGGACAGGGTCCTAAGCCCTGCGCATTTGACCAGGCTCTGCC
>JAZDFO010000040.1:0-3889 GCA_043807785.1 Microcaldota archaeon | reverse complement strand
GCGGCGACTTTAAAGGCTTTGGCGCGCTTGATATTGGAATGGGGCAACGCCATGACTAAACACGAAGAAAGCATGTACTTAAAGCGGTTCGAAGGCTTCAGACCGGCAGGTAAGAGGCAAGAGCTGCGCAAATTGGAACTGATAGCTATACAGGGCAATGACCCCGCGTGCAGAAAGGCGCTTACGAAGATGGCGTTAATTGCCGGCGCAAGCAAACAAAGAGAAGACGGCCTGCGTTCACTTAGGGAAGTGCATAACCGCAGGCCACTTGAGGCAGAGACAGCACTGTTTAAGGCAGCACAAATCAGGGCAAACTCACCCGAAGACATGCATTTAGCGCAAGGTGAGGAGCGTCTTAAGAGCACGGCGGGCGAGTTCCCAAGAATGGATCAGATTGGGCAACTTCACGCAGTCGATGTCGAAGGGCATGCATCAATAATGCACGGCATATCGAATTCCTCGACATTGCTTCTTCGCGCGCTTGAGCCGGGCAACAGCGAAGTCGTCAGGCAGCGCGCGGCGCTATATGCACTGCACATATACACTGACATGAGGAGGGCATATGCCAAAGAACCGGAGATCAGAGATGAAAACCCAAACGCAGCTCGCTTATATGAACGCCTGCGCAAACGGTGGGGTAAAATCATTAAACTCGCCGGTGCCGCCGTTGAGGGCAGCCACGCAACCAACCGCCTGCTGGCGGCAATGGCACTGGAACAACACCCGGTGGAGAGCTTGAAAGGAAGCCTCGCCAACGGGATTCTTGAAGAAATTGCAAGACGAAAAGCGAAGGAACCCACCCACCCGCTGACTTTATCGGTGCTAAGAAAGGCGTTCGCGGCAGCCGACAAACAGAAAGCTAGGGGTTGACGCGAACTTCGGGTTCGGCCATGCCGGCGTGCATGAAACCGCGCGTCATTACCGGCGTGTTGAAGGCTATGCCGAAGTCGCCGTCGTTGCGCAAGAGAATCAGGCCCCCGTGGCCGCCCGTGCGCTTGAGGATAAGCGCAATCGTTTTCTCCGCGGCCTCCTGCGTAGTCTTGGTGCAGGAAAGCAAGTCGCAAGCGGTCTTGGCGGCAAGCGTCTTCATGAAGGATTCGCCGTGACCGGTGGTGCTGCACGCGCCGGAAAGGTCGTCGGCATAAGTGCCGCAGCCGACCAGCGGCGAGTCGCCGATTCGGCCGGGAAGCTTGCGGAAAGTCCCGCCGGTTGAAGTCGCTGCTGCGATGTGGCCGGATTTGTCCAATGCAAGCGCGCCTACTGTGCCAAACGGCTTGTCGTAGCCTTTCTGCCACCGGTTAAGCTCGCGTTCGCAGACGAGTTCCCGGGGCTTGCACGGGGGAAACCCGTGGCGGGATGCGAAGTCCTCGGCGCCCTTGCCCACAAGCAGCGAATGCGGCGAGGCTTCCATGATTTTGCGCGCAAGGCGGATGGGGTTGAGGACTGTTGAGACGCACGCGACGCTGCCCAGCGAGAGGTCGCCCGACATTATCGCGGCATCGAGCTCGACCTTCTTCTCGGCGTTGAGGACCGAGCCGCGGCCTGCGTCGAAGGCGCCGCTGTCCTCCATGAGCGCGACGGATTCCTCGACGGCGTCAAGAGAGCTGCCGCCGCGCGAGAGGATTTTCCAGCCGGTAAGCATCGCCGCCTCAAGGTAGTGGCGCTGCGGCGGCTTTTCATCTTCTGAAATGCGCGCGGCTCCGCCGTGGACGACAATGACGGGCTTGGATTTCATGAAAACCACTCGCATTCCGGCAGGAAAAACGGCATTAGGATAAGCAGACGCGGGCAACGAATAAAAACAGGAAGGGGAAAGGCTCACTCCAGGTACGTGCAGATGACCCAAATCAATGCAATGCCAGCTGCCATAAACACTGCCTGCAGAGCCGACTTGCGAGAGTCAAGCTCTTTTTGCAGCTCGGGGATGACGCCTGCGCCGGCCATGTAAATGAAGGTGCCCGCCGTGAACGCGAGGCCTAGCGCCTGCCCGTTTTCAATCACGGAAGAGTAGTAGAAGAACAGCACTGCGCCGAGAACTGCGGTGAACGCGCTGAGGAGATTGAACGCCAGCGCCTTGAGCTTGGAAAACCCGCTGTAGATGAGGAGGCTGTAGTCTCCGATTTCCTGCGGAATCTCGTGGCCGATGACCGCAATCGTCGTGGCAACGCCAAGGCTTGGGGAAGCCATGAAGCTCGCGGCAATCGCGCAGCCGTCGAAGAAGTTGTGCGCCGCGTCGCCGACGAGGTTGAGCACCGCAAGCGGCTTTTCATCGGCGGTGTGGCCGCGGGAATGGTGGTGCCAGTGCACAATCTTTTCGAGGATGAAGAAAAACATGATTCCCGCCAGCACGGCGTAGAATGCCGTCTTTGCCGGAAGCGAAACAAGCGCCTCAGGCAACAGGTCGAGGAACACCGCGCCAAACAGCGTGCCTGTGGCGAAGCTCATGATGAAGAAGATGAACTTCTGGATCGTCTCGTCTTTTAGCGGCAGGGTAAGGATGCCGACGAGGGAAACCAGGCTGACGACGACCGTCGCGGCAATGATGGACTCGAGCACCATGGAAGGGCTTGGGCGGCAGGATTAATAAGTATTGTGCTGAAAGTTATTAACTTTGCCTGCTGGAGGGGCGCAGGGTTATTAACATGCAGGGAAAAACTGGCGCGGCGAAAATCGTGAGCGTCTCGATGGAGCCGGCGGCGCTCAAAACCCTTGACGCGCTGTGCGGCAAGCTCGGCTACAGGAGCCGCTCGAAGCTCGTGCGCATGGCCGTGCGCGCGCTGGAGGCGCAATACTCGCAAGTCGAGTCGCTGCGTGGAAGGAAGACGGCAGTCATGGTGGCAAGGCACGCCAAGACGCAGGAGGCGCGCGTGGCAGACATTGCGCACGAGTTCCACGACATTGTCACTTCAACGATGCACTGCCAAGGGGATGCGGACTGCTCGGAAGTGATTGTAGTGGAAGGCGACGCTAGCCGTATCATAGAGCTTTACACCATGCTCAAGGCAAGGAAGGGAGTGAAGGACGTGCTGGTTTCCGTCATGTAGGGCTTGCCCGCCGGCGGGATAAAAAAGGGCACTGCAGTTGGCATTTTGATTAGGGTGGTAGGGATGAAGATGACGATTGGCTTCGCGTTGGCTCTTGTCGCGGCGTTCGCCGCCCTGAATTCGCTATCCAATTTGCAACTTCTCGGTTCGTGGCAGGAATTCGGCACCGGTTACGGGTTTACGGATATCACGACATTCAGCCTTCTGATGACAGCGGAGGCCATATTCGCGCTGGCACTGCTCTACATCGCAGGCAAAGTGCTCTCCTCGAAGGAAAAAGGCTTCGCATTCGAAGCCAGCCCGAAGGTGCTTCTGTTCTTTGCCTCGGGGTTTTTGGCTTTCGCAGCCATAGTATTGCTGAACATCCTGCAAGAGCTTGCCGAGTTCGGAGGCTATTACTGGAGCTGGGAAGGCTTCGCTTTCACGGCGGTGCTATTCGGAATATTTCTTGACTTCGCAGTTGGCGCCAACTCCGCGTACTGGAAGGCAAGCAAATGGCCGGCAATCGCATTCAATTTCGAAATGAAGCCAGCTGGCATGAAGAAGGCCGTAGAACGCAGGGGCAGGAAACGCTAGGCAGGCTGCACTTTCTTAAAGCTCGCGCGCAGGGCCTCGACTCCGGGAAGCGCCTTGCCCTGGAGGTATTCGACGACGGCGCCGCCGGCGAGGGAAATGTGCGAGATTTTGCCCTTGTCGACGCCGAACTTGTCGAGGGCGGAGACGGAATGCCCGCCGCCCATCAGCTTAAACGCGGCGGATGCCTCGACTGCTTTGAGCACCGAACGCGTGCCGGTTTCAAAGAGGGCGTTCTCGTAAAAGCCCTGCGGGCCCTTGTAATAGATGGT
>JAZDFO010000039.1:0-8348 GCA_043807785.1 Microcaldota archaeon | reverse complement strand
AGAAGGCTCCGCCCTCGACTACGGCCTTACAGACCGCATCGTTTGTGACCAGCAGCGCATAGAACGGCTACGCAAGCAGGGCGTCACCATCACCGGAATGGGGCGGGAGGAACAGGAAGCGCTCAACCTCAACAAGTGCCTGGACCATTACGAAATACTGCTCGCCAAAAAAACGGAGTTGAGCGAGGAATTGATCCTGCGCCTCCACCTAACGCTGCTTTCAAAAATCGAGGGCTATGAGAAATACGCAGGAATCTGGCGTCCGGTCAACGTCATGGTACGCGGCTCAAACCACGAATTCCCTGAACACGCCCAAGTTCCAAACCTAATGAGGGAACTGCTCGAATGGTACCGTTCCAACGACGGTTTGATTCAATCCGTCGAATTGGCCGCGAAATTCCACACCAAGTTTACGACAGTCCACCCGTTTGCGGACGGCAACGGCCGCATGGCCCGCCTGCTGATGAACTACGTGCTGCAAGCCCACGGTTTCCCCTTCACGAACATCCCGCTGTCGCGCCGAAGCAAGTACATGAAGACACAGGCCGCCGGCAACGAAGGCGACCACAAGCCGTTCACGCTCTTTCTAGTTGAAGAAATCATCAGGCAAAACAAGAGACTGAACGCCAAACAATAATGACCTGAAAAGGCCGCAGACCCGGGCGCTATACTTCAAGTAATTACGCCTTGGCCGGGGTTGAGCCCGTGCCGCGAACATGCCTCGTTGCCAGCTTTCCTTGGCTGGCCTATTTTCTGCTTTTTGCGCCCCGCTTTTTGGCCGGCGTCTGCGGCTTTGCCACTGCCGCGGGCGGATTGGGAACTTCTTGCTGTTGCGGAAACTGCGGTTCCCTCTCCCCTTTTCCCGCGAGCCTGGAGTATTTTTGGCGCAGGCGGTCGTAGTTGGCTTCGCTGATTTTTCCTTCCGTTATCATGTCGTCGAGGCGGTCGAGCCTGCGCGCGTGGCCCTCCCTCCTCTCGCTGGCATCGGCGGAATTTCTCCTTCCGACGGTGTATGCGAGTATCGCGATGAGGGCGACGATGCCCGCCACGAGGAGCAAAACGATGTCTCGCGCGCTGTTTTGTCCTGGGGATGGAGCGGAAACGGAGACCACGACTCCCATCGACGGTTTGTCGGGCGTGCTGGCTGCGGGTGTGACGCCTGCCGGCCCTTGCGCGGCCATCGGCGCCTCTGACACGTTGGCCATTAAGCCGTCGAGGGCCTCTGCCAGGTAGACCATCTTGAGTGAGTTTGACAGGTACGCGGCTTCGCCAGTGCGGTTTGCCTCCTGGAGGTAGTAATACCCGTGCGCCTCGTAAAGCTCCCCCCATGCCGAGCCGTCCTGGTACGGGTCTTGGGGCACGCAGTCGCCAACCCCTTGCGCATCGCCGCAGAGCGCCGAGAAAATTTCGCTGTAGGTCATGCCTTCCGCTTCTGCGTCGGCGGCAGCGTATGCGATGACGAACTGGAGGGAAAACGATGCGGCGAGGTAGTCGGAATTCTGGAAGGCGAGCTTGGCGGCCGCGAGGTTGTCCAGGCCGTCCTGTGCAAGCGCGTTGTCCTTCTTGAGCGCGTCGGCCTCGCCCATGAGCCTGGATGCTTCCTTGCGCAGGGCCAGCTCGCTTATCCCCTCGCCGCCGATTTTTTGCGCAACCGCGTTGAGCTTTGCTGCGGCGGAGAGCCATTCCTTTGCCAGCGCGTAGTATTCCACGAGGAACGCTGTGGGGAGGGCTGCCGAGCGGTCGTTTGCCTCGCTGATTTTTTCGAGCGCCCAGTAGTAACGCATTTTCGCGGATGCGAGCCATTCGGCGTTCTCGCGGGTCGGCTTTGCGAATTTCATGGCCTCGGCCTGCGTCTGCAGCGCCCATAATTTCTGGCTGAATTGCTCCTTTGAGTCGTTGAGCATGGCGGTTTCTTCCAGCGCAAGCGTGACCAGGAAGGCGGTGTTCGCCGCGGAGTAAACGTATCCCCTGGCGAGCTGCTGCCTTGAAGTGTTCAACGAATCCGCTGCGCTGATGGCGATTGCCGTGGAGTTGTCCTTGATTTGTGAAAGAAGTTTCTCGGCAATTTGGATTTGCTCCGATGCGATGGGCGTGAACTCCTCGGGCTTGCTCGTCGACGGGTATGGCAAAAGGTCTAGCGCCGGCAGGGTTTCTTCCTTGACCTGCAATGCGCTGCCCTCTGTCGTATTGGTGGCGAATTCGATGACTTGACCGATTTTGCCGACTTCAACGACCTGCAGGCCCTGTTTTTTGCCGTACTCACGCAAGTCGATTCCGTTTGCAATCGCCTGGCCGCGGGGGATGAGGAACGCCTTGAATTTCTTTTCAGCTGCGACCGCAATGGTCTTCTCGAACACTCCGCCGACTTTCCCTATCGAACCATCGCGCTCGATTGAGCCGGTCATCGTGATGTCCTTGCGGACGCCCTTTTTCGCGAATTCCGCGTAGGTTAGCAGCGCAAGCGCCGCCCCCGCGCTCGGGCCGTCGACGATTTCGGCGTCGCTGGTTATCTTCATAGTCACGTCGTACTTGGAGGCGTCCACGGCGGCTTGTTCGGCGGCAATCTTGACGGCGAGCTTCTCGGACTGCTGGGTGTCGACGCCCATTAGCGGCGTGACCGCGACGAAAATGTCGCCCTTGCCAAAAACGGCGCGGGACTCGATGAGTGACAGCACGCCTTTTCCGTCGGCGTCTACTGCCGGCACCTGCATGGACGCCGCAGCCACGGCGGCAAGCAATGCGAGTGCGAAAAAAACATGGAGCCTCATTTGGAATCCCCCCGTTTTGTAGCAGTGGATTGATGACTAGCGTTATCCCCGAATAAATAAGCTTCGTTTTATTCAACTTCCTTTGGCCAAGCCCATTAGACTTTGCGAATTTGCCGGCGGTTCACTTCCCGAGGCTCTGCTTGGCGATGCGGTAGTCGTTGGAGTGCATGGCAAAGCTGTGCGTGTCCGAGTTGCCGAACATGTCGAAATATTTCAGCTCGACGGAGACCTTGTTGAGCGCCAATTCTCCGGTCTTCTCGAAAGAGACTATGTTGCTTTTGGTGAATTCCGATACCTTGCCGGCGCTCAGCCGCGCGGTGTCCCCCGAGATTTCAAAGCTGCCTGTGCCGCTCTCGTGGAACACGCGGAAAGATTCCCCGGCCTTTTTCTGCATCATTTAAACCACCACGAAGCTTGTGCCCTTGCGCCAATGCTTTCTTGCCCCCAACCGTTTAATTACTTTCGCATGCGCTTCTGGCAAGCGTTTTTAACCGCCGGGTGCGTTGTGGGTTTCGTGCATCCGATGAAAGTCGCTTGGTTTTCCGACACATTCGAGCAGAACAACGGAGTGGCGACGTACCTGCAGGAGACGCTTCCCCTGCTTTCCAAGAAGGTGCCGGTGACGCTCTACACTGGAAGGGTCACCAAGGAATACTCTTTTCCCACCGTCTCCCTCAATTACGCCGAGGACCCGCTGCTTCCAAGCTACGACATCATCATGCCGCCGGTCAAGCCAGTCAAGTGCGACGTCGTGCACGCGCATTCGCAGTATTCGCTGGGCGTGTTTGCCGCGCAGTTTGCGGTGCCCAAGGTCATCACTGCGCACTTCGTCGCCGGGCACTTCCTCGAGTTCTTCTTCAAGTCCGCCCCAGTTCCAAAGTTCCTCGAAGACGCGGTGTGGAGCTACGAGATCTGGCTGCTCAACCGCTTCGACCGCGTGGTGTGCCAGACCAGCGCCGGCAAGAAAATGTTCGTCAAGCTCGGGCTGCGGCGCAGAGTCGAGGTGATTGCCAACGGCATCAACCTCTCCAATTACGAGGGAGCCAATGCCGCGCGCTTCCGACGGAAGTACAAGATTGAAAAGCCGTTCGCCCTCTTCATCGGCCGCCTGGATGCCAGCAAGCAGCCGCATTGGGTGCTAAACGTCGCGCGCAGGCTTCCGCAGATGCAGTTCATCGTCAGCGGCGCCGGCACCCTCGAATCAGAGCTGAAAAAAGCCGCTCCCAGGAACGTGATTTTCTACGGCAGGCTGCCCCGCCAGGACCTGCTTGACTGCTACAAGGCGTCCTTTGCGCTCTTGACTCCTTCGCTGACCGAGACCGAGGGCCTGGTCGTGCAGGAGGCCATGGCCTGCGGGACTCCCGTCCTCATCAGCGGCCTGGACATCCTGGCGGAAGTAGTCGGCTCCGGCGGCATCGCGTGCAAGAATTCCCTTGGAATGTACGACGCCCTAAAGACGCTGTTGGAGAACCCCGACCGGCACGCCGAGCTTTCGGCCAAGGCAGTCGAGGAAGTCTCCAGGCGCGACATAAACATCTCGGTCGGCAAGCTAGTTTCGCTCTATGAGTCGCTTCTGTGAGAATCCCCCGGTTGAGGCCACCATGTACGCAAAAGTCCACCAGCGCACGATAATGGAATCCGGCAGGCCGGTAACGCGCAAAATCGTTGCCGTGTGCGACGCTGCCCTGCTTGGCAAGGTATTCCGGCAAGGCGAGCTGGTCCTCGACCTGCAAAAGTACCGTTCGTTCTACGCGGGCGAGAAAGTGACGCAAGGCAGGCTGGCGCTTCTCCTTGCGGACGCACCGAACGTGAATCTCGTTGGCCCCAAGGCGATTGCCGCAGCCGCCTTGGCAATGAAAATCAACCCCGCCCGTGCCAAGACGATTGGCGGAGTGCCCCACCTCCAGGTTTACCGGGTGTAGCCCTTTGGCATCATGCGCGGCAATAGTACGCTCCCTCAAGTCAAGACGCAACGCGGCCAACATCGCCGGCATGGCGCGCTTCGGCATCAGCACCAAAAACACGCTCGGCGTCTCCGTTCCAGTGCTGCGCTCGATGGCGATGGAAATCGGCAAAGACCACGAGCTTGCGCTCCAGTTGTGGAAGACCGGCATCCACGAGGCGCGCCTGCTGGCGGGCTTCATCGACGACCCTGCAAAAGTCACCGAAGCGCAGATGGAGTCGTGGGCAGCTGATTTCGACTCCTGGGACACCACCGACCAAGTGTGCGGCAATCTCTTCGACCGCACGCCGTTTGCTTACAATAAGGCTGTAGAATGGAGCGCAAGGGAGGAAGAGTTCGTCAAGCGAGCCGGGTTTGCCCTCATGGCCGCGCTTGCGGTGCACGACAAGAAAGCCGGCGACGGGAAATTCCTGAAGTTTCTGCCGATTATTGCCCGGGAGGCTACCGACGAGCGGAATTTCGTGCGCAAGGCCGTCAACTGGGCGCTGCGCCAAATCGGCAAGAGCAGGAACCGGAGGCTGCATGCTGCCGCCATCGCATCTGCGAAGGAAATCGCGCGCACGGACTCCAAGGCCGCCAAATGGATTGCGGCAGACGCGCTTAGGGAATTGGCGGGCCCCGCGGTGCAAAAGAGGCTGGCAAGGGATGGCGGTTAGATTATTTCAACCTGCACGGGCTTTCCCTTGCCGTCATAGCACGCCACGTCGCGCATTCGGTATGGCGCGCCGGCGATGAAGTGCCATTTTCCGCGGTAGGCGAAGAATTTCAGGTCCTGGCGCGACGGTTGCAGCACTCCGTTGGGGTGCGAGTGCAGCGTTGCTGTGAGCGTCGAGTCTGTCGGCAGGTGGAAGTCGGAAAACCCGGAGTGCGAGCGGCCGTATTCCGCCAGAGGCGCGAGAATCAGTTCCGTCAGCACGCCGTCTTTTTCGCGGAACAATCCGATGAACTCGTCGGGGTAGACGTTGGAGCACGCCATCAGCGCGCTTGCCAGAGCTTCCCTCCTGATTTTCACCATTTATGCCATCTCTTGAGTTACCTTTGAGCGCTTGACTCGTAAACGTTCTCCCATGCCCCCTCCTAACCCTTGTTCAATATCTTTTTTAAGGTTGGGTGTGAGAATCTTTTTGGTAGATTATATGTCAACTCATTCTTATTTTCTTCTTTTACTTATTCCGTTCTTACTTTTTTCGGGTTGTGTTAAACAAACTGAAATTGTGAAAACGTTCGTTTGCTCGGACGGAACCGAGGTATCGGCTAAGTCTTTATGCCCTACCCCAACCGCTTTGCCGACTATTACGATTGAACCGACGGAAGTAGCGACTGTTTCTCCCTTCAAGCTCAATCAGATAAAAGACAAACACGCGGAATTTTCCCCAAACGATTTAGAGCAATTGATTCTAACGAAGGATGAGTTACCATCCGATATCGTCCAAGTAAAATCTGATTCTGGCCTTATTCAAGACGTTCTGGCATATGCTTTAGGCTCCAATGAATACGCAAACGAGTTGCAAAAAAATGGTTGGGAGGCAAATTATAGAGTGCATTACGTTATGTACGAGGAAAGTGGTAGTATTGAAACAATAAAAATTCCTGTGAAAGATGTTGATATTTCCCTTTCCGGCTATGGGCAATTGAATACCACTTGGTTTGATTCCAAAGCCGAAAAAGAGAAAAAGGAAATCGCAGACATGCCTGACAAGCTTCGTCTAGCCCCTACTGCCCTATTTTCAGTTGACACAATAGGCGCGAAATCGTATATTGCAAAGGCAACCTATGCTGATAAGCTCGTTTATCAAGGCGTGTTTCGAGAAAAAAACGTCGTGGTTAATCTTCAAATTACTGGCAAACCCCGTCTTGTTAATGATGCTGAAGTAATTTCCTATGCCATGAAAATATATGAAAAAATCCGAGATGGTTAAGCTGTTTATTTTCCATTAATCGACTCCTAGTTTGTCGCGTTTCTTCCCCCCTTATTACCTAACGGCGTTTGCCTTGCGCAGCGGAACCGCGGCAACCATAGTTTTTTATTGCAGGGGCGTGATTTGATGGTGTGGCGGCAGCTCATGCCGGGGAGCAGTCGTCAGGTCATGCTGCATCGTTTTTTGGAAGGTGGTTGAAATGGAGAATGTCACCCTTAATTTGTTGTACGGCAAGCTGTTGGACGTCCAGCGCGATGTAAAGGAATTGCGGGGTTCCCTTGTACCCGTCGAGCAGGTTTCCGTAAAAGAGCACGCACGGCTTGACGCCGTTTTCGAGGAGATGCGCAAGGGGAAGGCGACGCCTTGGCGCGATGCCTTGAAGGAGTGAGTTGTCTTGTTCTCTGTCTTGTTGAGTAATGCCGCGAAAAAGCAGCTCAAGCTATTGCCGAAGGATTACAACGAACGCGTTGTCATCTTGTTGGAGCGGTTTGAGCAGGAGCCGGTTCCCAGCAAGGCGTATGATGTGCGCAAGATTGGCGGCAGGGACGAGACTTATCGCGTCAGGCTGTCAAGCTTCCGCGTGGAATACCGGGTGTTTTGGGAGGAAAAGACGGTTTGGGTAGCCTTCATCGAACGCCGCACGGGTTCAACCTACCAGTAACCCGCTTCAAACCATTGTGGCCCTCCCCGCTGCAATCTTTTTTAATGAGCCTTGCGTTGTGCTTTCATGCGCCGGCTTGATTTTAACGGTTTGGTTGACGCGCTGCGCTCTTTGCGCGGGCGCACGGTTGTCACTGGCCATTCCCTCGAGGATGTCGACGCGCTCTCGTCGTCTGCAGTGCTGGCCGCAATTCTGGGCGCGGATGTGCGCGTAATCGACCGCGAAAACGCGCAGGCCAAGGCGGTGGGTGAGAAGCTCGGCCTGCATGTCGAGCCATTCGGCGGCGATTTGTCGAATCTCAACCGGTGGGACAACCTCGTGTTCGTCGACGTGAGCAGTTCTGCGATGCTCGGCGTGCTGGCAGACGCGTTGCCTTCGTTTCACGGCAAGGTCATTGCAGTCGACCACCACGCGCACGGCAACCCCCTCAACTGCGACTATTATTGCGACGAGTCCAAGTCAAGCTGCTCGGAAATAATCGCCGATGTAGCAGTTGCGCTAGGCAGGAGGCTAAACGGCCGCCAGGCGAGCCTTCTTGCCCTAGGCGTCCTATCCGATTCCGCCAGGCTCAAGAGCGCCTCGTCGGGGACGGTCATTTCGCTTGCCGGCCTTCTTGCACAGTCTCCCGCTGATTTTGCCGACCTGCAGTCCGTGCTGGACGTCCATCATACGCCGTTTGAGCGCATCGAGGCAATCCAGTCCGTGCAGTCGGCATCCATCGAGCGAAAAGGCGACGCCGTCGCAGCATTTTGCGCGGTCAAGTCGCACGAGCACAACGCCGCCGAGGCGCTCGTTTCCCTCGGGGCCGACATCGCGGTGGCGCTCAACGGCGCCAACGGGAAAATCAGCGTGATTAAGGGCGGGAATCCGGCAGTCGCTGCGGTTCATTGTGGTGAATTGGCGCGCGCCGTGGCGGGCGAATTCGGCGGCAGCGGAGGAGGCCACGAGATGGTCGCCGGGCTGGCCGTGCCCAAGGAAAAGGCTTTTGCCGCAGCGGAAACGACGTTGCGAAAAGCTAAACAATTGATTCCTTCCTA
>JAZDFO010000038.1:0-16509 GCA_043807785.1 Microcaldota archaeon | reverse complement strand
CAGGGCGACAACATCGGCGTCATGGTCACAATGCGCGGCAAAAACGCGGTGGAAGTCCTCAAGAAGGCATTTGAGACAATCGACAACGCCGTCAAGAAAACCAGCTTCGACAAGTACGGCAACGTTTCATTCGGGATAAAGGAATACATCGACTTTCCGGGAATGAAGTACGACCCGAAAATCGGCATGATGGGCTTCGACGTGTGCGTGACCCTGCGAAAGCCCGGCACGCGCATTTCCAAGCGCAGGATAGCGAAAAGGAAGCTCCCAAAAGAGCAGCGCGTGGCGGCAACCGAGGCCATGGAATTCATCAAAACTACTTACGGCGTCACAATAGAGGAAGAGACGGTCGAGGAATGAGGTGTCCGGATGAAGCAAAGCATTGACCGAAAGTACAAGCACCGGGGAAAGCGCAAGTGCAGGATGTGCGGCAACGTCCGCGGGCTCATCCGCAAATACGGCATGTACGTCTGCCGCAAGTGCTTTAGGGAAAACGCGGTCAAGTTCGGATTCAAGAAATACAGTTGAGGAAAATGGGCACACTCGCAAACGCATTGAACGCAATAAAGGTCGCAGAAACCAAGGGCAAGCCGGCCACCACGGTACGGCCGGCAAGCAAGGAAGTCCGCGCGCTGCTGGAAATCCTCAAAACCGAAGGCTACATAGAGTCCTTTGAGCACACCACCAACATCCCTGGAGGCGAGTTCAACATCGCCCTTAATGGAAAAATCAACGGTGCAAACGTGATTCGGCCGCGCTTTCCGGTCAAGAACGCGGACATCGAGAAATACGAGTCGCGCTTTTTGCCCGCCAAAGGCGTAGGGCTGCTGGTCATATCGACCTCAAAGGGCATGATGACGCACGCAAAGGCAAAGGAGCTCAAAATAGGCGGCAGGCTCATGGCATTCGTTTACTAAGTGAACAAGACAAATGGAATACGAAATACCAAAGGAATTGGCTATAAAGGTCGGCCAAGACGCGCTTACTGTGAGCGCCAAGGGAGTCGCGACCAAAGTCAAATTCAATTCGCAAGTGATGAAAGTAGCCGAAAAGGGTGGCAAGCTCGAGATAACCGCTTGGGGCAGTGAGAACCGCACAAAGCGCGCGGCAATGATCTCGCTCACAAAGCACATCGACAACGTCGCAAAAGGCGCAAACAAGCCGTTCGAAAAGAGCCTCACGGTAATCTACGCGCACTTTCCCGTAAGCGTGGAAGTCAAGGGCAAGGAAATTTTCATAAAGAACTTCCTGGGCGAAAAACTCCCCCGCAAGGCCGCAATAAGCGGCAACGCGGCGGTGAAAGTCAACGGGCAGGAAATCACCGTGACTGGCGCCAACAAGGACGAAGTCGGCCAAACCGCCGCAAACCTCGTGAGCGCCACGCGCATCACAAACAAGGACAGGCGCGTGTTCCAGGACGGGATATACTATTCAGAGTGAAAAAAATGAACAGGCTACCGCAATTCAAGAGGCCGAACTTCGGGCACATCAAGCGCGTGAAGGAAAACTGGCGCAAGCCCCGCGGAATCGACAGCAAGCAGCGCCAGAAGCTCAAGTGGGCGGGCGCCGTAGTCAAGGTTGGCTACCGCACTGCAGCTGCAACGCGCGGAGACCACCCCCGCGGCAAGCGGGAATTCCTCGTCCAGGGGCCAAAAGACATCGAAACCCCGGGACTCGAGAAGTTCGTGCTCCGGCTCTCGGCAACCCTTTCCAAGAGGAGCAAGGAAGCCATACGCAAGAAGGCAGCGGAAAAGAAGCTAAGCGTACTCAACTGAAAACTTCGGACAAAAAGAAATAAACAATAAATAAAACCAAAAAATATTTCAGTGAACAAAAATGTCAGTACAAACCGTTCGCAGGCTCGCAGCAAGAATATTCCGCAGCGGGGAATCGCGCGTGCGCATCCTCGACGCCAAGCGCGCCTCGGAGGCGCTCACCGCCGACGACGTGCGCGAGCTGATAAAGGAAAAAGTCGTGGTGCAAGAGCCGATTACGGGAGTCTCGCGAAGCAAGGCGAGGATTCGCCAGGAGCGCAAGCGCATGGGCCGGGGGCGCGGCAGGGGAAGCCAGCGGGGATCCGACCACGCCGGAGTCACCGGAAAGGACCTGTGGATGCGCAAGGTGCGCGCGCAGCGCAAGGTATTGGCTGCCCACAAGGGCAAGATTGCGAGCGCGGAATTCCGAAAGGCGTACGCCATGATAAAGGGCAACGCCTTCCCGGACAAAAAGCGCCTCACGGAATACTTGAATAAAATATCCAACAAGCCAGAGGGGGGTAAAGGTTGACTAAGGCAACCGGAGCCATTTACCTAGTGCACTTCCGCCGCAGGCGCGAGGGAAGGACGGACTACGCCAAGCGCCTTGCGCTGCTCAAGTCAGGCAAGGCCCGCATGGTAGTGCGCAAGACCAACAAGCACGTCATAGTCGCATTCACGGAAAGCGGGCCCAAAGGCGACATGACGATAACCAGCCTAAGCTCCAAGGCTCTTTCAAAGTCCGGGTTTGCAGGAAAATGCAATACGCCATCGGCATACCTTACCGCAATGCAATGCGCCAAGGATGCCGCAAAGAAGGGAGTCACTGAAGCGATACTGGACATCGGCTTGCACAAGGGTACAAAAGGCAGCTTGGTATTCGCGGCAGTGAAAGGCGCACAGGACGCGGGCATTAAAATCCCCATGCAGGAGGGCACTGCACCGTCAATGGAACGCATTGAGGGCAGGCACCTGGCGGACGGCACCGCAGCGGCATTCGCGGCAGCGCGCGACAAAATCAAGGCTTCATAAAAAGGTGTTATCGGGCTTGGCAAGGTTTCAACGCAGGGGAGGAAGGGAAGGAGGCAGGAGGGACAGCGACCGCCCCAGGCCCGAGTGGAACCCGCGCACTGAACTCGGAAAACGCGTCGCAAGCGGCGAAATAACCTCCTTCGAGCAAGTCCTCGACAGCGGAAAGCCAATACTCGAAACCCAAATCGTGGACTCGCTTTTGCCGGACCTCAAGGAAGAAGTCCTGGAAGTGACCAGCACGCAGCGCATGACCGCCTACGGAAGGAAGCAGGCAATGCGCTCGGTGGTAATCATCGGCAACCGCAGGGGATACATTGGCTTTGGCGTAGGGAAGGCGGCCGAAGCCCGTGACTCCATCGCGGAAGCCATAACAGACTCCAAAAAGCACATAATCAAAGTCAACCTCGGCTGCGGCTCGTGGGAATGCGCGTGCTCGGGAACCCACTCCATCAGGCAAAAGGCGATGGGAAAAAGCAGCAGCACGCAAATCACGATTTTTCCGGCGCCCAAGGGAGTGGGCATCGTCGCAGGCGACACGGCACGCAAAGTGCTTGCATTGGCCGGAGTAAGCGACTGCTGGACCTTCTCGAAAGGCCGCACGCGCTCAATCATCAACTCCGTCATGTCGGTAATCAAGGCCCTCGAATCGCTCAACAGGCTCAAGATGGGCAAGAAATACCAGGAGCCCGAAAATTCTCCAGCGCCGTCCGAACCGGAAAAACAAGTTGAAAAAACTCCAGAGCCACAGGCTTCAGGCGAGCCTGACAAGGTGTCCGCATGACCAGCTCATTCGTCGCAGTACGCATCCGCGGAAGCATGGAAACCCGCACGCAAGTCGAGCGCACGCTCACTGACATGCGGCTGGGAAGGCGCAACCACTGCGCATTCTACAAGAACACAGCCTCGTCGAAAGGAATGCTCCAGAAAGCCAAGGACTTCATCACCTACGGCGACGCCGACGCTGCTACTGCCGAAAAACTCATCCGCGCCCGAGGGCAGACGATGGGAGGCAAGCCAGTCACCGACGAATTCGTGGCAGCAAACTCGGCATACAAGACCATCGGCGAACTCGCCAAGGCAATTGCGGAAGGCAACGCCACTCTCTCAAGCGTCAAGGGAATGAAGCCAGTCCTGCGCCTCAACCCGCCGCGCAAGGGCTACGGAGGCACAATCAAGCAACCGTTCCCGAAAGGCGCGCTGGGCAACCGCAAGGACAAAATCGGAGAACTACTGCTAAGGATGGCGTGAGCGCGCGGCTAAACTGGCATCCGCTAAACCAACACTCCAGCGGCAGCCTTGATGCGCCAATTCAACCTCAACAAGCAAGGCGAAAGGCGCCAGCAGGCGCACCGGAAACGCGCCTTCGCTTGTTTTTTAAAGTCGTCAACCCCATATTTCACTTGCTCAATTCAGTCGATTCAGTTCGGGGGGAGTTAGGCAGTGCCAAGAGCCAAAAGCTTTGTCGATTCAGTATTATCGGCGTTCAGACAAATTCGTTCAGAGATAACTATCGACACAGTAGAACATGATTTCAGCCCAAGATTAGGCCGCTACTTCTGTGAAGAAGTCCTCGGATACGCAAGCAACGAAATCCGCTTTGAACGAAACCGCACCGACGTCACTATGCTTGATGAAAATAAGTTCCGCGTTGTCCTCATTGAAACAAAACGACCTCGTGAAGACTTGAATGCTGAGAAATGGCGGGACCAAGCCGGCAAATACGCTGATTTCTCGACCCGCTTCGTTGGCCTCGCAAACGGCTTGCGCCTCCTATTATGGGAAGTCAAGGACGGCCAGCGCCAGCTTAAAATTGATTTGAACATCGAAGAATTGCTTGAACAAAAGAAGTTCTCGGAAGAAAAACTAGATACAAAGACCGTCGAACAAATCCTTTTTCTCCAGAATATTACCAAGGCAGAAGTCTGGAACGAAAGCAAATACAGCAAATTCAACGAATACTATGCAACCATCGACATAACAGAAGAAGACGGTTTTGAAAAACTCATTGACCGCCTGAATTACGTCTCCAACGACCTGCTAAGGCAATATACTTACGACGCCTTCGACGAATACTACGCTGGATACCACGAATACCAGAACCGGGTAAAAGAAATTGAACTACTCGAAAAAGAAAACGGGCGAAACAGGAAAACCGAAGCCAAACTCGCAGAAGCAAAGCTCCGCACGCGCGACGAGTTCAAGAAATACGCTTCCTTCGAAGGCTATTTCGCGTGGCGCTCGCTCTCCGGCCGTTCGGAAAAGCCAGATGAAGAAAACAAGACCGTCTTCTGCAAAGAATCCATTTACGTCCTGCTCAACCGCCTGCTTTTCATCCGAATCTGCGAAGACACGGGCCTCCTGAAAAAACGCATTTCCAACGGCGGAATCGAACAACTCCGAGAACTACTCCACGAAGAAATCCTCGACAACTCCGACCAACTCTTCAAGCAAATCCTCTACCACGGGTATAATTCCGCAAACCAACTGTACCCCCATTTCTTCGAGAAAGGCAATCCTCTCGATTGGTACGAGTCCGGCGACGGGGAACTCAACCGCGCATTGAACAAGACGCTCTGGACGCTCAACCAATTCAACTTCACGAAAGTCGACAAGGACATCCTCGGCAAAATATACGAGAAATACCTTCCCAAGGAAGAACGCAAGAAACTCGGCGAATTCTATACCCCCGACGAAGTCATCGACTACATCTTGGACGCCGTCGGATACGAGCCGTCGAAAGCAATCGAAGACCGTGACCTAATCGACCCAGCCTGCGGTTCCGGCGGTTTCCTGGTCCGCGCCACCCGCCGGCTCATCGGAAGGTATGCAGTGAAATTCGGGAAGGCTACTCCAAAGGAGAGCCTCGACATACGAAAGTGGCCGGAAGTCCTCTCAAGGCTGACGCCAAAGGAATGCGAGGCCACTATAGAAGGCATTTCCAAGCACGTGCACGGCTTCGACATCAATCCTTTTGCCGTGCACATCACGGAAATGAACCTCTTGTTCCAAGTCATTGACTTGTACCAGAAGGCGCGTCAAGGCAATTCGCGTTTCGGCCTCTCCCGGTTCCAAATTTATCAGACGGACTCACTGGAATTGCCAAGCAATCAAACTGACTTAATGTCTTTCCAGAGCCCGACCGGCAAGTCTCTTGCCAAGGACAAGGCCGAGACTGACGCCCTCAAGAAAAAGAAGTACGACTACGTCGTCGGCAACCCGCCCTATGTCAGAATTCAACAAATTCCCGAACACGTTCGGGCGTCTCTTGCCCAAAACTTCAAGACAGCCAAAGGTCTTTTTGATTTATACACTCTTTTCATTGAGCTTGGCATGAATCTCACGCAGTCACAAGGAAAACTCGGGTACATAGTATCAAATAAATTTCTGAAGGCTGATTATGGTAAGACACTCCGCAAGTTTTTGTCAGATTATCAAATTCTCGAAATAATTGATTTTGGAGACTATAAAGTTTTCGACGGTTTAACGAATTACCCTCTTATTCTAACGGTTTTAAACTCTGAATTTACCGAGGATGTGCGTTGGATTACCGTTTTAGGAGATGCCCCCGATTTATTGAATCAATTGCAGTTGGCAGATCGTTCGTCTAATCTAGCCAATTTTTCGATTAGCACTGTCAGTCATACTAAGTTTTCTGAAAAAAGTTGGTCTGGAGATTCTCCATCTGAAAAACTCCTTGAAAAAATGCGCCAAAACAGTACTCCGCTAGGAGAATTGGCAAAACCTCACCGGAGTTTGTATACTGGATTAAATAAAGCGTTTATCGTCGCAGAAACCACCGCTAAACAAGAACGAATAGAGCCCAAGTTATTGAAAAACGTAGCAGCGGGTCAAGACATTCACAAATGGCACGTTAGTTGGAAGCACGACGTTGCATTATACCCCTACGAGACGGGAGAAGAATTATCGCCGATAGAACTGTCTAACTACCCATTTGCCAAACGCTGGCTGGAAAAATTCAAGCCAGAATTGATGTCCCGCTGGTATATTAAAAAAATGCCGGCAGAATCACGGGACGCGCGTTGGTTTGAATATGCCGACCCACGCTCGCCAAGTCAGTTTGAAGATGTTAAAATAATTACCCCGGATATTGCAAAAGGCAACCGGTTTACGATTGATGAAAGCGGGCTGTATTTCACGAACACCGCGTATGTATTAAACATTTCAAAAAAACAATTTGCAAAGTTCTTACTCGGCTTACTCAATTCAACCGCTCTCGAATTCTATTTTAAGAGCATCAGCCCGTTCATCCAAGGGGGCTATCACCGCTACATCACACAATATCTTATCCAACTACCAATCCGCATGCCCAAAACAAAGGCCGAAGAAGCGATAGCAAAAAAGATTGAAGAGAAAGTTGATGCCCTCCTCAAAATATTCAATAAATCTAATTCAGAAGCAAATCAAATTAAAGACATTGAGACAGAAATCGACTCGTTGGTGTTCGAGTTGTATGGTTTGAATGATTCCGAGAGAAAATTGATAGAAAAGAGCGTGAGGTAAATGTCAGAAAATGGAGTTCAATTGGTTTTGGGAGTTGCGCTCTCGATTTTCATGATTTTAGCATTTTACCCCGCGATTGTTGAAGCGGCTCGTCCAATCGGCAATTTGGGTAGCATTCTTCCTCCGGTTGTCCTTTTTCTATTGATAGTTGGCGCCTTGTCCCAGCTCTATAAAAGGTAGAATTTGATGAAAGAGCAACCAACTGAATTCGACCCGATTTTGACTTTAAGGGAAATAGAGCCGGCAATGATTATTGCAACTCTTACCGCCTTTCTTGCAAGTGAAGTCAATAAAACGAATCCGCCCATTGCGGTTATCCTTATCCTAAGTACGCTTAGTTTTTCTATTGCTGGAATACTGTATTATTTCTATAAAAACGGAGACCCTAAGTGGTTTTTTATTGGAAAAAAGATTTTCGCGATCTTTTCCACAATCGGGTTTATGCTATTTTTAGTTGCCGTCCTATTTTACTTCCCCGGAACCTACACCTACATATTGACATTAGTCTTCATAGCGTTGTATATCCCAACGATAATTGATACGGTCATTGCTATAGCGAAATTACTCGAAAACTGGAAGAGTAAAAATTCAGAAAAAGACATTAATAGCGAATAAGGCAAGTATTGGAACATTTGTTGCCTTATTCTCATTATAGCGGCTCTACTGGAAAATGTTCCATTATTTTTCTTAGCCGCTATAAGCGATAAATTGTGCCTCCCTCCCTTCCGCTCGTTTCTTCCCCCACCCGCCCTCTCGCGACATCCCCCGCTTTGGCGCTTTCCCGCCGCCATCGCCTTTCCTGCGCCCTTTTCGCCTTGCAGTTGCGGGAAAAGGGCTTCATTTACCCGCCTGAAATGACGGAGATGGCAAAAACAACGGGCATGACCTGCTAGTGGGGGTGGCGGTCTTTTTTCAAGTCTGCAAGCATGCGGTCTAGCGAACCCTGCCGCCTTGCGGTAAGGAAGAACGCGAACGCGGCGTGCAGGCCTTGGTAATAGCTTTCCTGGGCAAGCTCCTTTTTCGACAACGTCCTCAAGGCGTCTTTCGCTTGACCCCAGTTTTGCTCGAACGTGTCGCTGGAAACCATTTCGGCGAGCATTGCGCTGATTTGCTCCGTTTCCACTAGCGCAGCCGCCTCAGCCCTCTTCGGAGAGTCCTTCAATTCAGCTTCGGGAACGCCTTCGTCAAGCAGTTCGGAGCACACGGGGCAGGCGAATTTCGCGTCCGGGTATTTGGCGTACTTCTTCGCTTCCGAATCCGGGCAAGAACACTCGGTGGAATCGGAGCAAAAGGAGCAGGACAATTTCATGGACAAACGGAGGCTGCGAAACCTTTTATTGATTGCGCTAACGCTAGGCGGTGGTCGGCTAGAGGCCGAGATATATTTTGGCTTCCGCTTTCACGGCCTTAAAGTCTACTTCGCTCAGTTCGCCCATCTTACGCAGGAAGCGGAGTTCGCTGAATGCAGTTATCTGGAAGGCTAAAGCCACACTGTCAACAGACAGCCCGTTTTCCTTCGTCTTAGCAATCTTCAAGGCGTTCGGAAAACCGGAGGCGAGCGGGCTGGAAGTCAAGGGAACGGCGCAGACGACGCCAAAACGCTCTGCAGTCGCCATGACGACTACCGGCCTGTCGCCTTTCTGCTCGCGGCCGAAGCCATCCGGCATGCCGGCTAGCCAAACTTCGCCTCTGGAAGGGAATGCCGCCATTGAAAAATACCCGCCCCGGCCTCAGGGAGTCTTTGCCCACGCTTCCGCGGAAACAGCGTCCCACAACTCGTTTTCCCTGCGGATGAACTCCAGGTCTGCCGGCGTCGGCTTGAAGAAAAGCTGTTTTGCGCGGGAAATGCCGACGGCAACGTCCGCTTCGGAATAAAACGGCTTGAGCTCCTTGAGCTTGCGGACGGCTTCGTCTTCGGGCATGCCGCGGCCGTAGCGCAGGAATGCGTAAGTGCCGCAAATCTCCAGTATTGAAGTGCGGAATCCGTCGTAGAAACAACGCTTCAATTCACCGACTGCTTTAGCGTCTTTTGCATCCAACTGTGCTTTCGCGGCGCTTTTTTCCTTTTCAACGTCGTGTGAGAAAAAATCCTGCGCAAGATCGGGCGAGTATGGGCCGCGGACGTACAGGTTGAAGTCGTAGCCCAGTTTGACATTGAGTTGTTGCAGAAGCACTGCGAGCTTCTGGACTTTAATTCGGTCTTCAAAGCTAAAAACGCGGGGCGTGAAGCCCAGTTCCTGAAAGCAAGCCAAGAGCTTCTTGAAGTCATTCGCCATTTTGTTCACCTGCGGCAATCCATTTCCCCAGCCACTCCCGCACTTTCTTCAGCATTTCTTTTCCTTCGGTGGTGATGCAGTATACGTCGATGGCCTTTTGGTCGACGTTTTCTTCCTTTTTTTTCACGTAATTCGATTTCGCTAAATAATTCAGGTTCGAGATGAGGGCGCCGTCGGAGAGGTTCAATGCCGCCCTTAGTTCCCGAAACTGCACTCCGTCGCGGCCGAATGCATCCAAGGCCAACAGGAGCTTGAGGCGCGGAAGTGAAAATATCTTGGAATTAAGGGAATTCGCTTCACCGAACAAGGCAACAATGTCCTTGGAGCCAGAGTCAACCACGCTAACATACGAACATATTGATTTATATGCTTTCGTTTTGGTTAAATTTTGAATGTAAAATCCGAAGTAGCCTTCGGGGGGTGAATGGAAAATGAATGGGCAAGCACAGTTCGCCGACATGCTGGCTTGGGCTTGCTTCCAGAAATTCGAGCACTCCGACTCGGAATACGTTGACTTGGTGAAGCTGCCTCAGGAAGTCAGTCACGTCTGGTAGAAGAAGTTGCAGCACCCAAGAGCACTCGAACGTGCACCTCAAGGTACACTGGCCCTTGGGTTTTACCTGCGTAGACTGTTGTCCAGCCCAACCTTAAAAAACTAACTAACCCGGCGAGGATTTTGATTGCAGGCCTCCGGTGGTCCCTCCCCCTAGCCATCATTTTTTCGCGATTTTGGCCGCGATGGCCAAATCCTTGGGGCCGCTGACGGGCAGGGTAAGACGGCAGTCGAGTTCCTGCTTGTTGTATTCCAGCAGGCACTTGATTACCATGAAATTGGCGGCGGTGTCCACGGAGACCGCGGCGCCGGAAATCTGGGCCAAGAACGCAGGCTTCAAGCGCTTTTCGCTCTCGAAGATGTTCTTGGGCGCGACGACGAACAGCGGCGGAAGCGTCGCGGAGGCGTCAAGGAACTCCAGGCCGACGATGCTGCCGTCCTTGGCGTAGTCGATGACGAGGTTGCCGAAGCCAAGGCTGCCCGCCGCCTTTTCCTTCGCAGAGTAAAGGTAGAGGGTGTCGCTTTCCCCGTCAAAGTCTGCCTGCAAGCTTCGCGTACTTATTCGCATTCCGCATCGCCTCCAACTGGGCTTTCTTGTCATACTGCACGAACGTGACTATCCTGACCGAGCCGTTTTCCTCTGCGTCAACCACGATTAAAAGCGCCTTCCTTTTAGTAAAATCGTAGAACGCCCTAAAACGCGGCCTTCCCCGCTTATTCCCTTTCGAACCCCCCGTATCCAACCATGCCAGACCCTGACATTTTCATCAGTGAACTTCCATCAACCCGCCCCCCGACGATAGTATTAATAACCAGCATGGAGGTTATAATAACCATTATTTAGGTTATTTTATGTCACTGCGTTCGGTTCTAAAGTCGACGCCGCAAGTGCGCAAGCTGTTGGGCAGGCGCGAGCTGGCCATAATTGAAAAACAGCTTCTCGGGGTCCGGCTGACGCAGTCCGAGAAGAACCGCCTGTCCCGGGACATCCGCAAGAAATTCGCCGCCATTTCTGCCCTCGCCCCTTATTCCCCGGAATTCAATCTCAAGCCCGGCAGCGAGACAAAGCGCGAACTTGAGGACGCCAAGGCCGCAATCCTTGAAAGCCCGTTTTCCCGGAAAATCCGGAGAATCATAGTGTACGGTTCGTATGCCGACAAAACGCTGGCCCTCTCTTCCGACATAGACGTCGCCGTCGAATTCGATGAAATCACGCTCCGCCAGGCCACGGAGTTCCGCCGCGCGGCCATGGGAAAAGTTGGCGAGCGCTTCGACGTGCAAGTATTCAACTTCCTGCCGGACAAGGTAAAAGCCGAAATCAGGGCCAAAGGGCGCGTTGCCTATGAGCGCAAGGATAATTGACAAGGCGGCCGAGCTCGAGCGGTTCGCCGACGAGCTTGCAGGCATCGCGCCGGATTCTTACCGAAGCTACTCGCATGACTTGAAGGCAAAGGCGGCTTGCGAGCGGTATTTCGAGAAAATCGTGGAAGCCTGCGTTGACCTGGCGTTCCTGGCGATAAAAGACCGTGGCCTGAAGCTGCCCGAAGACGACAAGCAGGCGTTTTCCGTTCTCGCGGACGCCGGCCATATTGATGCAAGCCTCGCTGCCCGGCTGATGGAAGCCAAGGGCATGCGCAACGTCATTGCGCACGAATACGGCTCAGTGGACGACGAGCTTGTCTTCACTGCCGTGACGGAAGAAATCGAGAGGGACGCGAGGGCGTTTGTCAAGGCAATGCGCAAGCTCTACCCCTTGAAAGCATGATTGACAGGCGTCTGAATCCCCCTCCCAATTTCACAACCCCTTCTTCGTTGCAAGGTAAACGTGCGCTGCCAACAGTGCCAGGAAGGGCCACAACAGCCACGCGTGCACTTGGAACGCAAGGGGCTTTGCCAGCAGTTTTTCCGCACTTTGGAATGGAATATTAACCTGCTTCTTCCATCAAGGAAGGGGGGGCAGTTAAGGATCGATTGAATAATGGCCACGAAGCGTTTTGTATTCATTGACGAGAGCGGCGACCTCGGCATGGGCGGCTCGAAATACCTCGTGCTTGCGGCGCTCGCCGTTGACGACCCGGCTCCGTTGAAGCGCATCATCAAGAACATGCGCAGGAACAAGTTCAAGAAGGAACTGCGCAAGGCATCGGAAATCAAGGCCAACAAGTCTTCCGTTGAAGTAAGGAAGCACATGCTGGCAAAGCTCAACGAAGTGCAGGACGCGAGAATTTGCTACGTGGTGCTCGAGAAAAAGAAGCTGTTGAGCGACTACCTGAAAAGCGACAAGAACAAGCTCTACAACTACGTGGCAGGCAAGCTCGCGCGCACCCTGGAAATCGGAGGTTTCGACGTTGAAATCCGCATCGACAAGTCAAAAGGAAAGCCGCTCCTCCGGCAGGACTTCAACGACTACTTCCGCAGAAACCTATTGCTTGGCAGCCCCGGCGCCAAAGTAGTCATTGAACACAGCTATTCCCAGGCCTGGGCCGGCCTGCAATTCGCGGACATGCTGGCATGGGCTTGCTTCCAGAAATTCGAGCACTCTGACTCGGAATACGTCGACCTAGTGAAACTGGTTCAGGAAGTCAGCCACGTCTGGTAGAAGAAGTTGCAGCACCCAAGAGCACTCGAACGTGCACCTCAAGGTACACTGGCCCTTGGGTTTTACCTGCGCACTTAATTGCCCAACCCAACCTTAAAAAGCTTTCTTTGAATATCCCGCGATTCACCTTCACAAACCACTACTTCACTTCCGCCGCGACTCAACCTTGCCTCACAATCCCTTCTTCGTCGCAAGGTAAATGTGCGCTGCCAACAGTGCCAGGAAGGGCCACAACAGCCACGCGTGCACTTGAAACGCCAAAGGCTTGGTGAAGAGACCAAAGGTCATCGTCGAGACGCGCTGGCTTTCAGTAATCCCCAGCCCGGACGCGACATACAACGCCGTCGCCCCTGCCAGAGCCCACCTTACCTTGTTTTTCAAGCCCTCGTACGCCGCCACTAGCATTTCACCCGATGAAGCTTCCGTTGAGGGACGCCTTCGTTGGAATAACCCCTGCTCTCCCAATACCCCTTGTAGCCCGCGTCGTTGGACAACTCGATGCCCGTAACCCACTTAATCCACTTATACCCCCACTTGCTCTCTGCAACCAACTGGAACGGAAAACCCGTGGCAGGCGTCAAAGACAGGTTGTCCTGCCTGTACGCCAAAAGGATTCCAGAGCCGTCAAAATAGGTTAACGGAAAAGACGTAGTATAACCGTCCGCCGCGTGAAAAATCACGGTATTCGCGCCCGCCGACGCACCACCCGCGCGAGCAACCAAGTCCTTCACCAGCACTCCCTCCCACAACAAGTTCGCCGACCACCCCTCCACGCAATCCAACTCAACCACCTTCGAATAATGCGGCAGCGCCGAGGCGTCAAAAACGACTTCATCGTAGGTCAAGTTCACTGGCCGCTCGACGAGCCCGTAGATTTGCAGACGGTACCCCAAGCGGTCGACGTATTGCGGCCCGTTGATGCTGTTCTCCCGCAGCACGGAGGGCGCGTCCAAGCGCGTGCCGTTGTAAGCCAGCACAATCGTCTCGTTGAGCGCCGTTGGAGTAAAGGGGCTGTTTCCTGTGGGGGTAGTTTTTCCGGCTAGGGTGGTTTGTGGGCGCGGTTGGGATGGAAGCCACGCGAAGAAGAGGATTCCCGCGAGGATAACTACCGCAAGCACGGCTGGCAAAGCAGGAAGTGCCGACGCGAGATTGGTTTTGGCGGTTTTCTTGGCCGTAGTAGGCTTTTGAGTCATTGGCATCTTTGGCATGTACAGGTTGGGCTCGCGTGAGGGTAAAAAGAAGAGGTTTAAGGCTGTGAATGTGATATCCCGGATTAACTTCCCCTCTGTGCTTTCAGAGGGGTATGAAAAAGTTGAAGCAACCGCAAATCAACAGGATATGCCGGCAAATGAACGTCAGACGGCTAAGCGTCTGGCGAATCGCCAAGCTTGCGGGCGTTAGCCCGCGCTGGGCACGAGAATTGTACCATCGCTACCTGCAGGACGGAGTGCCTCCGAGGCCCGAAAAATGCGGGTGCAAACCACAGCCGGTGCCTGAATCCGTTAGGGATAGGGTTTTACGCGAGCACCGCGAAACGCCTTGCAGTGCACTGGAAATGGAGCAACGTTTAAAGCGCAAAGGCATCCGCTTGTCGCATAACAAAATTCACTCGATACTGCGAGAAGAGGGGCTCGCTAAACGCGAGCCCAAGAAGTCCAAGACTCGCAAGTGGGTGCGCTACGAGCGACACAAAGCAAATTCACTGTGGCACTCGGACTGGACAGAACTAGACGGCCAGCAACTCATCCTTTTTGAGGATGATGCCACGCGCCTGGTCACTGGCTATGGTTTGTTTGACTCGGCTACCGCCGAGTTGTCCCTGCAAGTCTTCGTATTAAGCGCAGAACGGTGGGGGTTGCCAAGGCAACTGCTAACCGATAACGGTGCACAATTCTGCAACACACACGACAACAAAAACAAAGAGCATTTGTTTCACGGCGCGGTTTCCCGCGCCGGCTGCGAACACATTTTCACTCGTAAAAGCCACCCGCAATGCAACGGAAAGCTGGAAAAATTGAACGACACAATCAAGCGCCTGTACGCATACTACCGAGGCGATTTGAACCGCGCAGTAAAAGCATACAATGAGAAAAAGCTGCACATGAGCCTCGAGTGGCACACGCCACTCGAAGCATGGCATGCCAAAGAAGCAAAAGGCTTAAATTACGAAAAGCCTATCCAAACATAGAGAGGAACTTAATTCAGGATATCACAGCCACGGGGCACGTTTCCGGTGGAGGCACTTGGCTTGGCCGGCTAAATTGCCGATTTTACGGGCTTCTGGGCATCGACTTCCTTCATGGAGCGCCAGACGAAGTATCCCAGGATCGAGAAGGTCGCCGCGGGGGAGAGCCAGTTCGGGATGTGCGCACCGAAGGCGTCCGCGAGCATGATTGAGCCGAGGACTGCAATCGAGTACATCGCGCCGTTCTTGAGGAACTTCATTGACGTGATTCTCGTGATGTTGTGCACGGTGAGCTGGCGCACGACGAGGGCTCCGATGCCGTTGCCGACCAGGATTAGGGGGACCGACAAGGTGAACGCGAACGAGCCGAGGACTGCGTCGACACTGAACGCGGAGTCGATGACCTCCAAGTAGAATATCTTGCTCCAGTCGCTCATTCCCCCGCCCCCGGACTTCACCATGTCCGCCTCCTTCTTCTCCGCATACTCCTTGAAGCCGTGCGTGATGAAGAACAAAGTCGAGCCAACGGCGGCGCCGAAGGCCATCAGCGGATGCCGCTCGAGCGCAAACCACACCACTACGGTGAGCAGCACGGACACGACGGTGTAGAACCACGCGCCGTGGCCCTCGAAAACCGCTTCCCAAGGCACTGCGCGGTTTTTCTTCTGCAAAAACAGCCACTGGAAGAACAGGAACAGCAAAAACACGCCGCCGGCGACCAACAGCACGGGCTCGGACTCCGCGACCATGGCAGCCACCGAAGGGTCGTCGCTGAAGGACAGCGTCAGGGAACCCCACAGGCCCAGCGCGGGATTCAAGGAGAAGACGATGAGCCACGGAAGGAGCCCGCGGACGAGGAACACGGCGATGAGCATGCCCCAGACCAAAAACCACCGGCGCGCCTTCTGCGACATCGTGGAAAGGATGTGCGCGTTGACTACCGCGTTGTCGACGGCCACCACTACCTCGAAGAACGCCAGCCCGATTACGGTGAGAAGCATTGAACTGAAGTCCATGGAAGGAATACCTGCGCTAGGGTATAACGGGGGCAGGGCTTTTAACGGTTATTTTGAGGGAAGAGGCGGCATTGCACCGGAAACGGGGTTGCGGAAAGAACGGCATTTTCAGGCTCGTTTGCTTGGCTATGGTTCGAAGGCATTTCTCGAATGTTCGGGTTGATGAAATCGTCAACTTCAACCGCGAGGCGCTTGAAGCGGAGGGCCAGCGCCAGGGTTTCGTCAACGAGGCCAACCTTGACTTCATAGTTGATAAATTCGAGAGGGAATACTCCAGCGCCCATCGCAGGAAATCGCTCATCCGGATATGTGCTACTGCGGTTTACGACATCGCGCATTTCAAAGGAAGGCACCCGTTCCACGACGGCAACAAGAGGACGGCGCTCCTGACCGTGAACACGCTGTTGCGCCTCAACGGCTACGCGCTTTCGTTCACCGAAGAGTCGGCCAAGGAAATGGTCATGAAAGCGGCATCCGGTGAAATCTTCCACAAGGACATTGAAGCTTGGCTAGCCGGCCATATCCGTCCGGTCTAGCCTATGAAAAGCGGGTTAAAAGAGGGTATTAAATAGC
>JAZDFO010000037.1:0-6526 GCA_043807785.1 Microcaldota archaeon | reverse complement strand
GGGACAAACGCTTAAATACGGGCTTTCCCTACCTATTTTTATGCGGTATTTCATTAATTCCGCGCAGGAACGGGCTTTGTTTGCCGAATGCGGCAGTTTTCCGCCTGTTTTTGCAATTTAAGGTGTTTTGAGAGAGGGAGTGAAGGCAGTGCGTGTTGCAATGCTGGGCTGGGAGTTCCCGCCCGCAGTGTCCGGTGGCCTTGGCGTCCACTGTTATGAACTCACCAAAGCGCTGTCCGGTTACGGCGCACAAATCGATTTCTACATGCCCAAGACTGCATCCGCCCCGGTATCTTCCGGCCCTGGCGTGCGCGTGGTCCCCGTTGACTTCGATTCATTTTCGTCGTCGGAAAAGTTCCTCCTGCCCGGCCCTTACCCGCAATCCGCGTGGCGGACCGTAACCGCCGTGTCTGCCGGGCTGTCCGCCAAGCCGCTTGGCGAAAACTACGGCACGGGCTTTTTCGAGGCCGTTTCCAAGTACAACGCGCTTGCCGCGCGGCTGGTGCAAATCAACCACTCCAAGCGCAATTACGAAGTCATCCACTACCACGACTGGATTGCCGCGCAGGCCGGCCTTTCTGCGTGCAGCCTCACCGGCCTTCCCGGCGTCTCGACAATCCACAGCACGGAATTCGACCGCACCGCCAACCTCTCGCCGCTGGATTGGATTGCCGGCATCGAACGCAGCGCCGTAGCGAAGTCCGACGCGGTAATCACCGTGAGCCACATGATGCGCTGCCAGCTAGTCGAGCGCTTCGGCGCGGACCCTTCCAGGCTTTTCGTCATCTATAACGGAGTCGACCCGTCGCTTTTCTCTGGAAGGCCCAAAGCCAAGCCCCGCCAGCTGGGCAAGAAAGTCGTGCTCTTCCACGGCAGGCTGAGCATCCAAAAGGGGCCCGACTTTTTCCTCAAGGCGGCAAAGCGCGTGCTCGAGGCCGAGCCGCAGGCGCATTTCATCGTCAGCGGCAAGGGCGGCATGCTTGCGCAGCTGGTCGGCGAGGCCATCTCGCTTGGCATCATCGACCACGTGACTTTCACGGGCTTTGTCGCCGAAAGCGAGCTTGCCTCGCTCTACGCCAGCGCGGATGTGTACGTGCTTCCGTCGGTGAGCGAGCCTTTCGGAATCAGCGTCCTTGAGGCAATGTCAAGCGGGGTGCCGGTAATTGTCAGCAAGACTGCGGGAGTCGGCGAGCGCCTGCGCAACTGCCTGAAGGTGGATTTCTGGGACGTCGACGAGATGGCCTCCAACATAGTCGCGCTCCTGCGCTATGCGCCGCTTTCGAGCATGATGTCTGCCGGCAGCTGCAGCGAGGCGCGGGAATTCTCATGGCCGCTTGCCGCGCACGAGACGATGCAGGTGTACAACCGAGCGATTTCATCTAAAACCCAAAAAACATCTGGTCGATAAAAATGCCAGCAATCTGCATGTATTTCCATGTTCACCAGCCAATCCGGATGAGGCGCTTCTCGCTCTTCTCCCACAAGCCCCCGGGCCTGCACGAGCGCTATTTCGACGACGGCCTCAACCGCCATTATTTCGAGAAAGCCGCCTCCAAGTGCTATTTGCCGACCAACCGCCTCCTGCTTTCCCTCATCGAATCTCACGGCGGCAAGTTCAAAATCTCTTACAGCATCACGGGCACTTTCATCGAGCAGGCGCGCAAGTATTCGCCGGAAACCCTCGACTCGTTCCGTGCGCTTGCCTCCACCGGATGCGTTGAGTTCCTGGGTGAAACCTACTACCACTCTCTCGCAAGCCTTTACCCCGACTTCGGCGAGTTCGGCCGCCAGGTCCGCATGCATTCAGGCCTCATCCGCGACGAGTTTGGCCAGACGCCGCGGGTGTTTCGCAACACCGAGCTGATTTACAGCAACCGCATCGCCGACGAGGTTTCAAAGCTTGGCTACGCCGGCATGCTCACCGAGGGAATCGAGTGGGTGCTCGGCTGGCGCTCTCCCAACTACGCCTACCGCGCCAAATATTCCCCCTCGCTCAAGGTCCTTTTGCGCAACTACAAGCTCAGCGACGACATCGGCTACCGCTTTTCGGCCCGCTGGTGGCCGCAGTGGCCGCTCACGGCCGACAAATACTCCTCCTGGCTGGCCGCAAGCGAGGGCCAGTCCGTCAACCTTTTCATGGACTACGAGACTTTCGGCGAGCACCACTGGGGCGACACGGGCATCCACGAATTCCTGCGCCACCTGCCAGGCGAGGCGCTGCGCCACCCCAACCTCTCCTTCGCCACCGTCGGCGACGTGATTTCCAAAAACGAGGCCGTCGGCGAAATCGACGTGCCGTGCGAGCTGAGCTGGGCGGACCTCGAGCGAGACACTTCCGCGTGGCTGGGCAACCAAATCCAGCAGGCGTGCTTTGCCGAGCTCTCGTCGATTGCGCGCGAAATCCGCGGAATCCCCGACGGCGACCTGCAGGCCGCGTTCGGCCTTTTGCAGACCTCCGACCACCTCTACTACCTGTGCACGAAGAACTGGGCCGACGGCGACGTCCACAAGCACTTCTCGCCGTACAAGGACAAGGGCCCGTACGACAACTTCGTAAGCTACATGAACGCGCTGCGCGACTTCCGCGCAATCGTGTCAGCTCGCGCGCAAGACTATGCCAGACACCGGCTCTCGCACGAGGCCGGCATGCGGGCCGCGCAAGTCAAGCAGGCGGTCGCGATTCACCAGGTGCAGCAGGAGGTGGGCATTCCATGAGCAAGGCGTTGTTCTTCATTACCGAGCTGCAGCGGCCCGTCGGCGGCCTGCACCGGTTCACCATAGAGCTCCTGCCGGCCTGGCGCAAGGCCTTCGACGCGGGCAAGACGGAATTCGAGCCCATGCCCGTTTCGCTGTGCGACCCGTCTGCTCCCAAAGGCGATCTGCGCGAGAGCAAGGAACACCTGTCGTTTTCGCGCAGGACGGGAATCAAGGTCTATTGTGCCAAGCGCGGAGGCGAGGACTGCATGTTCCTCGAGAACGCGCAATCCGAGGCTGCCCGCAACGCGCTGCATTTCGCCCTCTGGGACAAGTACCGCATCAAGTCCGAACGCTCCAACGGCGACCCGTTCTACCGCCTGCTGAGCGGTTTTTGGGAAGCCGCGCCCCTGTTTGCAGAGCACGTCGCATCAAAAGAGGACATTGCCATCATCGACGCGCAGGACTGGCTGGCGTTCCCTGCGGGGTTTCTCGCCCGGGAGCGCATCAAAAAGCCGCTGCACTGCCGCTTCCACTCCGGCGAGTTCGGCCGCGCTTTGGGCAAGCCCAACGCAGATTCCGCGCCGCTTCTGGTTGAGGCTGCCGCGCTGCAGGAGGCGGACTTCGTCTCCGGCGTGTCAATCGGCGAGGCAAAATTCGAGCTCTACAACCTTCTGCCCGCAAAGCAGCGGCTCAAGAGCGAACTCCAGCAGTCGCGCGGGCATTATTGGAAGAAGATGCAGGACGAGCGCGAGGACGCCTACGAGGAATTCCTGCTTTTTGAGGCCGCAAGCGACCTGGAGCTGATCACCCAGCGCGCTGCCGGGCTGACCAACGGCATCATACTCGACCCGTGGCGCAAGGTCACATTCTCGCAAATCGCGGGCGGCAAGAAGCTGCTCTCCAAGCTCCTTCCCGGCAAGGCGCACTATATTTTCTTCATCGGCCGCGCCGAATACCGCAAGGGAATCGACGCCCTTTTGCAGGCATTTGCCATCGTGCGCAGGCAGGGGCTCAACGCCGGGCTGGTGGTAAGCAGCTCGCTTTCTCCCGAGGATTATTCCAAGTATTACGGCATGTGCGTGTCGCTTGGCATCGCCGACGACGTGGCGCTCTACAACGGCTGGCTGGAGGAAGACACGAAGAAGGCCATGATTTGCGCCAGCGACATCATCGCGCTGCCTTCGCTTTACGAGCCTTTCGGCCTTGTCACCCTCGAGGCGCTCGCCGCCGACATGGCGTGCGAGCTGAGCGGCCTGCACGGCCCGACCGTCGTGGTCGGCGACACCGGCGGCATGTCGGAAGTCATCCGCAACGGCGCAAGCGGTTTCAAGGTGCCCATGGAAGAGGACGCGTTTGGCATGCGCCCCGAGATGCTCGCCAAAATCCTGAAAATGTCGCTTTCAAGCGAGGAGCTGCACGCGCGCATCTCCAAGGGCGGCGCCGAGAGGGTGCAGTCGCGCTTCTTCGACTGGGGCTTCATCGCGACCAAAATATTCGAGGTGTACCGGCGGGCAATCGAGAACTATTCAAAAGAGGTGGAGTGATATGGTGACGGTAGACGAGTATTTCGGCATCAAGGCCGGCATACTGTGGCAGTGCCTGCACGAGCACGGGGCGCTCTCAATCGTGCAGATAAAGCGCAAGACCAAGCTCTCTGATACGGATGTGTATGGCGCGCTTGGCTGGCTCTCGCACGAGCAAAAGATAGCAATACACGGAAGCGTCCCGCTGCTCTACAAGTTCTCCCTCAAATAAGAAAAAGCCATTTCTTTTAATCCGGTGAAACCTTGAACCTCGGTTCCCTCTTCGAACAGAAAAAAAGCGAGGAAAACCCCGACTGGGGCCACGCGCGCAACGCTCGCGCGCTTTTGCGGCGCAGCAACGCCGAGTTCATGCAGTCGGCGTTCTGCGTCGAGCCCGACGGCTTTTCCACCCCAAACCGCGACTACCCCCTCGAGGGCCTCACTGCAGTGGTCGGCGGCGAGAACTGGAAGTTCCTTGACGCGCTCCCATTCCGCATGGAATCACAGGGCAAGCCCCTGCGCCTGCGGCCCGCGGGCGTGAAAATCTTTCCGTGGAAGGCGGAGTATTCCTTCCACATCGAAGGCGTTGCCCCGCACGCGTCCCTCGAGGCCGGCTACTACCTTTTGCGCAGCTCCAAATTTCCCACCCTTAACGTGTTATTCAAGCTCTTGGGCGCGCGCAAAACCACGCTCTTCCTCAAGCCGTTTTTCGACATACGGTACATGTACGCCGCCTCCGCGCCGCAATCGCATTCGCACTCGTTTTTTGAAAGCGAGCTTCGCGTTCGCGCGCTCGGCAAGGAAGCAGTGGTTGCAAGCCCGTCGTTTACCGGGTTTGTCCCCTCGAATTCGAATTTGCAGGGCTGGCATTACAATCTCGGCTCGGGCTTTCGCGAAAACCGCGGCGGCGCAATCCGGTTTCTGGGCGAATCCCGCACGCTTTACTCCCCCGGCGTGCTTTGTGCGCAGCTTTCCGGAGAGGTCGAAGTGCAGGTGTCTTGCGGCGAGGAGGCGCACAAGCCGTCCATAGAGCTGCGCGACCACGACGAGAAGCGAGAGCGCTCGCGCGCGACGCGCCTGCTTGCGCCTTTCGGGCCGGGCCTTGCAGCCGCGCTCGTGCGGTGGGGGCCAGGCGCGCAGAAGGCGCTCGCCGGCCGCACCATCGTGCTTTTGGACAAATTCGGTTTCTCAACCCCCGCGCTAGAGTCCCCCGACGCGGGCAGCATGTGGTTCCGCGGCATATGGTTCCGCGACGCCTTCGAGGGCGTGCGCAACAACCTTCCGCTCTACTTCGCCTCGCGCAAGCGTGACTTGCATGGCCTGATTAGCGGCGCCCTTTCGCTTGCAGCCGACGGGAGCGTGCCAAACCGCCTTCCGGAAAAAGCGGGCGCGCCTGCGGACTACTCGTCGACGGACTCGACCTTGCTGTGCTACCTTAGCGCCTTGGACTACCTCGCGCTCACTCGCGATCCGGCGCTTTCCGCGCAACTGCAATCCAGCGCAGCGGCGTTCATCGCCGCCGCGAAAAAATCCGGCTCGATTTCGGACGAAGGGCTGCTTTACACCCCCGCGCGCCATTCGTGGATAGATTCCGTTTCAACCTTTGCGGTCAACGGGGGAACCGCAAGCGCCCCGGCAAGGATTCCCAGCGAGTGGCTCGGCAGCTTTTCCTCCCAGCCGGCGCAAGCCGCAACGCAGGCCGCCCACTCTGCCAAGTATGCGCTCATCGAAATCAACGCACTGTGGATTCTTGCCTTGCGAGGGCTTTCCCTGCGCGGCAGCAAGGAGGCGTCGGAAATCTCCGCGCGGGCAGAAAAAGCGTTCCGCGGGAAATTTTTCGAGAACGGGCGGCTTGCCGGCATCGTTGACGCATCCGGGCGGCGCAATTTCAGCGAAGTAACCCCGTGCATCGAGGCGCTTGCCCTTCTGCCCGACCTTTTCTCCGACGCGGAGGCAAAGTCAATAATCGCCTCATATTCCGACTGCCTGGTGGGGCGCGGCGGGAGGCTTTTTGGCGCAATCGTGCGCCGCAGCGGCGAGCGCGCGTATTACGGCGACGCGCAATACCACGGCGCCGTCGTGTGGCCCCGCGACTCGCTTTACCTGTTCCGCGTTTTGCACCGGCTCGCTGACCCCCGCGCGGAGGAAATCCTGCTTTCGCAGCTGGAGCACCAGATGGGCGAGGGCGCGGTATTCTACTCGCACGAGCTGTTTTCCCTCCCGGAGGGTGCAAACCCGTCGCCAACTCACGAGTCTTCCTTCCCCGTGCCGGTCAAGAACCCCGCGCAGTACTTCTCGGCGTGGTG
>JAZDFO010000036.1:0-16140 GCA_043807785.1 Microcaldota archaeon | reverse complement strand
TCCGCGCCGGCAGTGCAATCCATTGCCCTGCAGTCCGGCTCAACCGGCGCTGCAAGCGCGCCAATGCGCGAAGGGGACGAGCAGGTCATAACACTAACCACCTCCGAAGAAAACGCGCAAGGCGAATTCCTGGCGGCGGCCCAGAGGCTCTCCAACGCAGTCCCGCTCAAGCTAGTAGTCCGGCAAGGCGATTCGACAATCACGCGCAGCCTCTCCGCCAGCGTGGTAGGCACAAAGCCAGCCCTCAAGGTGTCGTTTTCCCCCAAGTCCATAGCGGCCCTTGCCGACAATGTCGTCACTTTCAAGGTCAGTGACTTTCTCGGCCTGCCGGTGAAGGAGGCGTATGTTGCCATCGGCGATTCTGCCGACGCGCTCAAGGGCGCGCAGGTGGACGGCACTTACTCGGAAGGCAAGGACGGCAGCGCCACTTACCGCATTGAAGGCGTGCGCCCGGTCACTGCAGGAACCGTTTCCTACAGCGTCGCCGCCGCGGGCTTCAAGACAACCCGGGGCACGATTCCCGTGTCCGCCAAGAGCCTCATTGAATTGGACTCCAAGGCGCTTTCGCTTTCCCTGGATTCCCGCGAGCAACAGCAGCTGTCTTTCTCAATCACGAACCTGCTTGAGGACTCCGTGCCCGTGACCCTTCAAATCCAGCTGGGCCAGACCCCGAAATACACTTACATTTCCCTAGATTCGTCGTCACTGCGCCTCAAGCCCCGCCAGGCTTCCAGCGCAGCATTGCAGGCGCGCCTGCTCGATTCCGTCCTGCAAGTCGCAGCCAGGGCCCGCACTCTAGGCGAGAAAGTCACCGGCCGGATTCGCGTGTATGCCAAGCTCGCCGGCAGCACGCAGGAAGAGTCCATTCCATTTACGGTCACCACCTCGTTTTCCCAGCAGGACCTCAATGCGCTGTGGCAGCTGTCCTCCGATTCCCTGCAGTTCTCGCTTGCGCCGCCTAAAATCCCTTCCGACATGGCGCCCATTACCGTCACCAACGACGGCCCCTACCCGATTCTCGTCAACACGGAAGCCGGCCTGCCGAGGATTTTCTCCCTCGACCCGCTTTCCAGCGTAATCGAATCCGGCGCGTCTGCGGAATTCAAGGTAATCGCAAAAGCCGTCCCAGTCGACGCGTGCGCTGTACAGCCCGACGAACGCAACTCGAGCGTGGCCTTCTTCGTTTCCACGCAAGGCATTACCTCCAAGCGCTCAGTCAACCTCGGCTATTCCGCGAAATCCTCGGCAAGCTGCCGCGTGGTCGAGCCCGGCAACGACACCGCCGTTACCGCCACACCCACGCCCGCATGCGCGCTCACCGTCGAACCCTCCATCGCCGACATCAATTCCGACGTCAGCGTCACAATCGCCTACAGCGACTTTGCGCCCTCCCCCAACTCGTTCGAGGTAATATGCGGGGCAGGCAAGCCGGCAACCAACGCCGCTCCCTGCACCGGCCAGTCCGGCACTTGCTCGGTGAAATGCAGGTATTCCAAGAGCGGTTCCAATACCCTAACCGCCAAGTCCGGTTCCGTCTTGTGCTCGCCGGCATCAGTCGAAGTGTCTGCAACCCGTTCCTCGTGCGCCCTCACAATCGAGCCGTCAAGCGCCTTAATCGGGGCGCCGATTACCGTGACCGCAAACTACTATGACCTGCCCCGCGCGCCCAACGCAATCCTCATTTCCTGCGGCAACGGCCGGCCGCCGGTCAACGCCCCGTCATGCACGGGCACGACCGGCACGTGCACCGCCAAATGCTCCTATGCCGAAAACGGCTCCTTTACAATCTCTTCCGCTGCCTCGGGAGTGGCGTGCAGCCAAGTGCAAGTCGACATCACTTCCCCGCAAGCCGAGCCGACCGAGCCGGGAGTGCAAATCGAGCGCGCCTGCGCGATTACCCCCGAGCCGGCGCAAGTCCAGCGCAACCAGAAATCCTTGCTCACAATACAATACTACGACCTTGAGCGCGCGCCCAACGTCATTGCCGTGAACTGCGGCAACGGCAAGCCGGCGTCTGCAACGCAATGCACGGGCACGACCGGCACGTGCTTTGCCAACTGCACTTATTCCGTGGAAGGCACTTTCAAGCCATTGGCCACTGCATCGGGCGTCATCTGCACTTCCGACAGCATTGAAGCCGCGGCAGCCGAAGCCGTCGAGCCGCCGGTTGCGCCCGTCAACGGAGTGCGAATCCAGCTGCCGGTGCAAATCATGTTCCAATTCCCGGCAAAGACCGAGCACAAGGCCAACCCCGACGGAAGCGAGTGGATAAAGCTTCCCAACGGCGACTCAATGCTCTTTGAACAAGGCGCGCAAGTCGGCGACCTCTCTTCACTGTCGCAATACTCGCCTTACCGCACTTCCTTTACTTTCACGATACAGGCATCCGGCGGAAGCCTCACTGCCCTGATTCCCCCGGGCGTATTCTTTACCGTGCCGCGCACATATGCTTCCAAGCTTTCCGGCCAAACCGATGCAGGCCGCTACCCCGGCAGGCTTTCAGAAACGCAATCGCAGATGGCAGACTACGCCTACGAGTTCCGCTTCCCGTTCAATTCATTCCTTGACTTCGACACCGAAACCGAGTTTGCGCGCGAGGGCGCCTACCAGACCGCCAGCATCGACGACTTCGACGTCACCATCCCGTCGGCCGCGAGAATCATCCGCGAGCCCGGCGGGAGCCAGCGCCGCGCAGCACTATCCCCGCAGTCCCCAATCAAAATCGCGCTCACGCCATTCATTTCCTCGCGCGACGCGTTCTCGGTGTTCTTCCCCGTCGAGGCCGTGTTCTTGCCGCAGGAGTTCGTGCGAGTCAAGCGCGACGAGTTCAACGGCAACAAGGCCATCCAATTCCGCAGCGGGACCACAATATCCCTCCCCGCCGACGCCGTGATTTCAAGCGACGCACAGGACTTCAAGCGCATTTCCATTCCCGCCGGCAGCGAGCTGCGCATTCCCGCGCCGTACGCCCAGCAGGACTTCGCCGGCAGGCTCATGCTGCAATTCCCGTTCCGCGTGTCATTTAAAGCCAGCAAGGACGGGCAGGTTTCCGTAAATACGAATTCCGACGGCCTGACCGTTCGCTCGATTTCAGACGACCGCGTCGACCTCTCGTTCTATTACGGCATGGCCCGCGCGGGCATGGCGACTTCCGACGGCAACAGGCTCATTGACGTTTCCGCCGGCACGCAGATGATGCTCGCCCCCGCCGAATTCGGAGTCTACGGCGACTCAAAGCAGGTGCCTGCCGGTTTCTCGATGTCGCTTCTCCAGAATGTGAACGTGCGCAACGTTCCGACCGGCGAAGGCACTCTCGTGGAGTTCTCCAGCCGCGCGCGCATGCTCGTCGAGGGCGCGCAAGTGACCGGTTCGACTCCGAGGGGCGAAAAGAAGCTCGAAGTCCTCGCCGGTACCACTGTAGTATTCGACAAGCGCATCCTGCGGGCCGAGGAATCCTCGTTCGGCCAGGAAAGCTATTCCATCACCTTCCCCGTGGCATCCGTATGGCACTTCCCCAAGGAAGCCACCGTGTCGGGCAACAAAATAACCACTACCAGCTACGAGGCATCCTTCCCCTCGGATTTTGCGCCGCAGCTTTCCGTCCGCGAAAACTTCCAGGACCTCGCGCTCCCAGCAGGCCAGCCCATCGTGTTCACTACCGTCGACCAGGAGCTCGCCAAATTGCAGGGCCACGACTTCGAGTTCAAGGAATTCCCCTTCCCGGTAGAAGTATCGTTGGCCAAGGAAAGCTTCAAGCGCTTCATGCAGGAAATGTGGAAAAACTCGTTGATGAACTCCTTCCGCATGAACAACCCCGTAACCTTGACCATCACCGACCCGGACACGCTCGACAAATTCGAGACCGACGTCACCCGCGTTTTGGCAAAACAGACTGCCGACGAGAGCCTCGCCTCCGACCCACTTACTTTCAGCATCCCCTCCGAAACACTCTTCGTTCTCCGCATCGCTCCCGCAGACGAGGCGCCGGCTGCCGAAGCCTACCGCATCAAAGGCATTTTCACTTCCGAAGTCAACTACATCCTGCCAAAAGGAGTGCCCGAGCTGGCGAAGGACTCCCGCGAAGCCACGCTGGGAGGCTGCATGCCCGTAGGCATTTCGCGCGCCGGCCGCAAATACTCCATCAGCCAAGTCAAGAAAATAATCTTCCCGCCGACCTTCCTCATCCCGCCCAAGCAGAAGGCTGCGGCAACCGATTCGGGCGACAAGCCGGCGGCATTCTCGCAGGAACAGGTAGTCTCGGTTCCCAATGGCGACGAAACCATTTTCGTGCTCTGCGAAAAGCCCTCCAAGGGCAGCACCATCTCGATTTCCGACGACGTCATGTCCGTGGTGCTCTCCGCAGACCCCACTGAATTTTCGTTCACCAACGCAGACTCGTGGCAAACAAAGCCGTTCAACGTTTGCGTGCAGAACTTCGGCTCTTCCCAAAAGCGCGTCTTCCTCAAGCTCGGGGATGACAATTCCCTGCTGGACCCGGTAGCCCCCGGCAAGCCCGTCACCGGGCCCGACAATTACCTTGAAGGCGACTCGATAGCCCCGACAAAGACCACTGCCTCCGATGACCTTGCGGGCGCTTTCCGAAGCGTCATCAAGCCCGGGGCATGGAACAAGGACGAGACTGCAATGACGCTCAACGAAAGGCAGTTCGGCCAGGACTGCGCAAACCAGCGCTTCCGCTTCGAAGTCGCAGTACCCAAAAAGTTCACGGACGAGTACGAGTGCCTCATCAAGGGCTCGGAAGGCAGGGTAGTCGACGGCGAAATCCGTGCATTCGTCCGAGGAACGACGCGTTTTGCTTCACTGCCCTTCAAGATAACGCTTTCTGAATCCGGGGAATGCGCCGGCAACCGGCGAAAGCAGCTTGCGGCAATGCTGGGCGGCTTCTACATCAACTACGCAAACGACCAGAAGAACCTGCGCACTAAAGATGCGATGCAAGTCCTAGTATTCAAGAACGAGGGCCACGCGCGCTGGATTTCCATGGTCAACAACTACGACGAGGACCTCGTTGTCACCTATACTTCACAAACCCGTACTGCGACGGACTTCGTCAAGTGCGAAATGCCCGCCGCGGAAGGCAAGCCTGGGTTGCTCAAGTCCGGCACTGGCTTCATCTCCAAGTGCACTGGCGAAAAGGAAGGCGAGGGCACAATCGAGTTCACTGCAACCGGGGAAACCCGCAACGGCGAGCCTGCCCGAAAGACCGTCAAGACCGTCAAGGCCGTAGTCGGCAAGCTCTCCGCTGATTACGCGAAAATCTTTGCCAGCACGCCACTGGGAGACCTCGCGCCACAAGAACCGCAAGGTGCAGTTACTCCCCTTGCCCCTTCAAGTGACAGCGCCGCAGTCCCAGCCGGTTCGCCAGGCGCCCCCGGAACCCCTGCAACCGCTCCGGCAGGTGCTGCGCCCGCAACCGGAGGAACTCCTCCCATTGTGCATAGCCCTTCCGGCTATTCCCCACTCTATTTTGCTGACGCTCCCGCCGCCGGAGCAACCCCACCTACCGGGCAGCCCAAGGCGCCAACGCCCTTGTACCAGCCTGCCCCAGTAAAAGCTGCTTCAGCGGATACGATTACCTGCCAGACGCACTTTTGCACCGCAGGGCAGGTGGCAGAGGCTTACAAGGGTTTCGCCGTCCAGATTGGCTCGTTCCTCGACCAGTTCTACAGCGCCCCCGACGACGCCACTTACTTGGCGGAATGGCGCAAGTTCTGCCAGCCGTCTGACGCAAGGCTTGCCAAGCACAACGCAGACTTCTCCAAGAGCATAATCGTGCAGGTCGCAAACTCGCCTGTTGCTTATGTTGATCAGAAGGTGGTGGGAATCCGCCAGGCCGCGGAAGACGCTTTCGAGGACGGCCTTGGGAAATACGGCCAGGCCGGAAGCAAGAAGCTCGCCGTCACGTGGGCCGCGCACGTGGACTTCTCGTCCTGCGGGATTTACATCCTAAAGGCAAGGCTGGGCGTGTGTACACTATCGCCGCCCACGCGCGAGCAATGGCTGAAAAGCTCTTTCCTCGACCTGTCCGTGAGCAAGGACCCGACGCAGTTCGTGGCGTGCAACGAGACGCTCGCAAATGCCGCGCTGCTCACGGCCGACAAGCCGGAGGTTATTATCGGCAAGGAGCCTAACGCGAATGCTTTGTCGATGAATGAACCGCGCAAGGGTGACAAGGCCGCAATAGGGCTGCTCGAAAGCGTGCGAATTTTCTCAATGGGTCCATACAAAGAAATAGCCAGCAAGCAAGACGATGCAAACGCGCGAGTGCTGGTGAAAACGCTTTACGGATATGACGATTACCCGCTTTCCCAAGCAGTGCCGTACGAAGACAAGTCAATGTGCTTTGACTACGGCTGGAAGTCCACGCGGCTGCTAATGGCGTATAGCGCTCCTGCGATCGTCGTTGCCGCAGGTGGCACTGCCCTGGGCGGCGGAGCCTATTTCGGCCCCCGCCTTGGCCAAGCAGCATATTCCCTTGTCAGTGGAATAGCGTTGTGCTCGTCCGTCATGGCCGCCGACAGCGTAAATCCGTCCCGCGTAGGCTTCTGCCAAGGAGTAAACTCCTGCCTCGCGGGGCAGACTTATACCTTCACCGAACTTTACCTGAGCTTCCTCCCTGGCGGAGGAGCCACCAACTTGGTTAGCCGCGCAGCTGTTGTGCCATTCCTGCAGCAAGTAGGCAGAAAGCTTGGCTCTGAATTCATTTCCAACCTCGCCATTACTGCAGCGATGTCCGGCGCGTTCGGCGCATCGAACGAAATCTTCGGAACCGACATCGCCCCAGGAATCACTCCCCCGCAAGTTCCAGCCGTGCTTGCAGCAGCCAAGGTGCTTGCACCCACCGGCAACTTCATTCCCTTCGGCAGCCGCGCCTTCATGGTAGATACTTTCCTCAAGCAAGGCCGTTCCTTCGCCGAGGCGAACACTTTGGTGGGCCGCTTCACCACGCCGTTAATACAGGAAAACAGACAAGTCCTATCCCGTGCGCTTTCTCGCCTTGCAAGGGAAACCGGTGTTGATCGCGTAGCACCCCGTACGGGAACGCTCGCGCCAACTAACTTCGACAATCTCGTAACCGGTTCCAGTTCTCAATATCGCGTGCAGAGCTATGTCGAAGACCTCATGGGCGCCGGCGCGCTCAACCCTGCCAACGAACGGCGGGCGCTCTTTGACGCCATGGCACAGACTTCGACGCTGACGCCTGTAACAGATAGTGCCGCCGCCGCAGACCGCATGAAAAGCATGTTCGACGCACTTGGAAAACCCGGGAACGAAGAGCTTCGGGCAAAGGTCATTAACCGGCTAGATGAAGCCATCCCAGGGATGGCAATACCTTTGCCAAAACCGCCAGGAGTAAAGGCTCCCATGGTCACGCTCAAGCAATATCTTGAGCAAACCACTGATACTACTAAGATACAGGCTTTAATTGAAAAAGAGTTTACGACCCCCGGGCGCGCAACCGCCTTCGACCTGCGCCTTTCGGCAGCAGGCACTCCGTTCTTCACGGACGAGGAGCTCGTCAAACTCCTGCGCAATTACGACGAGACTGCAATCAACTCATTGCGGCCGGCAGGAACCGCCGACGTTATAACCGAAGTCACATCCCGTGTTCGCGCGCGTACCGGAATAGCAGCCCCTGTAGCAGGTGGCGTTGCCGCGGCCGACGAAGGGGCAATTTTGAGTCAAGTCCGGCAGCATCTTGACGGAATCGGCAGGACTGGAGGAAGCATTGACGATGTGGCGCGCGCAGTTGCCAACGACATCGACGGGGTAACCAGCGGGGCAGCGCGTGCGCGCTATGCCAGCTTCAACAGCATGATGCGCAGCCAGCGCGCGTTGGCAGTTTCGCGCACTGTCCAAACGCTCGGGGCCTTGATTGCGCCGTTCCTGTTCTACGTCGAAATGCGCCCGGTGCGCGCCGAACTTGACTACCGCCTGGGCAACCACATCTTGGTTTATAACAACCGCGAAAGCCAGCCTCCTTCCATGCAGGAATACTGCTTCCGCGACGAATCCGACCTAAGCCAGTGCACAAGCCGAGTCAATGCCGAACTGCTTTGCCCTGACTCCGCAGACTCCTGCATTTACCTATCTAAGGGGCTGGTGCTGGCAAAACAGCAACAATACAACTTGGTAACGGCATTCAACAAGGGCGTTATCGCTGAAACATTCATCCCGTCGTTGTTCGACGCAAATTCGCTCGTGGACGTCGATTCCGTGGCGGATCCGGTCAAAGTCAAGTCGTCCAGCACTGTACTCGACTTCCGCACCCCGCAGTTCCAAAGCGCAACCGGCGTCCAAGTGGATGACCAGCGCAACCTGGTGAAAACCATCCCGAGGGATGCCTCTGAAATCTTGCTCGAACGCTTCCGTAAGTGGTGCGACAACGACGGCTGCCCGCAGGCCGTAGAGGACGCGCTCAAGCCGGCGCAGCAAGCTTTCGACGAAGGAAGGTACGGTGGGAGCATTGAAATATTAAGAAAAGCAGCGGGGATTCCAAACCCGCAAGGTGTTGCATCATGAGGTTGAAGCCAGTTGAAAGGAATATCCAGCGATACACCCGCGGAACCGGTGAACTAACCGAACAGAGTACCACGACTCGTGCGTTCGGGTTCCGGGAAAGCATGAAACCCTACTCTACCGACGCAATGAGGGATACTGTTATTGCCATGGCCCGCCAAGACTCAGAGACTTTTGCCAGAGACATGCTAGTTGCATTACGGAACCACGAGGACATCGTTCCGAATCCCAAAGCCGGCGAGATGCTCCGGTCGTATTTGTCTGAAGACCGCGATGGCATCGTCAAGCATGGCGGCGCTACCCTTCCTGAAGTGCGGCAATTCCATTCCCTTGCTACCTCCATCCGTTTTACCGACCGGTTGACCACACCCGGGGCGGAAACCCACATTCAGCAGGCATTGCTTACTCCTGCCTTAGCTGCCCGTCTAGCCAAACACTTTGAACGATCCGAAATCATGACCGAGCGTGGCGGAAGAAAATTGACTGTCAGGGATGTGATTATCGCCAACCCGCAACAGTTCGGAGAAGCCATGCGCCGTGCATTCCGCGAACTGGACCCAGTTGCCCATCACATGCTGCGGCACTATCAATCTGCCGCAAATGCAGTCGCAGACTCGACTCCTTGAGGTTTTCCCATATGGCGGAATATTTTGGTCCCAAATCAGTACGACCTGAAGCCGATATATACGAGCAGGCGAAGGAGAAGCAGCCGCTCTACCGCATTGGTTTCTTCCGCCGCGTTGGGCGCACTTTGGGAAGCTTTTTTTTGCGCCGCAAGCGCGACTACATCCAACGCGATTTACACTACGTTATTGGCAACCCCGAGCACTTGGAAACGCTCAACCGCGAAATGGTTCGCACGCTTGGCTCTGCCTATGAAGGATTGGGCCCGCACGTGATAAAGCTCTTGGAGGGCAAGCACGAATATTTCACCGCACACGGGAAAAAATTGCTTTCCCAGGCCAAGGAACTCGAGGGGTCGGAAAAAACCCGTTATCTTCGCAGCGGGCGCGTTTTTCTCGAGTTAGGCAACAAACTGGCGGTCAATCCGAGTTTTGCGGAATCTGCCATCCGCGCCGACATTGGCGACCACCTGGACCCTTACGCGCGCGCATCATCTAAATTCATCTCCGGAATCGCTTCAATTCGCGGGTCAAGTACTGATTACGCCATGAACACATTGCTGAAAAACAAGGTGGCTGCGTCGAAGGTTTATCGAAATGTCCTGCTTTCCCATGCCCCGTCCAGAGCGTTTTTCGACCTTCTTGAGAAGGCGCACTCTCAATAATTGTCCCTCTCAAAGCGTGTGGGCTCCAAATTCCCAACGGCAACCCGTGTTTAGTGAGTTATTTGAAACAGCTCGCCCGCGCAATCGTCTCCGGCGAAGTCCAAGGCGTGGGCTTCCGGTATTTCATCCTGGGCCAGTCCCGCAAGTTTGCAGTATTGGGGTTTGTGAAAAACCTTGCCGACGGTGCGGTCGAAATCCAGGCCGAGGGCGAGCGCGGCGAGGTCGAGAAATTCCTGGAGTCCTGCAAGGGCGGGGGTTTCCACCGCGTAGAACGGTTGGAAGTGGAATGGAAGCCTGCCGGGGGAAAGTTCAAGTCATTCGAAATCAGGAGATAGCGCTCCTGCGCGCCTGTGTTCCGTCGTGCCATCGCAACCCTTTTTAAGCCCCTGAAATTTATGTTGTGCGAGTGAACCACAATGCCGGCAAAGGAAAAGCAAGCAAAGCGCGTTTCATCCGCTTCAAACGTAATCATCGCGGTTATGCTCGTGGCAGGTGCGGCGGTGCTGGCCTATTACGCTTTCCTTGCGCCCCAGCAGCCCAAGGTACTCGAACAAACGCCGCTTTTCCGCCCGAATGCGACCGCGCTGCGGCAAGCAGAAGTGGCAAGGCTTGAATCAAAATACTTCATCAAGACCATCGAGTATTTCGACCAGAACGACAGCTTTTCAATCCGCTATCCCATAGGCTATTCTGCACAGCTGGATCCGACGCTGGATATCCGCCTGCGCTTCTCTGCATATTATGCCCCGTATTCTTCTGAAATCTTTGATGTGCGCGTCATTGACGCCGACCAGTTGAACGCCCAAAAGATAATCGATTCTGCAGTTTCTGCAAACACGACGGCGGATTCTTTCTTGCAGGACGGCAAGGACCTGTTCATCGTGAATTTGGCGCTTGCCAACCCCGTTGACGCCAACGACACGGTCTTCGTCAAGCAGGCCTACTACCATTGCCCGGACTATTGGCTCGTCTATGTCGCAGGAATTTCCGCGCCTCTCGCCCCAGACCTCGAGCTTGCCGACTACATGGTTTCGACGATGAGGTGCGGATAGCCAGTGCGCAGGGAATTCGTTTTCATGGCCGTTGCCCTGCTGTTTGCGGGAGCGTATTATTTTTTCACCACCGCGTTAACCGAGCGGTCCGCGACTGCCGCGCTCACGGCATCCAAGGCGGTGCGCCCGAGCACGAGCTTTGCCTTTTCCATCGTATTGTTTTCGGCGGCGGTTGCAGGCGTTTTCTACGCAATATCCGGGAGCCAGCCGTCCAACCCCCCGGCGCTGACGCCTTCCCGCCAGGAGGCAGCGTTTTCGAGCGACGAATTGTTCCGCAGGCTCACTGCCCCTGCCGAAAAAACCGGCAAACCAGTGAAGGAACGCTATAGCGTGGACGAGGACTTCTCGCAATCGGGCTACAGGAACAGGTTCTGACGATTCATGGCTTGAGCAACGCACGGACTTTTTCAATGAATCCTTGCGCAAAAGAAACGACGCGCTTTGCCTCTGTTATTGTCGGGTAATAGTCGCCGGAATATAGTGTCTTGTGCCTCCTGTCCCGGTATTCGTCGAACAGATAGATGTCAGTCTTTCCGATTTCCCTGGAGTATTTGGCTTCAAGATACCTTCCGACGCAGGCGTGGCTCTTCTCGCGGTAGCCGTCCCGGAAAAGCAGCGCCCTTCCTGCATCCAGGACAGAGGTATACGCGGTCATCATTGCGGAGTTGGGGAGATTCGCCGCCAACGCGGCTTTCGCCTCGTCGAGGAGGACTGCGGCCTTCTGCAGTTGATCTTCCGCCTCCTTTTTCGAAGGCGGCATCCTTCTTAGCAGCCCTTCGCGCATGCATTCTTCGAAGCTTATCACAGCCCTTCACCCCACAATACCCTGCCGTTGTAAAGCGAGAAGTAGAACGCGTCGCTCTTTTCCCTCAAACGCGCAAGCCTTTGTGACGAGGCTATCACGACGTCCACTGGAACGCCAAGCCTTGACTCAATCTCTTTCCTTGCCTTGGCGAGTTTCAAGTCGTCCTCCGGCTCGGCCTCGGTTTTTACCCACAAGTCGAGGTCTGAGCCTTCGGCATTCGTCCCGGACGCCCAGCTGCCGTACAATCCGATTCCGGCAACCGCCCCGATGCGGTGCCGGATGATTCCCACGACACCCGCCTCCTCGATTCTCTTTACGTTCCACAGCAGCCTCAGCGATGAGATTAGGGGGCCTTCCTTGAGCCTGCCTTGTTCAAACAGCCCTTCTTTCCCGAGTATTGCGAAATACTTGTGGATCTGGCCCGCGCTCAGGCCGAGTTTTTTTGCAAGCGCGCGCATCGTCATTCCTTGTGACGGGTGTGAGAGCAGGTAGCCGAGGATCTTCTGCCTCTCTCCAGTCGAAAAAAGCTCGGTTATGTTCATATGGCGTGAATATGTTGTTCACATTATATAAACATTTCGTTCACACGGTGTGAACGCCGCCTGCTATCGGCTAAGCGGTTAATGAAAAGTCTTGTATGGCAGACGAATCAGTTCAAGTGCATTTCCACATGCACGCTTTGCGGTATCCTGATTCGCATGATGTCCGCGGACACCTCTGGGGGACGTATCCCCCATGCGTGTCGCCTTTCCCCCTCCAATTAGAATCGCGAATTAATTCAGGTGCATTTCCACATGCACGCTTTGCGGTATCCTGATTCGCATGATGTCGCGCAGGACGCGGTCGTCGGCCTTGATTTCGATTAGCCGCTTGTGCACTCGCAGCTCCCATTTCTCGTAAGTGTCCGAGCCGTCCCCGCACGGCGTCTTGCGCGTGGAAATCTTTAGAGTCTTTGTGGGCAAAGGAATCGGGCCCTTTATCTCGACTCCTGCCTTGGTGGCAATGTCTTTTATCTGCGTGCACACTGTGTCGAGCTCGTCGTAGTCCTGGCTTTCGAGCTTTATTCTTGCGCGGTTCATGTATCCAAACGACCTATTGAAAATGAAAATACGGGGAGAAGGCAAATGGGCCGTTTCCCCTTATTTCTGCGCCCTACATCTTCTTTGGCACGACTTCGAGGATGATTCCGGCTGCCACGGTCTGGCCCATGTCGCGCATTGCAAAGCGGCCCAGCGCCGGGTATTCCGAGTATTTCTCTGCGACTATGGGCTTGGTGGGCCTGACCTTGACGATGGCGACGTCGCCGGTCTTGATGAAGTCCGGGTTCTTTTGAGCAGTCTGGCCCGTCTTGGGGTCCTTCTTCTCGAGGATTTCGGTTATCGTGCACGCGATTTGCGCGGTGTGGATGTGGAATACGGGCGTGTAGTTCTTGCCGATTGCAGTCGGGTGGTTTAGCACGACGATTTGGGCAGTGAATTCCTCGACTACCGTCGGCGGCTTGGATGGTTCTCCCACGACGCTGCCGCGCTTGATGGCCTTCTTGTCGATGCCTTTGATGGCAAAGCCGACGTTGTCGCCGGGGATGGCCTGCTCGAGCTGCTGGTGGTGCATTTCAATGGTCTTGACTTCGCCGGTGACGTTCTCGGGCATGATGATGATGCTCATGTTCGGCTTGAGTATGCCGGATTCGACGCGGCCGACTGGCACTGTTCCCTGGCCGGTGATGGTGAATACTTCCTGTATCGGCAGCCTCAGGGGCTTGTCGGTGGCCTTTTTCGGCTCGCTAAGCAGGTCGAACGCCTCTACCATGGTCGGGCCGGCGTACCACTGCATCTTGTCGCTCTTCTTGTTGACGTTGTCCCCCATGTACGCGGAGACGGGGATGAACGCAATCTTGTCCACTGGGTATCCCATGGGCTTGATTTTCGCCGTGAGGGCCTGCTTGGTCTCCTCGTATTTGATGCGGTCGTAGTTCACCGCGTCCATCTTGTTGATGGCGATGATGAACTGCGAGACTCCGAGCACCTTCAAAAGGAACGCGTGCTCGATGGTCTGGGCCTGGACGCCTTCCTTGGCAGAGCAGACTAGGACTGCGGCGTCTGCCTGGGATGCGCCGGTAATCATGTTCTTGACGAAGTCCTTGTGGCCGGGGGCGTCAATAATCGTGAAGTAGTACTTCTGCGTGTTGAAGTCCCGGTGGGCGATGTCAATGGTGACTCCCCGCTCGCGCTCTTCCTTAAGCTGGTCCATGGCGAAGGCGAACTCAAATGTCGCCTTGCCCATCTTGGCTGCCTCTTCCTTGAGCTTGCGCAAGTCGTTTTCGGACAATGCCCCCGTGTCGTAAAGGATTCTTCCCACGAGCGTTGACTTGCCGTGGTCGACGTGCCCGGTAAAAATCAGGTTAATGTGCGGTTTGTTGGCCATTCCAGTAATCCCCCTCTATGTTTTCTTATACTACGCCCTCCGCCCATGCGCATAAACAGCGCATGCTCGTTGGACGCTTGACTGCGAAGAATCAGTCATGTTTAGCCTTTCGACTGCATCCCTTTTTTAGCCGTCAAATCTTTAAAAAGCTTTGCGCCCGCCCGCCCGGCAGTTTACGGTTGCATACCCTGTGCCGTTGCTATAACCGCGCAAGGCTGCGCAATATCTTGCGCCTGCTGCCAATAAATGTTTTTCCATGCGGTAACCTTGCATGGTCGACTGGATTTTCAGCTACCAGCTGGTGTTTGACGAGAGCTTTCTGTGGATGATTGTCGGCGCGCTGCTGCTATACTTGCTTTCCCAGTCCTACGCCCTCGACGGGCTGGCGATCACGGCGCTGGTATTCCTCGGGTGGCTTTTCGTCGTCGCCCTGAAAAACGAGGCGGCGGCGCACTGACCCAACGCTTTTATTGCGCGAGCGCGTTGCAATTTCCATGGGCAAGTCAGGCGATGCGCTGGTTTCGCTTTCCCGGCTGCTGCCGAAAATCCCGTACTCGCAGCTGCGCCTTTTCCACGGATTCCGCTGGCCGCTAGAACAAGAGCTTCGCCCCATGTCGCTGCTTTTGGGGAAAAAGCGCCGCTATTCGTCTCCCGACCGCATGTTCTTCGGCTTCCAGGAGCTGCCCACTTTCGGAAAGGAATACTGGTTCCTCTATTTTTGCGACCCAATCCGCAAGCGCCAGTTCATCGCAACTTTCGGCCGGGGAGAGGGTTCGGTGGCAATCAACGGCAACAGGCTCGCGGCGCAGCACGGCAAGCCCGACTTGTGCGACTTGGCGTGCGTTTACTGGAGCCTCGGCGGCGGCGTAAAGCGTTCCGGGGGCTTTTCGTCGGCTTTTGCGGCGGGAATGCACGAAAACGGCATAATCAGCGACGGCAAGCGCGTTGACTTCGTCGGCAAATACCCGTCATACCAGTTCCTGTTGCACGACAAGGGCAGGCAGGTAATCGACGTGGAATTGCATGCCCGGGCGTCTGGAAAGCCGTTCGAGCTGGGGCATTTTTCGACAAGCGTGTTCGGCTTCGAGATGGCAAACCTGTTTTTGCGCTTTTCCGGAACGCTTCATGGCAAGCCGTTTTCCGGCGAATGCTACGCCCAGAAGGTCGTCGCGGTCGGGCCTTTCGTGCCATGGAACTGGGTGCGGGTATATTTTGCCGACAACAGCTGCCTTGACTACTTCTCGCTCCGCTTTTCCCCCAGCCGCGAGTGGGGCTCGATAACGCCCTCCAATGCGGTGTTTTTTGACGCAAAGCGCAGAAGCTACCGAACTTTCCACGGCTGCAAGCTCGAGCGCGACAATTCCAGGAAAAGCTGGGTGCTTTTGGACAAGGAAGACAATCTCCTGCTGCGCCTGCGCACCCTGCGCAAGCACCGCTTCCTGTTCGAGAGCACCGGCGAATTCCGCTACGACCAGCACTTCGTCGAGGCCGTGGACGAGGAAACCGACGGCGCGAGGCTTGCCGGCCGGCCGCTTGGAGACGGAATAGGCCTGCTAGAAGACGCCAGCGGGTTCATGCTTTAGGGCTGTTTTTCAAAGCCCCGCAATCGTGCGCACCGAAACGCTGTCACTAAATGTTTTTTTCAAAATAGCGCTTGACCTTGCTGCTCTTGTGCCTTGCCGCCGAAAACGCCTTGAGCCGCACAATCCTGGGGTTTAGCCCTACGGCTGCGAGTTCCTTGCGCAGTGCCGCCGTGGTCTTGGTCTGGTCGTATCCGAGAGCGATGACGTCCGGCTTTTCCCAAGTGATTGGGAGAATTGTGTTGCCTTCGTCGCCCAGTATTGCCTTGCCGACGCACTTGAGGCTGCCGACAAGAGCCAGCCTCTCGCTCTGTGAGAAATACGGCTTGTGGCCTTTGACCTTGCGGATTACCTTGTCGGTTGCGACGACTACGACCAGTGTTTTGGCGAGCCGCGAGGCTTGTGTAAGGAAAGTGACGTGCCCCAAGTGGAGGACGTCGAATGCGCCGA
>JAZDFO010000035.1:0-3935 GCA_043807785.1 Microcaldota archaeon | reverse complement strand
TTAAGCCTAACTAATAATTTCTGTTATTGTAGTGATGTTGTGGGATTGTTTGTTGATGGTGTTTTTGATTGATTGTTTGGTTATGTGGGTTGTTGGTTGCGGCCGTTCCAAATGGTTTTTGCGCGTCACGTGTCGCAGTGGTTTGGGTTGGGTTTGGTGGTAGGATGTTGTTGTTAACTTGTTATTGTTGTGCTGTCGAGCGTGTGTTGGTGTGGTGTTGTTGGTTTGGCAATTCACCCAAACCCTTTGTTCGCGTCACGTGCCGCATTAGGGGAACTGGGGTGTTGGGTGTCGCCTAATATCCCTTCCGTCCATTTCCCTCCTTTAGGTGGTTGTTGTGAAGATTGACGTGTCTTGCCTGTCGTATGAAGAGATTGCGGAACTCGCCGGCAGGTTTCCGAAGGCTGCTGCGGTGTTTACGCGTTTTGGCGGGCACGTGGTCCTGCAAATGCCGTAGTGCGTCAGGTGGCTGTGGGGTGTCTCCCCCATGTAATTAAAAATCTCGCCGCCTCTAACCCTCTGCTCTGGGCTGGTAGTTCAGTAGCAGAACGCATCGTTCGCAACGATGAGGCCGCGGGTGCGATTCCCGCCCAGTCCATTTCAAGCCCTTATTTGGGCGAACGCCGCCAGTTCCCTGCTCGAAAGGCTGCATCCTGCGTTCCTTAACGCGTATGCCGCCGCGTGCCAGGCGTCCTGCTCGTCGGCGCCGAATTGGCGGAAAAAGCCTTCTTGCGCTGCGGTTGCGAGGATTTCCGCCGACCTGATGATTCTCACTCCTTTGGTCTTTGCCTCCCATTGCTTGAGCGCAGCAGTGTTTTCCTCTATCGGCTGGCTGTACTCGGCTTGCAGAAGCTTCCTCATTTTCTTTGGCGATTCGACCATCAACCGCAGCGTCTTTTCGTCAATCGCCAGGTGTTGTGCGCCTGTCTTTTGCAGCAGCGCAATGCATGCCGCCTCGCCTTCGTGAATGAGTTTGAGTGGTCTTCCCCCAACGGCGAGCAGGCTGTTGCATTCCTGGAGTATGGCGTCCGTTTCCTGCCTCAAATCGCCTGCCGGCACTTCGATTACGCCGTTGGAGAACAAGCGTTTTATCCTCAGCGCTGAAAAGCCGAACTTGTGTGTCCTTGACGGCGTTCCGACGCTCTCTTCATAAACCGCCTGCGGCGCGGCAAGCCGCACTCCCGACCTTTTTTTAAGAAAGCCGAGCGCGGCGGTGCTGCACGTCTCGGAAAGAGAAATCAGGGTGGACGAGTCGAAGACAAGTGTTTTTCCCACAGTCTTGCCCCTAGAATTTCGGTATGCCTGCCGAAACTATTGCCGCCATCCCGATTATTATCGCCGAAAGCAGGACCGCGATGCCCATGTTGCGTTTTTTGAGCTCGGTTTGCACGTCAATATCGCCCGCCATCTTCTCAAAGACGCCGATTGCAAGGAATTGTGCGGCAATCGCGAGAACCACTGATACGGCGAGGCTGATTATTCCCGTAAGCATGCTGCCCCAAAAATCGGCTTTCACTATTTCAGTGTTGTCGGGCACCATTGAAGCAACCCCGCCTGCCACAATCATCGCCACGGACACCATTATCGCGCCGAGCACCAATCCGACTGCGGCGTTGCCTTTCTTCAACTCCGCCATCTCATCAATGCGTGAAGTGAACTTGTCGAAGACGCGTATCGCCAAATACTGCGCCAGCACCGCCAGCACGACTGCCGCGGCGAGCTTCAACAACTGCGCAATCACGTTCTCCATGCCGACCCCCCTAAATCTCCTTAACCTGGCTGTCCTATAAAAGCCTTTTTCCGGCGGGCCGGCTTCCATTTGCCGCGGTTTTTATTTCTTGGCAGCCATTCATTACTCCTCACTCTTGGGCCCGAAGTCGATTGGTGAGACGCCTGTCTTACAGTTTCGGAGCGTTTGCTCCAAAACGGGAAAACACAGGAGATATGGAGTCCGATTCTCCACGGGCCCACTCATATTTTGGATGCCGGATGGGTATTTCTTGAAAGAACCGCGCAGACGATTTCTTTCGAACTCTCATGGATACTCTATAATATGTCTTGTCTGCGACTCTTATCGCGCCATGGTATGTTTTGCCCGTTTCAATTCCAAATGAATTGAGGTGGAGCTTTATCGCTTCCAAAGCCGGTGTCGACTTTTCCCAAAGCATTATGCCAAAACTGCCCCGGCTATAGTATCCATCCGTGTCGAAAAAGCCAGCAATGAAATTCCTGATTTCATTCGGTTCGGTGAAGATGCTTGGAAAATCCAGTTCCTTGCTTACTGGAATTTTAATATATCTTGAAAAATAAGTGAAAATGACTCTATTTTGTATCAATAAGTCGTAGCATCCTCTTCCGCTGGTTTTGAAGAAGTTTCCTCCATAGTTGAAGTTTTTTTCAAGAATTTCATTGATGTATTGCAGGAAACTGCTGGTTTTGTTCGTAATTACTATGCTTACTCTAGGGAAACGAATTCCCTTCCGGCGTGAACGATGGAACGAACCATCGCCGGCGATAACCCCGCTTAAATACGCTATTTCAGGGCTGGTTTGATTTGGTATTTTCGTTACATATTTACTCCGTTTGATTCTAATTAGAAACCCGCTGTCAACCTCTTTTACCCGGAAATCGGAATGAATTGTGGGGTCGTAAATATCATAGATGTTCATGGATTATTTTGCACTAGCGTTCTCTGTATTCCTTCCGGGGCGTCATTTCCGCTGATGCAAAACCAATTAATACCCGCCGCGCCTTGCAGGCTGCATGCCCCGCCCCGTCCCCTGCCCGCCGCCTTCGCACCGCCGCAAGGCAAGGCCAAGCAGTGCTTCCCCTAATTTCAAACTTCTCGAACAACTCATGGGCTCGATGAACGGCGCGAAACCCTTCGTGCGCGACCGGCGCGACCGCATTTAGCCCCACCGGATGCAAGGCTAGTTAAACATTGTCACTGCCTAATGGTTACGGCACTTGTTTAAGCTGGCGCGGCGTAAGCACATGGTAATGGCTTATGGAAAAAAAGTTTTTCCTCGAATCGAATAGCGACTTGCAGCGCATTGGCGTGCGCGCCCAGATAGTTTCTTTTCTCATCGAGCACGGCATCCTCGAGGGCAACGCGCTCAATGACGAGTCGTCGTCAAAAAAAGTCGTCGTAGCCATCAAGTACGAATCCAAGCCTCCTGCGGCAAAAACGGAATTGGATGAAATCAACCGGCTGAAACACGAGCTTGCCGCCCACCTAAACGCGCTTTCGTCGCACGACGCCGAATGCTACGGCCAGTTTCCAACAGACATTACCGCCTCCGAGTTGTATGATTTGAGCAACCCGCATGCCGTGCCGTTGCTTGATTTGCAGCGGCTGTCTTCCTCGCTCATGCTTGAACAGACCAGCAAGGGCGTCGGGGCAATGCTGTCGTTGTCGAACTCGTTGCGGCAATTCGCCATGGATTTGACGCCGCTCAAGGAGCTTCCGGCAATCCTCAAGAAATTAAGCCAAAAGTAACGCCGCATATTTGTATCAAAACCAATTAATACCCGCCGCGCCTTGCTGCCTGCATGGCACGTTCCCGCCGGGCCTTCATTGCCGCCCCGCTAGTCGGCACCATGATTTTCCTCATCTGCCTTATGGTGGTGGTGTCGCTTGGGCGCAGCGAGGCCAACCGCGTCAACAACGTTGTAAGCGGCGCGTACCACAACCGCCTCGCTTCCATCGTGGAAACCTACCGCAGCGACCTGGGCGTCAACTTCAACACGGGCCTCCAGCGCATGATAGAATACGGTCTGACCTCGGAATGCTGGTTCAACTTCGCCAACATCAAGACCGAGCACGTTTATGATACCGGGCAGGCTGCAGCGGTTGATGTTGCAGACGGCAAGCTGGAGTATCTGGAATCGGTGCAAAAATATATCGAAAGCGAGCAAACTCCCATCGATGACCT
>JAZDFO010000034.1:0-8542 GCA_043807785.1 Microcaldota archaeon | reverse complement strand
GCACGGCACAGGCGGATTGCTTCAGTATCAGGAGTGGCTAGCGCTGTCCGTGCGCGCGCCACCGGAGGGCATCAACAGAAGTATTTTGGACAGAATATGCCTGCATTTGCAATCGCATTCATATTGGCGGCCCGGATTTATAAGCGTTTTGCGTCGAAAACACGACGGATGGCAAGGCAGGGCCAAAACCGGCCGATGCCCGCCAAAACCGCAAACCCGCGGGGGTTAAGTTCAACGCATGGTTTAAAAGCCGTGAAAGTGGGGATAACCACTACAGGTGGCAAAAAGCAATGGACAAGATTAAATTCACTCACGTGTGCGCGGGAACGTGCGCGGCTAGAATTACGCGGAAAGACTATGGCAAGGGCTTGCACGTCTGCGGCACGAAAGGCTGCACGCACGTGGGAAAGCCTTTTAAGAAGGTCGCAAATTGAAGTCCTTAAGGCAGGATTAATTTAGGCAGGCAAACGGCAAAAAACATTAGGGCAAAAAAGCTGGTTGAAAATGGCTGGGAAAAAACACGCTAAAGTCTATGGCGGGCTTGACGGCAGAGACGCGCCGGCGGGCATCGAAGGCGAGGAGCTCGACATCCTTCGCACGCTGCGCGCCAAGCGCAAGGCCGACCTCGAGGCGGCGGAAGCCGACGAAGACGACGACGCCTAAAGGAAGACGGCTTAACGGTTGAGTCTCCGCGCAGAAGAATTGTTAGCCTGCTCAGCTATAGGCCGGGTTGTTCTGCATCTCGTTGTAGTCGGCGTGCATGGACTTTATCTTGCTCATGCTGTCGGCGATCTTTTCCTGTATGGCCTTGCCTTCCGCCTGCAATTGCTTGACGTCGACGTCCAGGCCGATGATGTCTTTTAGCTTGGAAAGCAGCATCGCGGCGCGCACTGGCGCCATGGGCGCGTCGACCTGCACCAGCAGGTTTGCGGCGTTGATTCCCTCGCTGGCGCATTCCGCAATCAGGATTCCGCTGACACCCTGCGTTGCGCCCTCGCGGACCAGCTCAACGCCGCTTTTTCGCAGCTTGTCGGCCATCTTCTTGTTCGAGCTGATGCCGTAGATTTTCGAGTCGGGAGTCGGCGAGGCGATTCCCGCAAGCGAGTATATCTCGGAGGCGTTCTTGTCCTGGGCGTACTTGATGATGCGCTGGGAGAGGGCATAGACTACCTCGGCGGGAATCATGAACTCGGAGAAGAGGACTATGAGGTTGTACTCCTCGCTTGCGTAGATGCGCGCCGGCGACATGGGCACGAAGTCGTGAATCGCCGCAATCGGCGGGAAGTGCGAGCTTTGGATGTAGCCGACGGGCTTCATCTTGAGCTTGTCGGCCAAAAAAGACGCGGAAATCGTGCCTATCATGCCCACGCCGGGGAAGCCCTCGACGATTACGGGGCTTTTGAGCTTTACTTTCTCGACTTCACGGATTTCCACTAGCATTAGCCAACCCTCTTTTTTACGATGTCTTGGTGAGGGCAGTCTTCAAGAAGTACGATATAATAGTTACCAGGGCTACTGCCGTGCCGAGCATGAGAAGATATTCAAGGGTACCTTGCGCTTTCATGCCAACACCAAAACCCCCGCAGCCGCATGGAACGCCAGCAGCGAAACCGGGGCAATGATAGGGCAATACAGCGCCGCTTTTTTAATGTTCCCTTCCCCCGCCGCGATGAACGCCGACGCGATTGCCGAAAACTCGAGCAAGTACACCTGGCAGGCAAAAGCGAACGGGGGCAGGATTTTGTGCGCCGCGGCGGAATCCGCAGACGCAAGCGAAAGCGACTGCGCCATGGCGAACACCGAGCCGATGATGAACGGCACCAGCACGGCTGCAGCGGCAACAATAGTATATTTCTGCAGCGACAGCATTGCTTGCGACTCGCGGGCAAGCTGCGAAAGCTCGAGGGAATCGTTGGCCAGCTCGACAACCGCGTCGGAAAGCATGCCGCCCGAGGAATACACCGACGAGAGCACGCCTGCCATGCGCGCAAACTCGCGGGAGCCGCATTCCGCTGAAACCACCGCGAGCGCCTCCTGCGCCGACAGCCCGCGCCGCATCAGCGCTTCAACGCGGGCAAACGCGCGCCCTGCCTCCCCGCCTGCGCCGCCACCGGCAAGCAGCATTTTCTCAAACGGGGCGCCGGATGGAAGGGAAGTCATCAAGAACAATGCCATTGGCAGGCCCTTTTCCAACTCGCGCACGCGCGCGCTGCGCCGGTAGCCTTCGAATGCCGGCACGAGAAATGCCGATGCCGCGATGCTATACGCTGCAAGCCATGCAACCGGCGCGACTGAACCGAACGCGGCGTACGCCGAAATGAATGCGGCGCAGGATGCCGCAACATGGGCAGGCAAACGGCCGCCCAAAAGCCGCAACCCCGGAAAGCTCGCGAAAGCCATTCAATCGACCTTGGATGGCTGCTTGCCGCGGGCTATGGCGATTCCTGCCGCGCCTGCAAGGCCGATGGGGGCAAGCCAAAGCCATTCCTGCGCGGGGTTGGCGGCTTTGCCGGGAGGGACTGTTGCGGAAACCGCCGCGGCGCGCTCGTAGGCCTGCAGGAAGTGCCCTGCGGAAAGGCTTTCTTTTGCCGCGGCTGCCGCCTCAATGTCCGCAGGCGACCCGAATTGCGCGACGCGCAGGGAAGCGGAATTCACTTCCGCCTCTGCCATGGAACGGATTTCCGAGTTCATGGAAACGAGGGACGCGCTGGAGGATTCTGCGTCGGAAATCAAGGCGGAAATCGACTCGATTGGATGGGCGGCAAGCTTTTGGCCCTGGTTTGCATAAGCGAGCATCCCGTCAAGGTCTGCAAGCGCGCTTGCAAGGCGTTTTGACGCGGCCAGCGCGGTTTTGGCGAGGGCGAGCTTTGAGGCGGTGGCTGAAAAGAAAGCCGACCCGCAGCCGGCGGCGGCCTGCGCAAATCCCTGCCGCCTGACAGAATATCCCTTGAGCAGCGAGAGCTTTTGCTCCAAGTCCGCCGATGCAGGGCTGGGCGCGGGTTGGCTTGCGGCGGCAGGCGGAGCAAGATAAATGGTTGGGGACGGCAGCGGCAGGTAACCAACTGCGTTGGGCAAAGCTGCCTGTTCCTTGGATTCGATGGCCGCCTCCAGCGAGTACGCCGAGTCGAGCGCCGAATTCCATTTCCCCTGCTCGGCCAAGGACGCTGCGGCAAAAAACGGCTTTTCCAGCGACGAATCGTTAAGCGCCGCAGCCCGGGCCTGCAGTTCTGCGAGCTTGAGCTTGACCGCACCCTCGGCCAAGCCTCCGCACTTGACGCGGACTACCGCCGACTTGCGCAAGCCAAGCTGCCATTTCTCGGAATGCAATGAAACGAAGAGGACGCCGGCAATTTCCTCGTAGTTTGCCGCCAACCCCTCGCCTGCTGCCTCGATGCCGATAGGCTGGCAGGCGAGAGTCTCCTCGAACGACAAATCAACAGAATCCAAGTCGGAGAAGGCGTTGGCGACGGAATACGAAAAAACGAGCGACTCGGGCGCATCCAGTGCTCCGGGCACGGTTTCGCGGCGAATGGAGGCTTCAAACGGGTGCGGCGAAGAATAGCGGACGGCAAACGAGCCTTCGCCGGCAGGAGCGTCGAATTCTGCGGCAAACACGCCCTCGGCGGACGAGTCCGCAAAAGGGGCTGCGGATGAGACGGTGTGCCCCGCGCCGGCGGGAAGCGACATGCGGTAAACCGGCTTTCCTGGCTGCTCTAAACGATAAACGACCTTGCGCTCCTTCTCTGCCATGGCTTGCGAGGCAAAAACCGTGCGCTCGGACTCGGACACAATCGTTGCAGGCGGGGAATCGAAATAAGCCCACGCCGAATACCCGCCCTTGCGCACGCCGGAAAAGACCGCGACGGCCCCGGAATCTGAAGGAGAAATTGAAAGCCCGGCAGACGAGTTGGCGACTGCAAGCCCGCTTGACGGGAACGGGAGCTTTACTCTCACTGCCTCGCCGGACTCGAGGGAAAGCCCGCTTTCAAACCTCACGCGCACGAGAGTCCGGTAAGACCGTCCGAAATCCGCCGGCGAAGGATAATAGTCCACGGCCATTCCCTTCTCGAGCTCTGCGCGCAGCAGTTCGGGAGCGCTTGCCCCGATGCGGCCGAGGATTTGCGCAAGCGACGCCCGGGCAGACGCGAGCCTCCCGATTGCCTGCGGGAGATTGAGGCGGCTGCCCAAAAAAATGCTTGAAAGCGACTGCAGCGTTTGCCTGTCCTGCGCGCCCAGCATGCCCTCGACGGATTTAGCGGATGCATAATCGGATTCGAGGGAGCCGAATTCGGCGCGCGCAATGCCCTCGACCTGCGAGCTCATTTCCCCGGCTGCAGCCGACGCCTCTGACAGTGCACGGTAGTCCTGCGCGGACGGTTCGGACAGTGCGTCGAGGGAAGCGGAAACTGCGGAAAGCCTCTGCGACTGCATCTCGACTTGCAGGCCGTCCTTTTGCGCACTGGAAATCAGCCTTAGCGCGCTTGCCGCGGCTGCCTTGGCGTCCGCAAGCGCGTAGAAGAACGAGTCATCGGAATCCGCATACGCGATTATCCTGCGCAGGCGCCCGGTGCGGCCAAGCAATGCGGAAATCTGCTTGGCAATGGTTTTCCCACTCGGGGCTGCGGCAAGGGAATCGTATTGCGCAAGCTGCGACTGCAAAAATGCGAGCGCCAGCGGGTCTGACTGCCGCAGCGCGGTTTTTTCATTCGCCTCAACTTCAAGCGATTTTACCGTTTTGTCCAGCGACGACTTCAAGCCAATGGCTGCGTCGAATTGTTCTCCGGATGCCGCATGGATTTCATCCAATAGTGCCAGCGCCTGCCTGCCGAGCACCAACGACCTGCCGAGGTAGCCATTCTGCTTGGAGGAAAGCATTTCGCGAGACTGCTTTCCCAACAGCCTGGCGCGCTCTGCCAAATCGTCGAGGCGGCGGGATTGCATTGAAAAAGGCTCGAGGTCCGGGAATTCGCTTGACTCCGGAATTTCGGCCAGCGACTCTGATTCTGCGGCGGACTTGTCCTGCGCCAGCGCAAGGTATGCCTGCTCGAGGTCGATTTGCTGGCGGACGCTCGCAAAATGCATTTCCTCGATTGCGGTGGCGATGCGCGTGCCGAGCGCAAACGCGCGCGAAAGCACGGAATCCCTGCCTGCAAGGTCGCCGGCAACGGACATCCTGGCGATGTTTGCAGGATAGTCCTCGTTGAGCGCGCGCAGCGAAAGCGAACACGACACGAGCTTCTGTCCCATTGAACTGCCCTGGGAGCTTGCGGAATCGACGTGCGCGCGGATTTCCGCGACTTCGTTGCGCACTCCTTGCGCGTAGTCGTCGGACTCGTCTTGCAGGGCATCGAATTGCGCCAGCTGCGCGTCGAGGGATTCCAGCGACGACTTTACTGCTCCGGAGGCGGAGTTGACTGCACTTATCGCGTAGTGGTGGCACAACGCAAGCGCAGCGTAGTAGGCAAAGCCTTGCGTGCGGGCAAACCAGGAAACGGAATTGACCAGGCGCGCGCGGCCCAAGCTTGACTTGGCCGAATCGTAGAAGGCAATGCTGGCGGGAAAGCGCGAGCCTTGGGCAACCGAAAGGCCGTCCAGGTCGATTGCCGAAACAAAGCCGCAGTCAACCGGCATGGCGACTGCCTTGAGGATGGAAGGGCCAAGCTCGGGAAGGAGCACGGAATACTCGGAGAGCGCACAAGCGGCATTGGCGAATGCCAGCAACGCGCAGGCGCAGGCAACGAAGGGCTTCAAGCTAGACCACCTTGAAACTCTTTGCCCGGTAGGGTCGTGCAATGTCAAGGGTAATAAAGGTTTTGCACGGTTTTGCAGGAGTTTTGCACACGGTTTTGCAGGCAACCGCCGGGATTAGCGAAGGAATTAGTTGGCTTGGCCGCAACCCGGATTTAACCGATACTCAAAGCTATCCGATACAGGGCATGAGGCGTAAGCAGTCGAAGCTAAACGGACACGCCGGCTTTGCCATCATCCTGCGCGCCGGATTCCAGTGACTGCAGCTCCAATTCGATTGCGTGCCGCGCAAACCCCATCTGCTGGCGCTCGAAATCCGCCTCAAGAACTTCGTCGCGCGCGGACTCGCGCCTGCTTTTCATGCGGTAGACGGCAAAAACGAAGAGCGCGATTGCGGAGAGCAGGACTAGCACTACTCCGAAAAGGTACAGCATGCGCGCCGGGTATTCGACCAAGAGCAATATCACTTGCGGCGCTCTTTTTCGATGACGACTGCCGAGCCGTAGGCGTAAATGTCGATTGTCGCGGGCATTATCTGCGTGGAGTTCATCTGCAGGCCCAGCACCGCGTTTGCGCCAAGGATGCGCGCCTGCTCGGCAAGGCCGTGGACTATGTCCTTTCGCGCCTCGTTCATCATCTTGCGGTACGCGTGGGACTCTCCGCCGGCAAACGACCGCGTTACCGCGACGAAGTCGTGGACTATGCTCTTGCTGCGCGCGGTCGAAGTCCACACCAGGCCCTTGTGCTCGACGCTGCGGTAGCCTGGCACCGTTTGCAGCACGGACACAATGATTTTCTCAGCCATTTTCACCACCTAGAGGAACGCTTCCTTCCGGAAGAGGTAATCGCACAGGCATTGCGAGAGGAGTTTGTCACCCTCTGCGCGCTTTAATACGCTTGCCCCGCAGCTAAACCGCGAACTGGCAACCGGGGCGGCAAAATGCGATGCGACGCCGTAACGCGAAGGGTTTTCGCGCACGCCTTGGAAAAAGCCCTGCGCGTCCCGGCTGCAGGGCTCTTCGCTGACGAGCCTGTCTGCGGAAACATACGGCCCGCGAAGCGCATGCGAGTGAAGCGCAATGAATTTTGCCGCGTCCCGGGCCATCCACGCCGGCGGCCCGTTGCGGCGCACGACCTTTGGCGCATTTAGCCCGTCGAGCTCGAAAAGCAGGACGCAGGAGTCCTCGCTGCAAGCCGATGCTGAATCAAAGACGCGCAGGCCGTAAAGCTCCAAGTGCCTGGCAAGCGAGCGCAGCGTGCGGCGCAGTTGCGGGACGAGGATGTCGGAGACCACGCCAGGTGGCTTGCGGAATTCGAGTGCCACGAAGTCCATGCGGGATTTTGCGGCGGCGGCGATTTGTGCGTTGGAACAAGAATTGCGGCGGGGCGCAAAGAATGTCAAGGACGGCTTTGAGAGGAACGCGCGCGAAAGCAGGATGAATTTGGCGGCGCTTTCTGCACTGATTGCTGCTGCGGCGTTGCGGTTTTTGTCCACGAAGTCGACGAGCACCAGCGGGGAAGCAAACTTTGCCTTTAAGGCGGCCTGGTCTTCGTCGTAAGCGTTTTCGATGTCCAGGACTACGGGAGGCTGCCATTTTGACGCGGCAGCGAGCAGGCCGTAAAGCGAGCGGTAGTTGAGAACCAGGTATTCGCACACCAGGCCGGAGAAGCCCTCGACCTCGGACTCCGCGCCGTAGATTCCGGCAGACTTGAGCAGCGCCTTGAGCACGCGCACGCCGCTCTTTTGGCGCGTTGAAAGCCGCTTTTGCAGGTATAGCGCGTGCAAAGGCGTGCGGTCGACGGCGGACGCGAGCGGCTCGTTGGGGGAAAACTTGTAGCAAGGGATGACCTCGACCTTGAAGCCCTTAACCACCGCCTGAAGGTAAGGGTGCTCGGCGTAGTGCATCTGCCAGTCCGAATGCACTGCCTTGGCAGCTCGCTTGGTCTGCTCGACAATCTCGTCGCGGCTGTACTTTTTAGGGAAGGCGATGAACAAGTCGATGTCGCGGTCGCCGCGGATGCCCGTGTCGCGCGCGGCGGAGCCAACGAAATTGACTTTCGCGCCCTTGGGCAAATTCCGTGCAAGCTGCCGGATTGCCCACGCTGCGAATTTCTTCTCTTCCCGCGCCTCTTGGGCAGACGGAGTGATTTTCCTGCTAACTGTTGCGAAGATGCTCTCGCAGCCCTTTTCCGACATGATTGAACAAAGGGCGGGCGCGTTTAAAATTGTGTGGGAGGCAGGGAATTTGCGCGGCCGCAAGGCGGGCAGGAGGGCGGATAAGAAATCTGGCTCGATGATGGGCAAGTTTTAAAAAGGATTGAAGGCAGTTATGCATTGTTTAATTCCGGTGGTGGTAGCGATGAAGTTCGGCGGAGCGGTTTTCCTGATGTTCGTGGCTGCAGCTTTCGCGCCTTTCGCGAGCGCGCTGCCGGACCTCGTGGTTTCGCAACTGTGGCTGAGCGACAGCGCACCGGCTGTAGGGCAAACCATTACCGTCCAATTCACGACTTCCAACATTGGCAACTCCAGCTCGGGCTACGCGTATACGGTCATAAACAACGAGTCAACCAATTTGAGCTTTTTCGTAGCGCCGCTCAACCCCGGCCAGAACCAGTCGAACAACTCCGCATTCAAGTGCCTGTACGCCGGATGGCAGGCGATTAACGCCTTTGCAGACTATTTCGGCAACGTCGGCGAAAGCAATGAATACAACAACTGGAACATGATTAGCGTTTATTGCTCAGCCAATGCCACTCCCTCTCCGTCCCCAAGCCCCTCGCCTTCCCCCACTCC